>JBKPAM010000024.1:0-54351 GCA_046726435.1 Actinomycetota bacterium
CGGCGTCTGCGGGGGCCTGGCGCGCTACTTCGACATCCATCCCGCGTTCTACCGGGTCGGCTTCGTCGTCCTCGCGCTGATCGGCGGCGCCGGTGTCGTCATCTACGCGGCGGCCGCGCTGGTCATCCCGGCCGAAGGCGAAGACGACTCGATCGCCGCGTCGGTGCTGCGCGGGCGGCGCGACCGGCCCCTGCCGCTGATCGGCCTCGCGCTCGTCGGCGTGGCCGGGCTCGTGCTGCTCTCGCGGGTGAGCATCTGGCCGCGCGGCGACGCTGCCTGGGTCCTCCTCCTGATCGCCGGCGCAATCGTGCTCTGGCTGACGCATCGACCGGCGGCAGACGTCCCGGCAGACGCCTCGCAGGAGAAGCCTGCCGTCGAGGCTCGACACAGCCGGTGGCGCTTGCCCCGCCGGATAGCGCTCGGGCTGGCGACGGCCGTCGGCGTCGTCCTCGCGTTCCTGCTGGTTGCGGCGGCGATCTTCGCCGCGGTCTTCCACGTGCACGTGGGCAACGGCATCGGCGACCGGGCGTATGACGTCCGCACCCTCGGCGAGCTCCGCCCGGACTACAAGCTGGGCATCGGCGATCTGCGAGTCGACCTGCGCGACGTGCAGCTCCCACCCGGCGAGACGCACCTCGACGCAAGGGTCGACATCGGCAGGCTCGTGCTGGTCGTCCCGCATGACGCGGCGCTCCGGGTCAGCACCGACGCGGACTTCGGCGCCGTCGACCTGCTGGGAAGCGACAGCAACGGTCGGAAGGTCGACAAGGGGCTCGACGAGACGGGCAAGCGCGTGCTCGTTCTCGACGCCCACGTCGGCGTGGGGAGTGTCCAGGTCGTCCGGGCCGTACGATGAGGCGCCATGCCGGTGCCGAGCTTCGCTCGACGCGATGAAGGACGCGTGATCGCGGGGGTCTGCGCGGGGATCGCGCAGGCCCTCGACGTCGAAGTCACGCTGGTGCGGCTCGTGTTCGCGCTCATCGCCCTCGCGGGCGGGGCGGGGATCCTCCTCTACCTCGCGCTCTGGTCGTACGGGACGTCGAAGCGGCCGTGGTGGGTCCTGCTCGTGCTCGTCGCCGGCGTCGTGCTGCTGCATGCGGTCGGCCTGTCCAACCGCGCGGTCGCGGGAATCGTGCTCGTCGCCGGCGGGCTCGGGTTGGCGTGGTGGCAGGACAGAAGCTTGCGGCTCGGCTCCCCGCGTTCATATGCCGGTGTCGCGGTCGCCGGCGTGGGGGTCGTGCTGCTGCTGGGGGGACAGGTGGGGACGACGACCCTGCTGCCCCCGGGCGCCGTTGCGGGCGCGCTCCTCCTCGTCGCCGGTCCCTGGCTCTGGCGGCTGGCCCTGGAGCGCGACGCCGAGCGCGCGGCGCGCATCCGCACCGAGGAGCGCTCGGAGGTGGCAGCCCGGGTCCACGACTCGGTGCTGCAGACCCTCGCGCTGATCCAGCGGCACGCGGCCGAGCCCCGCCGAGTCGCCGCCCTCGCGCGCCGTCAAGAGCGCGAGCTTCGCGGTTGGCTGTACGACGACCGGCCGCTCGGCGACGAGGAGTCATCGCTGGTCGCGGGGCTGTCCGCTGCTGCCGCCGACGTCGAGGAGCTGCACGGGATCCGCGTCGAGCTCGCGACCTCCGGCGACTGCCCGCTGGACGACGCGACCGGCGCGCTGCTGCTCGCGGCGCGAGAGGCGATGACGAACGCGGCCAAGTTCTCGGGGGTCGACGAGATCGACGTCTTCGCCGAGGTCACCGGCGATGCCGTCTCCGTCTTCGTTCGCGACCGCGGCGCCGGCTTCGACCGCGCGGAGGTGCCGCCGGACCGCCGCGGCCTGACGGACTCGATCGAGGGCCGTATGGAGAGGGCGGGCGGGAGCGCTGTCATCGCGACCGCGCCCGGCGAGGGGACGGAGGTCGAGCTCGGGCTTCCGCGGAGGCCTTCATGACGCGGCGGGTCGTGCTCGTCGACGACCACGAGCTGTTCCTTGCCGGAGTGCGCGCGGAGCTCGACGACACGGTCAGCGTCGTCGGCGAAGCAGGCAGCGTGGCCGAGGCCGTCCCGCTGATCAAGAAGCTTGACCCGGAGGTCGTCCTGCTCGATGTCCACCTCCCGGACGGCAGCGGCGACGCCGTGATCAACGCGGTCGCACCTCACCGTCCGGCCGTGCGGTTCCTCGCGCTTTCGGTCTCCGACGCGGCCGAGGACGTGATCTCCATCATCCGTGCCGGCGCGCGCGGGTACGTGACGAAGACGATCTCGGGCCCGGAGCTGGCCGCCGCGGTCGAACGGGTCGCCGGCGGCGACGCAGTGTTCTCCCCGCGTCTTGCAGGGTTCGTGCTCGACGCCTTCCGGGCCGGGGAGCGCGTCGGCGGCGACGCGGAGCTTGACGAGCTCACCCCGCGCGAGCAGGAGGTACTGCAGCTGATCGCGCGCGGCTACATGTACAAAGAGATCGCCGCCCGCCTGAACCTGTCGGTGAAGACCGTCGAGAGCCACGTCTCGAACGTGCTCCGGAAGCTCCAGCTCTCGACGCGCCATGAGCTGACGCGCTGGGCCACGCAGCACCGGCTGGTCTGAGGCGCGAGCGAAATCCGTTAGCGCAGGATCCCGGTGTGCCCGAGGGAGTAGCGGCCCGGCTGGGGCCAGACGCAGAGGCCGTGCGGGCTCGCCCCCACCGGGATCTTCGCCAGGAGCCTGCCGTTGCGCGTGTCGATCGCGTAGACGACGTTGTTCCAGCGGCCTGAGAGCCAGAGCACCCGCCCGTTGGCCGAGACGTTGCCCATGTCGGGGCTCCCCCCGCCCGGTATCCGCCACTTGTTGACGAGCTTGCGTGTCCGCAGGTCGAGCACCGAGATCGAGCCCTCGCCCCGGTTCGTGATGTAGAGGCGGGTCGCGTCGCGGCTGACGTACAGGCCGTGCGTGCCCGCCCCGGTGCGGATGAAGCCGCGGACCCGAAACGGAGAGCCGGTGACGAGCCACACGCCGCCCCGGCCCATGTCGGCGACGTAGTAGACCTTCCCGTCCGGCGAGAGCTTCACGTCCTGCGGGATCCCGCCTCCCGGTAGCGAGATCAGCCCCATCACCTTCTCCGTGCGGACGTCGACCTTGATCAGCTGCCCGGAGAACTCGCAGGTCGCGATCAGGTAGCGACCGTCGGCGGAGAAGTCCATGTGGTCGACGCCGCGGCAGGGCACGTGCAGCGAGTGGTGCAGGCGGAAGGTGTGCGGAAAGCGGAAGTCGAGCCGCGAGAGCCGCTCGGCGACGACGATCGCGTAGCGCCCGTCGGGCGTGAAGTACATGTTGTACGGGTCGTCGACCGGGATCGGCCTCTCCGGCGCTCCCGTGCGCGGGTCGATCGGCGTCAGGCTGTTGCCGAGGTCGTTGAGCACGTAGAGCGTCTTCAGGTCGTACGACGGCGTCACGTGCTGCGGTAGCGCCCCAACCGCGAAGCGCCGGACGACCTTGAACGTGCGCGGGTCGATCTCGTCCACGCTGTCGCTCTGGCTGTTCGGGACGTAGATCAGCGGGCGCGCGCTGCGGACCGCCGGGCTGAGCATCCCGGCCTGGTCCGCGGCGTAGACGTTGTCGACCTTCCTTGCGTGCGCTTTGCGGGCCGAAGCTATGTGCCGAGCCGGGACCAGCTCTCCGATCGCCGCCGAGGTGCCGGCGGCCTCTCGGCCGCCCACGAGGAGGATCCGGCCGCCGAGCCCGACCGCGGCGAGATCCGAACGAGGCTCGGCCAGCGCGCCGGCCGGCCTGACGCTCCGAGCGGCCGGGTCGACCGCGACGATTCGCCTCGTCGGAGTGCCGACCGTCGGCCCACGTCCGCCCACGACGTATGCGGTGTCGCCCAGGGCCGCCGCAGCGGCGTGTGTGGTCGGCGCGGGCAGCACGCCGATGCGACGCACGCCGCCGTGTGAGGGATCGAACACGAGCACCGCGTTGCTCGCCGTTCCGCTGGGGAGCGAGCCCCCCGCGATCACGAGCTTCCCGTCGGCCGCGGTGACCGCCGCGTAGCGCAGCGCGGTCGGGAGGCGACCTGCCACGCGCGGCGTCGAGCCCGGCTTCCAGGCGAGGATCGTGTCGAGCCAGCGGGCACCGGTGTAGCCGCCGACGACGTAGGCGGTCCCGCCGATGGTCGCCGCGGCGAGATCCGAGGCCGGCTGCGGGAGCCGCCCGGCGACTCGCGCGCCTCCGGGGCCGATCGCGACGATCTCGTCGAGCTGGCGCACACCGTCACCGCCGCCGAAGACGTACGTGGTCCCGCCGAGGCTGACCGCCGCGGCGTCGTGCCGGACGCCTGCGAGGGATCCGTGCCGCGCGTCGTCTCCTCCCGAGACGAAGCGTATGTCGCCGATCGACGTGTCGGCCGCGTTCAGCCCGCCGACCACCAGCGCCCCGGAGCCGCTCCGCGCCGCCGCCGCATCCTGGACGGGCTGCGGAAGCGCGCCGACTACCCGCTCGGCCAAGCGGACGGGCCGAGCGACCGCCGACTGCGGGTGCGGCGGCAAGCTCCGGCGCCGCGCAGTCGTCGTGTCGGCGTGCTTCGAGCCCGACGAGCACCCGGCTCCGCAGGCAAGCGCCGCCAGCGCGAGCAGGGTCAGACGAGTCGCACGCACCGACGGGCAGGATGCCTGAGCACCCCCACCGGGTGCGTCGTCAAGCGCCGTCTTCCGCGAACAGCGGGCGCAGGAGCTCGTCGAAGGCGGCCCGGTCGCAGCTCGCGACGACTGCGGGCGTGAGCGCGCGCACCGATGCCGTCCGCGGAACGTGCATCGCAAGGCCGACCTCGCCGAAGTAGTCGCCCGGCCGCAGCACGCGGCGCGGGCCGATGTCCTCCTGGCTGACCGCGAACAGGCCCGAGAGGACGACGTAGAAGCGCTCGGCGTCGTCGCCCTCGCGGACGACGGCGCGGCCCGGCGGGACCTCCTCGCGCTCCATCCGCCGGGCGATCTCGGTGAGCTTCTCGCCGGACAGCTCGCTGAACAGCGCCACCCGCGAGAGCTCGGTGACGGTTGCGGGGACGAACCTAGGCGTCGGGCCCCTCCATGGGCTCCTATTGTTGCGGCTCGTGGGCGAGCTGACCGGATGGAGGTGGTGTCCGCGTTGCAGAGCGGAGCTTCGCGGCGACGGCGCACGGGTCGACTGCCCGAACTGCGGATTCGTCTGCTACGCGAGCTCCAAGGCGACCGCGGGTGCGCTCGTCGAGGACGAGGACGGCCGCGTGCTCCTTGCACGCCGCGCGCGCGAGCCGTTCAGGGGCCGCTGGGACATTCCGGGCGGGTTTCTCGAAGAAGGCGAGCATCCGCTCGAAGGAGTGCGCCGCGAGCTACTGGAGGAGACGGGCCTCGAGGTCGAGCCGCTCGACTTCTTCGGTGTCTGGATGGACCGGTACGGCGGCGACTCGACCGCCGAGGCGACGCTGAACCTCTACTGGACGGCGCGGGTGCTGAGCGGCGAGGCAAGCCCTGCGGACGATGTCGACGACCTCCGCTGGTTCGCCCCGGACGAGCTGCCGCCTCCGCGCGAGCTCGCGTTCGAGAACGTGCCGCTGGTGCTAGCCGCCTGGCGGTCGCGGAACGAGGACGCGTAGCGCGCCGGGCAGCTCGTAGGCGTTGTTGGCGACGAGCAGGACACGGGCGGTGACGGCCCGCCCGTCCATGCTCACCCGGACGCCGGGGCGCTTCCGCGCGCCGAGCCACAGCGCCCGCAGCTCGGCAAGCGACTGGCGACGACGCCGGTGCCGCTCGCGGGACTGACGGTATAGGCCGCGTCTGCCCGAAAGTTAGGCCGAACGGCTCATTGCGGCGCCCCGGCTCCGTCCCGATGATTTGATCATGAGCGATCGCGGCTTCCACCGAGTCGAAGACGAGCTGGGCGAGAACTGGCTCGAGCACTGGCTCGAGGTTGGTCTTCAGCAGCTCGAGGCGTACCTCGCGAAGCACGCCGCATTCCTCAACTACCTCGACACCGCCGAACAGGCTTAGTCCCTCCACCGCCGGGTCGCGCGTCGTACAATCCGGCGCCCGTATGAAGCTGAGCTACCTCTGGCGCGGCCTGCCCGGCCATCCGCTCCATCCGCCGCTGACCGACGCGACGATCGGCGCCTACACCGCGGCGACCGTGATGGCGTTCGCGAGCGTGATCGGTGTCGCGCACGTCGCCGCGGCGCACGGCTGGTGGCTCGCGCTGGTCGTCGGACTGCTGGCGACGAGCCTGACAGCCCTGACGGGGTTCGCCGAGTGGCTGACGCTCACGTGGCGCTCGGAGATCTGGTGGACCGCGACGTGGCACATGTGCTCGATGCTGACCGCGACGGTCTTCTTCCTGATCGCGGCGCTCGTCGGCCACTCCGGCTACACGCACGGCGCCGTCGAGACGGGGCCGTTCGTGCTGACCCTGGTCGGCTTCGGCTTCCTCACTCTCGGCGGCTGGCTCGGCGGAGCCATCGTCTTCGTGCACGGCATGCGCGTGCTGAGCCTTGTCGACGAGCCGCCCGAGCGCGCAGTCGCGCCCGTGCCGCATCCCGAGAAAGAGGACGCCGAAGCCTAAAGACCCGGGCTAGACCGCAGCCTCGGCCAGGCCGAGGCGCTGCTCGAGCATCGACTTGGGCATCGCCCCGACAGCCGCGGCCTGCGGCTCGCCGTCCTTGAACAGGATCAGCGTCGGGATCGACATCACGCCGTAGCGCTGGGCCACGGCGGGCTCCTCGTCGATGTTCAGCTTCACGACCTTGAGCTCGTCGCGCTCCTCCGCGATCTGGTCGAGCACGGGGGCGATGGCGTGGCATGGGCCACACCACTCGGCCCAGAAGTCGACGAGCACGGACGAATCGCTCTGGAGCACTTCCTGCTCAAAGGTCTGTTCGGTGACGTTGTCTGCCATTTGATCCTTTCTTACCTCCGGTCTCCGGTACGTGAAACGCTTGGTGCAGAGCCATTGTTCCCGCTCGGTACGATCGGCTCATGGCTGAGCTGTTCGAGCCTCTGGCGACCGTACCCGACCACCCGGCCCTCGAGCGGGAGGTGCTCGAGCGCTGGGAGGACGAGCGGACGTTCGACAGGCTGCGCGAGCAGAACGCCGGCGGGCCGCGCTTCAGCTTCCTCGACGGGCCGATCACCGCGAACGGCCCGATGGGCGTCCACCACGCCTGGGGCCGCGCGCTGAAGGACGTCTTCCAGCGCTACAAGGTGGCACGCGGGCACGAGCTGCGCTACCAGAACGGCTTCGACTGCCAGGGCCTCTGGGTCGAGGTCGAGGTCGAGAAGCAGCTGGGCCTCAACTCCAAGCGCGAGATCGAGGACTACGGAATCGCCGAGTTCGCAGAGCGCTGCAAGGAGCGCGTCGCCAAGTACGTCGGCGTGATGATCGGGCAGTCGAAGCGCCTCGGCATGTGGATGGACTGGGGCAACGACTACCTCACCTTCTCGGACACGAACATCGAGTACATCTGGCGGTTCCTGAAGGAATGCCACCGGCGCGGCTGGCTCTACCTGGGACACCGCTCGACGCAATGGTGCCCGCGCTGCGGCACCTCGCTCTCGCAGCACGAACAGTCCGGCGAGGAGAACTACCGCGAGATGGAGCACCCGTCGCTCTACGTTCGCTTTCCACTCAAGCATCGTGAGGGCGAGTCACTCGTCGTCTGGACCACGACCCCGTGGACGCTCCCGGCCAACGTCGCCGCTGCGGTGAAGCCCGACGCCCAGTACGTGCTGAGCCCGGATGGAGGGTGGCGCGTGCGCGAGCTCGCCGGAGACGTCGAGCCGGTCCGGACAGTGCGCGGCGGGGAGCTCGTCGGGCTCGAGTACGAAGGGCCGTTCGACGACCTGCCCGCCCAGGACGGCGTCGTCCACCGCGTGATCCCCTGGGAGGACGTCGCCCTCGACGAGGGCACCGGGATCGTCCACATCGCACCGGGCGCGGGCGCCGAGGACTTCGAGCTCTCGCGGGTGCACGGTCTGCCCGTGCTCGGGCCGATCGACGAGTCCGGGCGCTTCCTCCCCGGCTACGGGGATTTCGAGGGTCTCTCAACGGAGGAAGCGGCCAAGCCGATCGTCCAGGCGCTCGAGGACCGCGGCCTTCTGATCGATGCCGGGACGATCGTCCACCGCTACCCGATCTGCTGGCGCTGCAAGACGCCGCTCCTCTTCCGCATGGTCGACGACTGGTTCATCTCGCTGGCCGAGCTCAGGCAGCCGCTGCTCGATGCCAACAACGAGGTCGAGTGGACGCCGCCGCAGTACAAGAAGCGGATGGACGACTGGCTGCGCAACATGGGCGACTGGAACATCTCCCGGAAGCGCTACTTCGGGCTGCCGCTGCCCTTCTATCCCTGCAAGTGCGGTCGGCTGAACGTGATCGGCTCGCGGGAGGAGCTCGAGGAGCGCGCGACCGCCGGCCTCGAGCAGCTGCAGGAGCTCCACCGCCCGTGGATCGACGAAGTGCCGATCCGCTGCGAGTCCTGCGAGGAGGAGCTTCGCCGCATCCCGGAGGTCGGCGACGCCTGGCTCGACGCGGGGATCGTCCCGCTCTCGACGCTCGGCTGGGAAAGCCCGAAGTGGGTGCCGGGCGGCTACGGGACCGGCGCTGCGAAGGGCTTGACCGGCGCCGATCTCCCCGACCACGCCTACTGGGAGCAGTGGTTCCCGGCGGACTGGATCTCGGAGAGCCGAGAGCAGATCCGGCTCTGGTTCTACTCAATCGGCGTGATGGCGATGACGATGGTCGGCCGCTTGCCGTACCGCTCGGTGCTCGCCTACGAGCGCGTCCACGACGAGCACGGACGCGAGATGCACAAGTCGACCGGGAACGCGATCGAGGCAAACGAGGCGTTCGAGCGAATGGGCGCGGACGTGATGCGCTGGCTCTACTGCTCGACGCCGCCGCAGCAGAACGTGAACTTCGGCTACGGCCTCGCGGACGAGGTGAAGCGGCGGCTGTTGACACTCTGGAACTCCGTCGGGTTCTTCGTCACGTACGCGAACATCGCGGGCCGGCGGCCCGAATGGGGCGCCGAGCCGTCCTCGCAGCACGCGCTCGACCGCTGGCTCGTCGCGCGCACAGGGCAGCTCGTCGCCGAGCTGCAGGACGGGTACGAGCGCTACTGGCCTCCCGCCCTGACCTCGGCCTTCGAGCGCTACGTCGAGGACCTCTCCAACTGGTACATCCGGCGCTCGCGGCGGCGATTCTGGGACGGCGAGGCGGAGACGCTCGACACGCTCTGGTGGTCGCTCGTCCAGGCACTGCGCGTCATCGCGCCGGTAATGCCGTTCCTCGCCGACCACCTCTGGCGAACGCTCGTGCTCGAGGGGCCGGACTCCGTCCACCTCGCCGGGTGGCCCGAGGGCGCCGAGCCGGACGAGGCGCTGCTCGAGGAGATGGCCGCGGTGCGCCGCGTGGTCGAGCTCGGCCGCCAGGCTCGGGCGCAGTCGGGGCTCAAGCTCCGCCAGCCCCTGCGCAGACTCGTCGTCCAGGGCGCCGAGGCTGCCGAGGGCCACGCGGGCGAGATCGCGGACGAGCTGAGCGTGAAGGAGGTCGAGTTCGGCCCCGTCGAGGCGACCGAGGTGCGGGTCAAGCCGAATTTGCCCCTGCTCGGCCCGAAGCTCGGCAAGGAGCTCGCCGCGGTGCGGGCGGCGCTCGAGGCGGGCGAGTTCGAGGAGCTGGACGGCGGCCGGCTGCGGGTCAACGGCCACGAGCTCTCGCCGGAGGAAGTGCTGGTCGAGCGCCGCGGCAAGGACGGCTGGGCGGTCGCCGGCGAGGACGGGCTGACGGTCGCGCTCGACCTCGCGCTCGACCCCGCCCTCGAGCTCGAGGGGCGGGCGCGTGAGCTGATCCACCGGGTCAACACGATGCGCAAGGACGTGGGCCTGAAGATCACCGACCGGATCGCCCTCACGCTCCCGCGCGACGGTTCCGACCTGCTGGAGCACCGGGACTGGATCGCGGGCGAGACGCTCGCCACGCGAGTCGAGCTCGGCGACGAGCTGCGAATCGACAAGGCGTAGCCGATGCCTGAGCCCGCGATCGAAGCGCAACAGCTCGTGCGCGAGTTCAAGAAGGGCCCTCGCGCGGTCGACGCGATCGACCTCGCCGTCGCTCCGGGCGAGATCTACGGGTTCCTGGGTCCCAACGGCGCGGGCAAGTCGACGACCGTACACATGCTGACGACGTTGCTGCCGCCGACCTCGGGGAGCGCGCGCGTGGCCGGCTTCGACGTCGTCCGCGAGGGGCCGCAGGTGCGGCGTCGCATCGGGGCGGCGCTCCAGGAGGCCGCGCTCGACCCGCTCCTCACCGGACGCGAGCACCTGCGCCTCCAGGCCTCGCTCCAGGCCCTGCCGCGCCACGAGCGATCGCGGCGCGCCGACGAGCTGTTAGCGCGCGTCGGCCTGCGCGAGGCGGCCGACCGCAAGGTGCGCGGCTACTCGGGTGGGATGAAGCGCAGGCTCGACCTCGCCCTGGCGCTCGTCCACCGCCCGGAGATCCTCTTCCTCGACGAGCCCACGACCGGTCTCGACGTGCAGAGCCGCACCGCGCTGTGGGGCGAAGTGAGCCGGCTGGCCAATGAGGACGGGGTGACGGTCTTCCTGACCACGCAGTACCTCGAGGAGGCCGACGTCCTCGCTGACCGGGTTGGAATCATCGACCACGGCCGAATCGTCGCGGAGGGCCCGCCCGCGGCGCTCAAGGCGGAGATCGGCCGCGCGACGGTGGAGGCGATCCCGTGCGATGAAGCCGACCTGCCCAAGACGGCGGGGATTCTCGAGCGGTTCGGCGACCGGGTCACCTCGACCAAGGGCGTCGCCGTCCGGTTGCGTGACGGAAGGGTCGGCCTCGCGGACATCGTCCGCGCCCTTGACGCTGACGGCCTCGAGCCAGAGAACTTGGAGCTCCACCAGCCGTCGCTCGACGACGTCTTCCTCGCCAAGACCGGCCGCTCGCTCGAGGGCGCGGGCGACGAAGAGGACGATCAGCGGCAACCGGGCCTCGCCATGGGCTCGGCGTGACCGGTTTCGTAGACCAGGTCTACCTCCTCGGACGGCGCTCCGTCGTCCGGACGATTCGGCAGCCCGCGAACGTGGTCGCACCGCTGCTCTTCCCGATGCTGCTCCTGGCCGTCAACTCCGGCGGGCTGAAGGCAGAGACCCAACTCCCGGGCTTCCCGACGAACTCGTTCGTCGCCTTCGCGCTGGCCGTGCCGTTCATCCAGGGCGCGCTGTTCGCGACGATGAACACCGGCACCGACCTCGCTAGAGACATCCAGACCGGGTTCCTGAACCGGCTCTCGCTGACGCCGATGCGCGGGGTCGCGCTGCTCGCCGGCCAGCTCGGCGGCGTGGTCGTGCTAGGGATCGTCCAGGCCGCGGTCTACCTGGGCGTCGGCTACGCCGTCGGCGTGCGCCTGCAGTCGGGTGCGGCGGGCGTGCTCGTCCTCTTCCTGTTCGCGATCCTCGTCTCGCTCGGCTTCGGAGCCCTCGGCGCGTTCGCGGCACTGCGGACCGGCTCCGGAGAGGCGGTGCAGAGCCTCTTCCCGGCGTTCTTCGTCTTCCTGTTCATCTCCTCGATGAACATCCCGCGGAACCTGATCGAGGCAACGTGGTTCCGCGACCTCGCCACTGCCAACCCGGTCTCGTACCTGCTCGAGTGCGTTCGCAGCCTGATCATCACGGGCTGGGATGCCGAGGCGCTCGCGCTGGGCTTCGGGATCGCCGGCGCGATCGTGGCCGTGGCGCTCGCGCTCGCGAGCTGGGCGCTCAGGGTCAGGATGGCGCGCTCGTGAGAAGCTTTGCAGTCGCCCGTGGCGTCGCGTGGCGGACGCTGCACAACGTGTTCACGAATCCGTCCCTGCTGCTGCCGTCGCTCGTTTTCCCGCTGTTCTTCTTCACCGCCTTCGCGGGTGGTCTCTCGAGCATCAGGGAGGTTCCCGGCTTCGACTTCCCGAGCGGCTACACCGCGTTCCAGTTCGTCTTCGTGCTGCTGCAGTCGGCGGCGTTCGGCGGAGTCTTCACCGGCTTCGGGATCGCACGCGACTTCGAGGGGGGTTTTGCCCGGCGCCTGCTCCTGGCGGCGCCGAACCGCACCGGGATCGTGCTCGGGTACGCCGTGGCCGCCCTCGGCCGCTGGCTCGTGACCGCGACCTTCCTCACCGCCGTTGCGCTGTCGGTGGGGATGCAGGTGGGCGGCAGCGGGATCGACCTCGTCGGGCTCTATACGCTGGCCGTCTTCGTCAACGCGGCCGCGGTCCTGTGGGCGGCCGGAGTCGCGATGAGGTTCCGGACGATGCAGGCCGGCCCGGTGATGCAGTTCCCCGTCTTCCTCGTCCTCTTCTTCGCGCCGGTCTACGTCCCGCTCGCGCTGCTGAGCGGCTGGATCCATGCGGTTGCCACGGTCAATCCGGTCACGCGCGTGCTCGAGTCCGCCCGGGGCTTCATCGCGGGCCAGCCGACCGAGGTGGCGCTTGCCTACGGCACGGCGCTCGCGCTAGTGCTGCTGTTCTCGATCTGGGCCCTGCGCGGCCTCCGCAAGGCAGAGGCGGCGGGCTAACCGCGGCTGAGCGGCCGCCGGCAAGGAGGCGTCACGGACCGGCGTTGCCGCACGGGGTAAAGCCCGTCGCTCGGGGGGTGGTGGCGACGGGCTCTCCCCATTGCTCGCCGCGGGCCCACAAGGCCAGGTACGGGCACCGCAGCTCGCATCGCCCAGTACCGGCCACGGTATCTGGCGCAGCCCGGTATTCCAATAGGCCGTTCGGCCCATCTTTCCAAGTCGGAAGGTTGGGCTTTTCCGACCAGGATTTCGGCCGTCTCGACGCCAAGAGAGGGCCTCCGTATTATCCGAACCGGCCCAGTGAGCACCGAAGATCAGGCGGTCTACTTCAACGCGATCCCGCTGTTCGTGCTTGCCGCCGCGTACCTGGCCGTGGCCGCGGCGCTCGTCCCGACGCTCTGGCGGGAGCGGCGCCGAGTGTCGGTCGCCGATGTCGCGCTCGCGGCGATCTTTCCGGCGATCGGGATCTCGGCCGCGGTCTTTGGTGCCGTCGTCCTCTACGACCGCTCGCCGGTCGGTGGGCACGTCTGGCCGCCGTTCATCGCGATCGTGCTGCTGCTGTTGCCTGCATTCGTCTTCCTGCGCCGTTGGGGCGAGCCCGCAGGCGTGGTGATGAGCGGTCCCCGCGCCCGCGAGGCTGAGGAGCGCGTCAGCGCGCGAGACCGCGAGCTCGACGCCGTCGCCCGCATCGTCAACGCCCTGGCCCGTGTGCAGGCACCGGTCGAGGCGGCCCGCACGCTGCTGGACGAGGTCGAGGCCCTGCTCGGCACCGAGTTCAACGCGCTCGCGCTCATCACCGAGGACGAGAACGAGGCGACCGGCCTGCTCGCCCGATCGGGTGGGCAAGACCTCGCCTGGTGGAGCGACGTGCGCGTGCATCTGTACAACGAGCCGTCCGGGATCGCGAGCGCCTACTTCGAGGCCGCGCCGGTCTCTGTCTACGACGTCGAGTCGTCGCCGCTGATCAGCCGCCGGCTTGCGGCGGTGGCAAAGGGCAAGAGCGCGGCGTTCGTCCCGCTGATCGTCGACGAGCGGGTGATGGGCGTGCTGGTCGTCGCGTCGACGCAGGAACGGCGCGCCTTCGCCTCCGAGGACCTCCGCCTGATGGAGGCGCTGGCCGGTGAGGCGGCAATCGCGCTCTCCCGGACGAGGTCGGCCTCTGCGCTCGACCAGGCCCTGGAGCGCGAGCGCCTCGTCGCGAAGATCTCGCGGCGCGTCCGCTCCGTGCACGACCTCGACGCCGTGACGCGCGTGGCCGTGACCGAGACCGGGCGGGCGATCGGCGCCTCGCGCTGCTTCATCCGGCTTGGTGGGCGCGACGAGTCGATGTCGGTCCGCGCCGAGTGGTTCGCCGAGGGCATGAAGCCGATTGGGCCTGCCGGAGCCCTTGCGCTTCCGGTCACGAACCTCGCCGCTCGGGAACGGCGGACGATTGCGATCGCGGACGTCCTCGCCGCCCAGGAGCTCGACGAGAAGCTCGGCAGCATCGAGGCACTGACCGCGCTCGGGACCCGGGCCGCGCTCGCGACGCCGGTGATCGTCTTCGAGCGGATGATCGGCGTCCTCGCCCTCCACCGTAACGAGGCAGGTCCCTGGACGCCCGCGGACGTGCTGCTCGCTGAGGCGGTCGCGCGCGAGATCGGCCTCGCGCTGCACACCGCGAGCCTGCTGGACGAGAACGAGCGGCGCCTGGGCGAGCAGACGGCCCTCCTGAAAGCCGCGCAGACGGTGGCGAGCGAGCTCGAGCTCGACACCGTCCTGCAGCGCCTCGTCGACGAGGTCGCCGCGCTGCTCGAGGCCGAGGCGGTCGACTGCTACCTGCTCGACCCGGACCGCGGGACGCTGCGCTGCGCCGCGGTGCACGGCCTCCCCGAGGACGTCGTCGGCTTCGAGTTCTCCGGTGAGCGGGGCGCTGCGGGCCGTGCGATCGCGCGTGGCAGGCCCGTGCTGACAGACGACTACGGCAGCGGTCGAGAGTCCGTTCCCCATCCGGCCTACGACGGGCTCCGCAGCGCGATCGTGGCGCCGATGCGCTGGTCGGGTGAGGCGATCGGGATCCTCGGGGTCGGCACGCGTGACCACCCCTCGCGGCGGTTCACGCAGGGCGATGCGGGCCTGCTCGAGGCGTTCGCAAGCCTCGCCGCGCTGTCGCTCCGCAATGCCGAGACCTTCGCCGACCGCGCGCGGCAGGCCCGGATCCAGCGCGGCTTCTACCGGATCGCTTCCGTCCTCGGTGAGCCGATCTCGCGCGAGGAGACCTTCGACGCGCTCGCCCAGGCCGCGTGCGAGGCGCTCGGCGGCGGCAGCGCCGCGGTGCTGATGCCGCGCGACGACGACCTCCGGCTCGCCGGCCTGCACGGGCTCCCCGGGCTGCTGATCAAGTTCCTGGAAGACGGGCTCGACGATCCGTCGGGGCCGCTGCGCACGACCGCACGCGGGGGGCGCGTGCTCGCGGCGCCGAACCTGGACGGCGACGATCGCTTCGACGAGGAGTGGCAGAGCGTGACCCGCGAGTCGGGCTACCGCTCGCTGCTCGCTGTCCCGGTCGAGGCGCCGGGCATCGAGGGTGCGCTGGTGCTCGTGTTCTTCCCCGATGCGCGGCGCTTCGTCGACGACGACCTCGAGCTCGCGCAGAACCTGGCCGGCGCGGCCCGGGGCGCACTGCACCGAAGCGAGCTGTTCGAGGGCGAGCGGCGCTCCCGGGCGCTGGCGCAGGAGCTCGCGCGCACCAGCACGCTCCTTGGCACCGAGCTCGACCCGGCCGCCCTGCTCGAGGAGGTCGTCCGCTTGGCACCGGCGCTCCTCGAGGCCGACGCGTCAGTGGTTCGGGTGCTGGAGGGAGACGAGCTGGTCGCGGACGCGGCCACCGGCCCCGACGCGGCCGCGATGCTCGAGTCGCGCGTGGCCTCGACCGCCCGCCTGGCGGGCGACGCCGTGCAGTCGCGCTCCCCCGTGGCGATCTCGGACGCCCGCGACGACCAGCGCCTCCTGCAGGCCGATCCCATGCTCGCCGCCGGCTACGCGTCCTGCGTCGCCGTCCCGCTCGTCGGCCCCGACGGGGGCGTGCACGGAGTCCTCTCTGTCTACGGCCGCGCCTCGAGGGCCTGGCGCGAGGAAGAGATCGAGGCGCTGATGGCCTTTGCGGCCAATGCTTCGGCGGCCCTCTCGAGCGCAGCGCTCTACCAGAGCGTCGCGCTCGAGAAGGAACGCAGCGTCGCGATCCTCTCGAACATCGCCGACGGGATCGTCGCCGTCGACCGGGAGGGCAAGGTCGTGCTCTGGAACGCCGCCGCCGAGCGCATTACCGGCGTTCCCACCGAGGAGGCCCTCAACCGCCACCCCGGGGAGGTGCTGCAGCGCGAGCTCGAGTCCGACAGCGAGGCACCTCTCGGCGAGCGGCTCGTCTCCATCAGGCGCGGCGGCGAGGAGATCTGGCTCTCGCTGACCGAGGCCGTGATGCGCGACCCGACCGGCGCGGTTGCCGGACGCATCTTCGCCTTCCGCGACATCTCCGCCGAACGCGTCGTCGAGCAGATGAAGTCCGAGTTCGTCTCGAACGTCTCGCGCGAGCTGCGCTCCCCGCTGACCTCGATCTACGGATTCGCCGAGACGCTCCTGCGCGACGACGTCCTTTTCGGCGAGGAGGAGCGCACGACCTTCCTCGGCTACATCGCGTCGGAGGCAGGGCGCCTGACCGCGATCGTCGACCGGTTGCTGGCGGTGGCGCGCCTCGAGGGCGGCGATCTCCAGGTGCAACTCGCGCCCACCGACGTCGGCGCGCTCGTGGCCGAGGTCGTATCGGCGGCCAAGCAGTCGCTGCCCCTCGACCGCCACGAGCTCGTGCTCGACCTTCCCCCGGAGCCGCTGGCCGCGGACGCCGATCGCGAGAAGCTCCGGCAGATCGTCATGGATCTCGTCGAGAATGCCGTCAACTACTCGCCTGACGGCGGCACGGTCCGGGTGACCGCGCGCCGCCGCGACGACAGCGTGGAGGTGAGCGTGGAAGACGAGGGGATTGGCATCCCGCAGTCCGAGCAGGGACGGATCTTCGCGAAGTTCTACCGGGCCGAAAGCGGCCGC
This sequence comes from Actinomycetota bacterium, assembly GCA_046726435.1. Lineage (GTDB taxonomy): Bacteria > Actinomycetota > Thermoleophilia > Gaiellales > Gaiellaceae > AC-32. The sequence goes on from JBKPAM010000024.1 coordinate 16,618, forward strand.
AGGGACCTCGCCAGCGGCGGAACCGGCCTCGGGCTGTTCATCTCCAAGGAGCTGCTCGCGGCGATGCGCGGCCGCATCTGGGTCCGCTCACGCGAGGGCGAGGGCTCGAGCTTCGTCTTCTCGCTTCCGCTCTCCGGCCAGCCCGCCCTGAGCGAGCTGGAGTGAGGCGCGCCGTGATTGGGTATACGCGCCTCCTACCACGAGAGGGCTCATGACGAGGGTGCTGGTAATCGACGACGAGGCTCCGATCCGCCTCCTCTGCCGCGTCAACCTGGAGGCGGAGGGGATGACGGTGCTCGAGGCGAGCGACGGGCCGACCGGGCTCGAGAAGGCACGCAACGAAGACCCCGACGTGATCCTGCTCGACGTGATGATGCCCGGGCTCGACGGCTGGCAGGTCGCCGAGGAGCTGATCGACAGCGAGCGCACGAACGCGATCCCGATCGTCTTCCTCACCGCACGCGCCGAGGCCCGCGACCGCGCGCGCGGCCTCGATCTCGGCGGGATCGACTACGTGACGAAGCCCTTCAACCCGGTCGAGCTGGCGCCTCTCGTGCGCGACCTGATCACCCGCGTCGAGCGCGGCGAGCGCGAGGACCTGCGGCGCGAGAAGATCCAGGAGCTCCGGGATCTCCTCGATCCGGGCAGCTAGCGCAGCCCGGGCCGCGAGTACACTCAGCGTCGGCGGGACGTAGCGCAGCCTGGTTAGCGCGCCTGCTTTGGGAGCAGGAGGCCGGCGGTTCGAATCCGCCCGTCCCGACTAGAGAAAGGCCCTGGAAACGGGGCCTTTTCTCTTTGGCGTGATTCTTTGCAAGGTCTGCCGTCTGCTCAGATTGGCAAGTAATTGGCAAGTAGACGAGCCGCTGCGCTCTGTCCGCACGCGCGAGGACCCCAGAGCCCGAGAGGTAACAAGAGCGCACAGGTTTCTCGCTCAGAGCGACGTTTCGCCCCGCCGAGGAACCTTTCGATGGAGTCAGTCGTCAAGATCGTTGCCGCTGGAGGACTCGCCTTTCAGGTCAGCCTGTGGGCTGCGGTCGTCTTCTTCATTGTCGGAGGCACGTTGGGCCTACTCCGCAAGGCGCTTAACCTCCGGAACGCATGGAGGATGCGCCCGCGCTGAGGCGATATGCTCGGCCTCGGCCGTTCGGCCCCAGGCGGAGGGAGGGAGTCGGGATGGCAGGGCTTCTGTTCAGGCTGGAGACGACGGAAGGCGAGCCGGCCGAACCGCCGATTCTGGAGAGCGCAGTCCCGAACTGGCGGGCCGGAGACGAGATCCCGTTGGGACGGCGCGGGGCGTTGCGAGTGGTTGACATCCGAGACGACGACGCCGACCAACCGCCTGTCCTGGTGGTGGAGGACGCTAACGAGGTCGGTCTGTAGCGCATCGGCATCGGCGCTATCCTGTTGCGCCTGCGGCCAAGGCCAGGACGCATCGCCGCGATCTCCGCGCGCGTCCGCGCGCCTACTCTCTCCCCCCGAGGCCAGCCTTGGCCGCCTTTTTGTAAGACGCGGCTCGCGGTGCGTTGTGAGATATCGGGCGGGCTCTACCCAAGACGGTCGATGAATGACTAGCGCGCGGAGGCGCGTTATGGGTTTCAAGGGAAGCCGCCGTGGACATCTTTGGCGTCGCGGCAGGGTTCTGACTGCGGCAACCGGGGGCACGCGCTTGTTGGGGGAGCCGAGCGCGAAACCAGTCGCCCTGCCGCTCTTTCTTGGCCATGAAGACACGCCCGGATGAGCCACCTAGCGACGCGGCCTGACGTTCCGTGGGTTCGAGAGGGGCCGGGTTGTGGGGTAGCGGTAAGGGCGTTCACTTCGCCACCCGGCCCACTTGCGTATCAACGCGGGATGTCAGGATCGTTCACAACCCGTTCGGTCGTGGCTAGTGCCAATCCGGCGACGAGATCCCCGAGGGTAAGGGAGCCGTTGTCCGGATCACGTTCAGGGATGCCCGGAAGGGAGTCCGCGAATTGGACTTGACCGACGCCGAGGCCGACAGGCTTGGCGGGCGCGCCGTGCCGCGGCGTGGACGAAAGCCGAGGGCTGTTACGTCTTAGCGCGTCCGGGAAGGAGACGAGGGGCGGCCCCCCGTCCCAGGCGTCTGCGGCAACGGCAGGGGGGAGCACGGGGGGCCGCCACGAAGCGGTGCTATCACCACCTCGGGTCGGCGCTTCCCGATTGACTCGTCAGTCAAACCAAGCCAGCGCATGAGAACATAGGGGGAAGCCGGGTGGTATTTCTCCTCTCCCCCTGGTGGCCCTCAGAGCTGCCATCCGCAGAGAAAGCCACCCGGCTTCAAATGCAGATACCGCGACCGAGACGAACTTGCCCCGTGCACCGGATCATTCCACTGCCGGCCCTTTCCTGGGCGCTGGCCCCCAGGCCGAAGAGGAAGCCCGGAGGCCTGTCAACCCGCCACAAGGAAATCGGGGAGCGCCCGTCTTTCTTGCATCCGCAGGGTAGCCACGAGGAACCAAAGACGGCTGCTGGTAGGCGTCGGGTGCCGCTGTTCGATGACGTGGCCGCGTTCTTTGAGGCCCGCAGGTTCGCGGCTACGTACCAGGCCGAGAACGACCCCGTGTTCGCGCATGTCACTGGTGAGCCCTTGCAACATCGCGGCGTGCAACGGGGCTTCGACAATGCCAGAGACAAGGCCCGTGAGCGCCTTCATGGGGGCTTCTCGCACGACGACGGCAGGCCAGTCACCTTCCACGATCTGCGCCATGCCTTCGCCAGTCGTTGTGCCTCGCGTGGAGTCCCAGTCGAAACCCTGAGTGCCGTCATGGGCCATACCAACGTGGGCATCACTCAGAGCATCTACCTGCACCTGTACGGGCGGGAGGAAGCAGAGGCGCGATTCCGTGAGGCCATGAATGGCAAGTCATTGGCAAGTACCGACCCGGAACACCCCGAACTAACCGGGGAGTCACCCGAGGCAAACAGCGGCTTCGGGGACTAACCAAGACTCCCGCACCAATTTTGGGAGCAGGAGGCCGGCGGTTCGAATCCGCCCGTCCCGACTAGAAAGAGGCTGCTGAGCGGCCTCTTTTGTTTTCAGCGTCTCAAGTGTTGGTGCCTGCGCGGCGGAGCGTCGCCCTCGGGGTGCGCTCTCTTACGCGGACGCTCCTCTTTCGACCCTCCGAAGCCTACCGGCCAACTCCGCCAGCATCGCGATCGAGATTCCGGGCTCCTGCTTGAGGAGCTTCAGGAAGGGCCCTCGCGGTAGCTTCATCGTCTGGAGGTCGCCGACGGCGACGATGGTGGCCGAGCGCGGCTCGCCGTCGATCAGGCCCATCTCCCCGAAGTAGTCGCCAACCCCGAGCACGCGGGCACGCGGCTTGCCAAGCACCTTCGCCCGGCCGCCGAGGATGAGATAGAAGGCATTCGGCGCATCGCCGGCCTGGATGACGATCTGCCCCGAAGGCGACTCCTCGAATCGGGCGAGACGCGCGACCGTGCGCAGTTGCCGCTTGCTGCACCTCGAGAACAGCGGCAGCGCGGCGAGCACGCGCGCCCAGTCCTTCGCGGTTGGAGCGCGGTCCCATGGACGATCCAGCAGCGCATCGAGTTCATCGCGTGCCGCTCCTGGCGGGCTTGCTCTCGCCATTCCGCTCCTCTCGTCCCTCCGCGCAAACCTGCTGGTCGCGGAGGCAATTCAATCATGCAGGTAGAGCCCTCGCCGACTGCGATGGCTCCGCCGCCGCCAATGCGACTAGATCCCCTCTGGCCGCCGCCGTACGCTTTATCGCATGCCGTTCTGTACGGCGTGTGGAACCGAGAACCCGCCTCAGGCGCGCTTTTGCCTGAGCTGCGGCACTGCGCTCGCCGAGGCACCGGCGCCGGCGCCGCCGAGCGAGGAGCGGAAGGTGATCACGGCGATCTTCGTCGACCTCGTCGGCTCGACGGCACGCTCCGAGCAGCTCGACCCAGAGGACGTCAAGGCCCTGGTCGCTCCGTACCACGCACGCGTACGCGCCGAGCTCGAGCGCCACGGAGGCACGTTCGAGAAGTTCAGCGGCGACGCCGTGCTCGCGCTGTTCGGATCGCCCAAGGCTCACGAGGACGATCCCGAGCGGGCGATCCGGGCAGGGCTCGCAGTGCGCAAGGCGATCGAGGAGCTGAACGCCGAGGACGAGTGGCTCGACCTCCACATCCGGATCGGGATCCACACGGGCGAGGCGCTGGTGATGCTCGGCGCCCGCCCGAGCGAGGGCGAGTGGTCGGCGGCCGGTGACGTCCTCAACACGGCGGCGCGCATTCAGTCGGCCGCGCCGCGAGACGGGATCCTCGTCGGCAGCGCGACGTACCTCGCCACAAAGCGGGCGTTCGACTTCCGCGAGGCCGAGCCGATTCAGGCGAAGGGCAAGAGCGAGGCGGTCGCGGTCTGGGAGGTCGTGGCGGCGCATGACGGCGCCGCCGCCAGGCCGCGCGACGAGACGCCGCTCGTTGGCCGGGAGGAGGAGCTCGCCGAGCTGGCGGCCTTCTGCGACGAGAGGCTCGGCGAGCGTCGCGCCGGGATCGCCACCATCGTCGGCTCGCCCGGGATCGGCAAGAGCCGTCTGCTGCACGAGCTCGTCTCACGGCTCGAGGAACGCTGCAACGTCCACTGGGGACGCTGCCTCTCGTACGGCGAGGGCATCACCTATTGGCCCATCACCGAGATCTTCAAGTCGGCGGCGGGCATGCTCAGAAGCGACGAGCGCGAGGTGGTTGCGGCGAAGCTCGACGCCTTTCTCGAGTCGCTCGCGACCGACGACATCGACGAGCTGCGAACGATCGCGGCGAGCTTGTCGAACCTGATCGGCATCCCGACGACCCCGCGCGGCACCTACGCGACGAGCGAGATCTCGCAGGCTGAGCTCCACTGGGGGATCCGCCGCACCCTGCAGCTTCTGGCCGCGGAACGGCCGACGGCGATCGTTGTCGAGGACCTCCACTGGGCCGAGCCGACCCTGCTCGAGCTGATCGCGTACATCGCCGGCGACGACACCGACGCACCCCTGGTGCTCGTCTGCTCCGCTCGCCCCGATCTCGAGGAAGTGTCGCCCGGGTTCCTGGGCTCGGAGGGTCGTCGCCGGACGGTCGAGCTGGAGACCCTTGGCGAGGCTCAGGCTGCAGCGCTGCTGGCGGGTCTGACGGGGGATCCCGCATTGGCCCTCACGCCGTTCGCGTCGGCCCTGATCGAGAACGCCGGCGGGAACCCGCTCTTCCTCGAGGAGACGGTGCGCATGCTCCGCGACCAGGGTTTGATCGACTTCAAGCGCTGGACGAGCGACGAGGCCGCCGAGCTGCCGATTCCGACGAGCGTCCAGGGACTGATCAGCTCTCGCCTCGACCGTCTCGCCCGCGAAGAGAAGCAGCTCGCCCACCACGCGTCCGTGATCGGGTCCGTGTTCTGGGCGGGCGCAGTTGCGCACCTGGGCGGTCAGAACGGGACACAGGCGGACGATCCTCGCGCCGGCCTCGGAGAGCTCGAGCGGCGTGACTTCGTCGCGCACCAGACCGTCTCCACGGTCGCCGGCGAGGACGAGTACACGTTCAAGCACATCCTGATGCGCGACGTCGCGTACGGGCAGGTGCCGAAGGGTCGACGGGCGCAGCTCCACCTTCGGTTCTCCGACTGGGTGACTGCCGTTCGCGAAAAGGCCGAGGAGTTCGTCGAGATCGTCGCGTGGCATCTCGAGCAGGCCTGCGGGCTCTCTCGGGAGGTCGCGCGCAGCCCGATCGAGCCACCGATCCGGCAGGCCGCCGAGGCGCTGGCGAAGGCGGCCTCCCGGGCGGAGCGCCGCGAGAGCCTCCGCGAGGCTCATCGCTACTACACGCGCGCCCTCGACCTTCTCGACGACGAGCATGCCGAGCTGCGGGCCGAGCTCCGCCTGCGACGCGCGGACATCTTGATGATGCTCGGCGAGCTCAAGGAGGCGAGCGAGGAGCTCGAGGAGGTTGCCGAAGCCGCAGCCGCGCTCGGACGAGCGGACCTCGAGTGCGAGGCGTGGCTCCTGCTGGGCGACATCGACCAGCGCCAGGGACGCGCCGCCGACGCACACGAGCGCCTGACGAAGGCGCAGAAGCTCGCCGACTCCACCGGTGATGCCTACCTTCGAATCAAGGTCGCGTTCGTGCTCTCCGCCCTGGTCGCAGACTTCGAGGGGCAGTACGAGCAGGCGATCGACAGCCTCCGTTCCGCGATCGCCATCGCCGAGGAGATCGACGACGTCGCGCTCGTCGCGGAGGGACACCTTCGGCTCTGCCCGATCGCGATGAACCGCGGCGAACTCGCGGCCGCAGAGAGCGAGCTGCGCTGTTGCCTGAAGCTGGCAGGGGAGCTCGGCAGCCACCGTGTCGAGGCCGAGGCGACGTCGTGGCTCGGCGTCATGACGTACCACCGCGGCAATCGCGAGGAGGGTGAGCGTTTGTGCCGTCAGGCGCGTACCTGGTTCGAGCGCACCGGCGACTCCTACTTTCAGACTCAGAACCTCATACACGGCCTGGCTGTTTTCGCGCTCGACGACGGGCGGCCGGACGAAGCCGAGGCGTGGTTGCGCGAAGCGATCCCGGTTGCTCTTCAGATCGGCGGCTGGGTCGCAATCGAAGCCTACCGCTACCTCGCGGAGGCACTCGTAGCGCTGGGTCGGCTCGAGGACGCACGCGAGCTCGTTGCGTTTGCCGCACGCAACCTGCCCGAGGAAGACGCCGAGGCGCGCTCGTCACTGCTGCTTGCTGAGGCGATCGTTGCGACGGCGGCGGACGAATCTGCGACGGCTGCGACTGCCTTCGCCGAGGCACTGAGGCTGATCGAGGAGCTCGGAATGCCGCTCAAGCTTGGTGAGACGCGCATGGCCCTCGGCAGGTCCCTTAGGAGCTTCGGCGACCTCACCGGAGCACGAACGGAGTTCGAACGAGCGCGCGCGATCTTCGTCAGCATCGGCGCGGATACGCGGAGCGCGGCGATTGACGCGGAGCTCACGGAGTTGGTGGAGGGGCCGACTCGCGCCGGCCCCTCCACTGCGTAAAGCGCAACTTACTTGGTGCTGCTCGGCCCGCTGGAAGCTGTGCGAGCAAGCGTTCCCTTCGCCTGCAAGAGCGCGGCCGCCGCCGGAACCACGTTGGCAGTGGTCACGACTGGGCCGGGCGGGCTAGTGAGGCCCGACAGGAAGAAGGCAACGTTCTGCGCTACGTCAGACCAGTTCGCAGCGCGCCAAGCTGCCTCCGCCCAGTTGATGTCCATGAACAAGACCAGGCGCCCGTTCCCCACGGTGGTGGACCCATCCCACGCTGCCGCGACCACCTGCCGCGTCGTTATGTCGCCGGGTTGGTAGTAGGCGAAGACGGACGAGTCTGGCATGCCTGAGATACCGCCCGGGAATGTGGCTGTCCAGCTTGCGACGGTGCGCGGTTGCGTCGCGAGGTTGCCGACTACGCCGGAATTCACAGGGTAGGGAACGGGAGTGCCAGCGCAGCAGACGTCCTGGCCTCCGACGGTGATTCCATCGTCGCTAACGATTGAGTTCACCATCGATTGATCGGCGGCGTTCAGCGACGAGCAGCAGGGGTCGTTCTCCCCTGTGAGGAAGACGCCCTTGCCGCTCTGCGCGAAGCCGATCAGCTGATTCTGCTCGACCGATGTCGGCGGGTTTGCATCAACCCACCACACCTGGCCGAAGTTGCTGAGATCTGCAGGAAGCGTGGCCGACTCGGTCACCGAGTATCCGGCGCTCGTGAGCAGCTGCGTGAGGTTGTCGTTCGGCTCAGTCGATCCGAAGTCCCCGGTCCCGGCCACTAACACGTTCCCGCTGCCCGTGGTGCAGGCTGACCCTGTGCAGTCGATGGTGGCGTGGACGTTCTGCCCCGACTGCGTGTTCGTCGTCGTTTGCCCGTCGACCGTCGTCTTCTGATCGAGGTTGCAGCTGCCGGGCGTGCTGCAGTCGCCCTGAACCAAGTTCGCCTGCATAACTTGCTCAGGGAAACCCTTTGGAGCGGCGTCGACGTCTTGCTTCGACTCCTGATTGATAGTGAACTCGTCGCCGCCAAAGCCGGTCTGGATCGACGGGTTGGAGCCCTTGCGGAGCAAGAAATGGCGGCCTGCGCGGCCGTGCCCGCTGGAACAGCACCCGCCTCCACCCACGGGGCCGAACTGCGTTTGCGTCCAGTTCCGCTGGAGGATCGTCTGCACGTCGCAGTCTGGTGTGCCTATCGTCACCGCTCGTGCGCACTGGGTCTCCGTCTGGGTGGCGGAAGCGGTCGACTTGTCCCGACTGTCTTGCTTGACGATCGCGTCGACTCCACCGCCGTCGGACTCGGGCCGGCTCTGCCACTGGTTCACCGGGCCGTTCGGCGTGGTCGCGAGAGCAGTCAGGCTGCTGGTCTGGGAGAACGCCGCGTTGTTCTCGCCGGTGGCGGTGCCGAAGTACCCGTTGCTCTGGTTCTGCTCGATGTCGAGCAGCATGTTTCGACCGGCGACCGTCCTGTTCTCGTTCTGCGTGATGCTCCCCGTACCGACTGCCGTCGAGCTGATCGTCTGCGACTGCTGGAGATCACCAGAGAGACAGCCTCCGCTTGCGTTCGCGTTCTGAACCACGTTTCCGCGCACGTGCGCGTCCTGTGCGATCTGGATCGACTGGTGCACGTCGAAGTTGGCGCTCACCGGTACGCCGGTCTTCGCCCGCGTTGTGCTCTCGATATCGGCAATTTGTGCAACGCACGCCGTGTTCTGTGCTCCGAGCGGCGCGCTCTGAGCGGTCGACGTCTGCGCAATCGTCGCGGTCTGCGTCGCGCTCTGTGTGAGGCCGCTGCCGCTCAGGATCTTCACCGCGCTCATGTACACACCGGCCGTGTTCGGCCCTGTGCCACTCTGCGTGATCGCGCACGATTGCGTGATGCCTGTGGTTCTGATGCATGTGGCGTTGTTCTTGGCCAGCAGCGATCTCGTCACCTGGACGACGACGCAGCGGGCAAGCGAGCAGCGGAAGCTGTTCTTGCCCCGGTGGCTCGCGATTTGGATGACGCGGTGTGACCTCGTGCATGTCCAGCGCTTGCCCGGACAGCGCGGGCCTGCGTAGTTCCTCGCGCCGCGCTGGATCACGACACCACGAGGAGAGATTCCGAGTGAGCGAAGGTACGCCTTCACCCCGGCCTTCGTCGATAGGTTCACGCCGGGTTTCCCCGGCGTGCGCGCCGCGCCTGCTCCCACAGACCCCGCGAGTAGGGCGACAGCGCAAACTGACATGGCAATCCCAAGTAGCCGCTTGAACGTCATGAGCCCTCCTGTTCCCCCGGTCAGGGCAGCCCCTTTTGCCGCCGCAGGTTCAGCCAACGTATGCCATTGCGGGTTTTGTGTCTAGAGGGGTCCTGCGATCGGCCGCCGAGTTGACTTTCCGGGTCGCGTGGTCAATTCTCCCTGGACACCGAGGGGGGAGAAGGAGTCACGATGCTGCGGCGATTCGGCCTCCGGCCCCTCCGGAAGCTGGGCAAGGAACCTGTCGAAGAAAGGCAAGGGCACCCGTGGGGGAGGCTCGTGCACGCAAGCGCGCTTCTCGCCGCCGGGCTCGTAGCCGTCGTCGTGATCACGGCCGGTTCGGCCGCGACGACGACAAAGCCCTACACCGCATACTTCGACCCGGGCCCACTTACGGGCGGCGGCACAGCTCACGTCAACCTCGCAATCACCAACCTCGCAAACCCGCAGACGCTCGGCTCTGCCGACGTCACCGCGCCCTCGGCGTTCACGATCCTGAACGCCTCCAGTCCGCAAGGGAGCGCGACCGTTGCATCCGGGAGCCTGCTTCAGCTCAGAGACCTGAACCTGGCTCCGGGCGCGACCCTGAACGTGGACATCACGGTCAGAACGGCTTGCGCCTCCGGCTTGTACACGTGGAGCATCCTGGCCAAGCAGAGCAACAGCTTCAACGGCCCGCCGGGGAACGACTACACCCTGCAGAAATCGGGAAACAACCTCGTCACGGCGGTCTCGGGCACGTGCCTACTCGTCTGGGACACGCAGCCGAAGTCCGCCCTGGTGAACACGGTGATCACCGGCACCGTAGGAGACCCGAGCGGGCCTCCCGTCAAGGTGCTGGCGGTCGACTCCGGTGGACACACGGTTCAGACCGCGACGGGAACGGTGACCTTGGCGAAGACCGCCGGCACGTTCAACGCCAGCGGCGGCTTCGTCAACGTGCAGGCCTCGCTCGTCAACGGCGTGGCCACGTTCTCCGACCTGAAGAGCACGGCGCCCGGCAGCGCCTTCAAGCTGCAGGCCTCGAGCCCGGGGTACGTCAGCACGCCGATCGACCAGGGCGGCCCGTTCGAGATTCTCTCCAACGGCGCGAACTGCCTGCCCGGGCAGGATCCCTGCACGGCCGACGCCTCGCTCGCCAACAACACGAGCGTGAACGCCGCGGCGACCGGCGGAGCGTTCACCTTCCTCGGGCTGAACAGCTCGACAGTTCCCGCGAGCGTCATCCAGCCGGGAGGCGGCTGTCAGTACTTCGTGTCCGTCGGCGCAGGGGGCTTCGAAGCGGTCGACAACCGCACGGGTGCCGGTGAGCTGCTGTTCACCTACAACGTCCCGACGAAGCTGATCCAGAGCAGCCCGAACAACGGACAGCCGTTCATCCCCTTGTGCGCGGGGGCCAAGCGGCTCGTCAACAACCAGCCGGTCGACTGCAACCCGAATGCGCAGCCGGGTGACCCGGACGGGCCCTGGCTGGGCAAGGCGCTCGCGCCGGACGGCACCTTCACCAGCGGGCTGCGCTACGCGGTCTGCGGCGAGGGCGGCTACTGGTGGGCGATCATGGGCTCGTTCCAGGATCCGATCGACCCGAGCCTCAACCCGACCATCACCGGTTGGGGCAGTACGACCATCGGCGGCAAGAGCAACCGTCAGTTCTTCCTCAGGGTCCCGAACGGCTGGGACTGGAAGAACATCGGCTAGCACGAGGTGACACACGAGCCGCCGCTTCCCGCTAGTCGGGAAGCGGCGGCTCGCTGACCGCGACCACGCCGAGCCGCTCGAAGATCGCGTCGCGCTCGGCTGTGACGTCGTCGGCCGGCTCCCCGGTCAGCTCGCGCAGCCGCGCGAGCGCACCGAGCGCCAGCCCGATCTCGTAATCGGCGCTGCGGAGGCCGAAGTTCTCGTCCTCGAGTCGCGCCAGCCGCAGGCTTTCCTCGAGCGCGGCGCGCGCTTCCTCGAGCTGCCCCTTCTGAAGGTGTGCCACCCCCAGCAGCCGCTTCAGGCTCGCCGTGATCACGGTGACCCCGGGGGTCGATTCCGCTTCGCCGAGGGCTTCCGAGGCCAGCGCGAGCGCCTCGTCCGCAGCGCCCTCCAGGAGGAGGCACTCGACGAGTCGGGCGTCTGCGTTGAGCAGCTCGACCTCGTCCCCCTCAGCGGCGAAGAACGTCCGAGCCTCCTCCAGGTGCGCCTTGGCTTCGTCGAACCGGCCCATGCGAGCGGCGTGGCGACCCGCGACGCTGGCCGCCTCCGCGACCGCGAGCGGAATTGCTCCCGCGCTGCGCATCTCGAGCACCTCACGCAAGAGCGACTCCGCCTCGTCGAGGTGCCCCTGATCCGAGCGGACGTCCGCGATGTTCAGCGAGACGATCGTGGCGCGCGTGTCGTCACCGATCTTTCGCATCGCGTTGCGCGCGCGCTCGGCCAGCTCGATCGCGTCGTCCCAGCGTCCGTCGATGTAGGCGTACCCGCCGAGGTTGTTCAGCACCGCGGAGAGACGCTCGTAGTCCTCGAGCCGCTCGTAGATCTCGACGGCGCGGGCCGAGTGCACCGCCTCCTCGCGTCGCCCGAGCGCGACGTACGCCCAGTCGAGGATGAAGTCTGCATGTGCGACCGCGTCCTCCGTCTTCGACCGCTCGCCCTCGGCGATCGTCCGCTGGCACCACTCGATCGCAACCCGCGGCCGCCGCTGGTGCTGAAGCACGAGTGCATACCAGCCGAAAAGGCGTGCACGCTGGGACGCCGCGGCATCCCCCTCGACGTCCTCGAGCGTCCGCAGCGCGTGACTGAGGCGGCGGAGCGACTGGGAGTATTGCTTCGACGAGCTGGCGGTGGATCCACTCCACGCGAGGCGAAGCGGCACGATCGCCTCCTTCTGCATCAGGCGCGCCTGCTCGATCTGCCCGGCCGGGAACACCTTGCGTGCCGCGCGGTAGGCCGTCTCGGCGCCCTGGTAGTCGCCCAGCCGCATGCGGACGTCGCCGAGCGACTCCCAGACCATCGCGACCTCGTTCTCGTCGACCGCGTCGGCGCGCTTCGCCGCCTCGAGCGCGCGTTCGAAGAACTGCTGGGCCTCGACGTTGGCGTACTTCTTGTCCGCCCTGCGGCCCGCCACGACCGAGTAGTGCCACGCCTCGGGCCAGTGCTCGGCGCGGTGGAAGTGGAGCGACAGCAGCTCGCTCTCATCCTCCGCGCGATCGCCGAGCCGCTGCTCGATCACCTCGGCGACGCGCCCGTGCAGGTCGCGGCGGCGCTTGAAGGAAAGGCCCTCGTAGGCGGCGTCGCGGATCAACACGTGGCGGAAGCGGAAGCCGCCGGGCGTCTCGGGATCGTGCTCGACGAACTCCCGGAGCCGGTCCCACGCCTCCGAGCCTGCAGAGACGTCCTCGAGGCCTTCGAAGACCTCGGCGATGAGCTCGCCGGAGAAGGCGGGGCCGAGCACGGACGCCCACCGCAGGAGCGCGCGGTCGGCGGCGTCGAGGCGGTCGATCCGCGTGGCGACGAGCGCCTCGACCGTGTCGGGCAGCTGCTCGACCTCGGCCAGCTCGTCCGGAAGCGCAAGCTCCTGCAGGAAAAGCGGGTTGCCGCCCCCGCGCTCGGAGATCGCGGCGAGCTCCTCGTCGCTGAGCCGCCGATCGCCTGCCGCGGCCTGCGCAAGGGTCTTCGCGTCGTCCTCGGTGAGCGGCTCGAGCCTCAGCGAGAGCGCTGGCAGCGGCGGGTTGCCCTCCGCCGCCACGAAGCCGTCGCTTCCCGGCCGCCGCGTGGTGCACGCGAGCCACGGCCGGCTCGGCAGCTGCGTCCCGAGGTACCGAAGGAGCTCGGACGAGGCGTCGTCCATCCAGTGGACGTCCTCGAACAGCAACAGCGTCGGCGAGTCGAGCAGGTGGCCGAGGAGCTTTCCGACCATGCCGTGGAGGCGTGCGCGCCAGAACGCGGGGTCGAGCGCATCGACCTCGGGAGTCGACTCGACCTCGATGTCGAGCGGAGCCGCGAACAGCGGTGCCCACGGAACGAACTGCTCGTCAATGGCTGCGAGCCGTCCGGAGAGGATCTCCCGGTTGCGGGCCCTGCTCCCGTTCAGCTCGACGTCCAGCAACGAGAGGAAAAGCGGCCGGAAGGGGTGGTACGGCGTGGCCGACTCGTACTGCTCGCAGCGCACGGTGAGCTTGCGCATGTCGCCGCACTCCTGCTGCAGCTCGTCCGCGAGGCGTGACTTGCCGATCCCCGGCTCGCCGACGAGCTCGACGAGCGTGCCGAATCCGGCGCGCACGGGCGTGACGGCGGCGGTCAGCACTGCGCGCTCGCGCTCGCGGCCTACGAAGGGCAGCTGCCGCTCGGTCGCCGCCTCGGCCTCGCCGCCGACCGAGTGGACGTCGAGGGCGGCAACCGGCTCCGCGATGCCTTTGAGGGTGAGCGGCTCGAGCTCCGTCGTCTCGAAGGCGCTCCGTGTCCGCTCGAGCACGTCCGGGGTCGTGAGGAGCTGTCCGGCCTGCGCCTTGCCCATCAGGCGTGCCGCGAGCGCCGCCGTCGTCCCGAGGATCGTGTACGTGCGGCGGAACTCCGCTCCGACCTCGCCGGCGAACACGCGTCCGCGGCTCACGCCGATGCGCAGTGGCAGAGGCGTCTCGAGGTCGGCGACCCCCCGTGCGGTGCGGAGGATTCGCTCCTCGTCATCGCCTTCGGTCTGCGGAGCGCCGGCGACGAGGATGATCTTGCCGCCGTCGTCGTCGATGTCGGTCTCGAGGAAGGTGACGCCGTGCTCGTCGGCGATCTGCTGGGCGCCGCTGAGGAGCTCGTCGAGGACTCCCTCCAGCTCCTCGGCCCCCTGCTCGCCGAGCAAGTCGTCGACCCCTCCGAAGTGGACGAACGCGACCGCGGCCTGCCGGTGCTCGGGCTCTGCCGTGTGGCTCTCGATCACGTGGCGTACCGGGCCCGGGACGCAGACGCTCAGGTCGATCCCTTCGTGCGGCGGGAGGGGCTCGATCGCGCCCAGCGCTCCCGGAGGCGAGCGCAGGAGTCGTCCGCCCTCCTGCTCGTCGCCGAAGATCCGCTCCGGAAGGGTGGCTGCCGTCTCGTCGCTGACGAGGATCTCGCCGGCCTGCGCCCCCGCCTCCATCTCGACCGTGCGCGTTACCCCGGGACCGGTCAGCAGCAGCTCGCGGTGCGAGTCGCCGACGAGGAAGAAGTCGAAGAAGTCGCTGTGGATGCCGACGTGCATCTTCAGCGTCACCGGGCCGACCGACGTCCTCGGCCGCCCGAGCTCGCGCAGCGCCTTGCGCATACCGTAGGCGGCGTCGCAGGCCCGAGCCGCGTGCTGCTCGCCGGAGAAGAAGAGCAACAGGGCGTCACCGCCGAACTTGAGCAGGCCGCCGCCGGCACCGTAGGCGACGTCGAGCAGGCGCTCGAACGTGCGGTTCATGACCTCGGTCACCTCTTCGGCGCCGAGCTTCCCCTTCTGGGCGAGCCGCTCGGACATGGCGGTGAAGCCGGAGATGTCCACGAAGGCGAGCGTCCCCTCGAGCTCGCGCCGCCGCGCCTCGGGCTCTGCCCGCAGCCAGTCCACGACCACACGCGGCACGTATGGCGTGAGGTCGACGGGTGCTGAAGTGGTCTCGGGAGCCGCAGTCATCTTGTTGGGCGCTTCCACGGCCCCCCGCGCGCCCAGACGAATTGTGGCACGAGCTAGATGATTGATGCCACGATCTCGCGCGTCCGCAGCACGATCTAGCACGCCTGGGCCGCTCCGGCCCGGCTGCGGCCGGCGGAGCCGGCCTCCGCCGAGCCTGCGCTTCACCACGTCGGCCGATCACCGATGCTGCCAGCATCGCCGAGCGTCCGCCGCGGCGCCCCAGACGCACCAGCTCGTGCCGCGGAGCGTGCGACCTCATGGCATCAACCATCTAGGGGGAGAGGGCCAAATCGGCGCTTCGACCCATGCCGCGAGCCGCTCGACCGCGGTCTCGAGCTCTGCGGAATCGAGCGTGAACGGCGCGGCGTAGGGAACCTGCTCGATCAGGGGCACCGGAGTGCTCCCCGTCGCGGCATTGAGCACGTAGCGGATCGGGAGGCTGTGAGCCACGACGAGGACCGTGTCCTCTGGGCGCGCAAGGATCGTTCGAAAGCCCCGCACGTAGCGACCGACCGTCTCGAGCCGGCTGTCGCCGCCACCGGGAGACGGTTCCTCCGGCCCGTGCGTACGCGCCCAGGCGCGGTAGTCGGCCAGCGAGCCGCCTTCGAACCGGCCGAAGCGGATGTCGTTCAGCTCCGGCAGCACGAGCCGCGGGATCTCGCGTCCCTCGAGCGCGAGATCGGCGGTCTCGCGCGCCCGCTCGAATTCCGAAGTGGCGCAGAGGTCGATCCGCTCGCCCTCGAGCGCATGCCCGAGGCGCCGCGCCTGCTCACGGCCGGTCGGGGTTAGCGCGACCGCGGCCGAAGGGTCGCCGTTCGTCCGGCCGACGACGGAGAGCTCGCTCTCCGCGTGCCGGGCCAGGATCGCGCGGTTCACCCGGTCACCCTAAATCTGTGCGAGTCGCTTGACACATCGATACTCATCGATACGATGTCCGTCGATATGAACGTTCTCGAGCTGATCGACGGCTGCCGCCCGTTGGGAACCGCCTCGCTCTCGGATCACGAAGCGGAGGCGACGGCCATGGTGTTCAAGTCGCTTGCGGACCCGGCGCGAGTGAAGATCGTGAGCGTGGTCGCCGCCCGTGAGGAGGCGGTCTGCGCCTGCGAGTTCGCCCCGGCGCTCGGGCTCAGCCAGGCGACGGCCAGCCACCACCTGAAGAAGCTCACCGAGGTCGGCTTGCTCGAGCGTGACCAGCGCGGCAAGTGGGCCTACTTCTCCCTCAATCCTGAGGCGCTCGCGAAGCTCGAGAGCCTCGTCCGTATCCCGGAGGTTGTCTGATGAGCATCGACTCTGCTGACGCCCTGCGCGAGCAGGTGCGCGATCGATATGCCGAAGCCGCACGCTCCGTCGAGGTCGGCGGCGATTGTGGCTGCGGTAGCGGCTCCTGTTGCGAGGACGCGTCCAAGGACTTCGGCGAGTCGCTCTACAGCGCCGAGCAGCGCGGTGAGCTTCCGGACGCAGCCGCCCTTGCCTCGCTGGGCTGCGGCAACCCGACCGCTGTCGCCGACCTCAACGAAGGCGAGGTCGTGCTCGATCTCGGCTCGGGCGGTGGGATCGACGTGATCCTTTCTGCCAAGCGGGTCGGCCCAACGGGTGCTGCTTACGGCCTGGACATGACCGACGAGATGCTCGCTCTGGCGCGGAAGAACGCTGCTGAGGCCGGCGTCGAGAACGTCCACTTCCTCAAGGGTGTGATCGAACAGGTCCCGCTGCCGGCCGACTCGGTCGACGTCGTGATCTCGAATTGCGTGATCAACCTCTCTGTCGACAAGCCGGCGGTGCTGACGGAGATGGCACGCGTGCTGAAGCCCGGCGGGCGGCTCGGGATCTCCGACGTCGTCGCCGAGGATCACCTGACGCCCGAGGAACGGGCCGAGCGGGGAAGCTACGTCGGCTGCATCGCGGGCGCGCTCTCGAAGAGCGAGTACGTCGCGGGGCTCGAGGCTGCGGGCTTCGAGCAGGTCTCGGTCGAATTCACGCACGAGGTCGCGGATGGGATGCACGGAGCCATCGTCAAGGGCGTGAAGACCAGCGAGCCCGCCGCGGATCGACTCCCAGTTGTCGTTGCCTCCGAGAGCGCCGGCTGCTGCTAGCGGGGCGAGATGCGCGTCCAGCCCCTAACGCGCGCGCTGACGGCAGAGCTGGTGGGGACGTTCGCGCTCGTCTTCGCCGGTGCAGGCGCGGTGATGGTCGACGCGAAGACGCAGGCCCTCGGCCACGTAGGGGTCGCATTCAGCTTCGGTCTCGTGATCATGGTGATGATCTATGCGCTCGGTCACATCTCCGGCGCGCACTTCAACCCGGCGGTCTCGCTGGCCTTCGCGCTCAGCCGCCACTTCACCTGGGGCCGGGTTGCCGGCTACTGGCTCGCGCAGACGGCCGGCGCGCTGATCGCGGCAGCGACCTCCGCGGCTCGCTCGGCAACATCGCCCATGTCGGCGCGACGCTTCCTTCGGGCTCGCAGGGGAAGTCGTTCCTCTGGGAGATCGTCCTGAGCTTCTTCCTGATGCTCGTCGTGATGGCCGTCGCGACCGACACGCGTGCCGTCGGCGAAGCCGCTGCGATCGCGATCGCGGAACCGTCGGGCTCGACGCGATGTTCGGCGGGCCGATCTCGGGGGCGTCGATGAACCCGGCCCGCTCGGTCAGCCCGGCGCTGGTCTCGGGTGACCTGCACGCCCTCTGGATCTACCTCAGTGCGCCTTTCCTCGGCGCGACGATCGGAGCGCTTGCCTACCAGTTCGTGCGAGGCGAGGAGACTCGGCCGGCCTCGTTCGAGGAGGCCGCGTGAACGTCCTCTTCGTCTGCATCGGAAACAGTGGCCGCTCGCTGATGGCCGAGCGCCTGCTGCGTCGGCAAGCCGAGGGGCGCCATCAGGCGCGGTCCGCGGGGAGCGCGCCCGGCCTTGAGCCGCACCCGCAGGTGGTCGAGGCCCTGGGCGAGGTGGGCATCGACGCCTCCGACCACGTGCCTCGGAAGCTCGACGACGAGGCCGTCGAGTGGGCCGACGTCGTCGTTGCGACCTGCGACGACGCCTGCCCGGTGATTCCCGGCAAGCGCTACCTCGCCTGGGACCTGCCCGACCCGATCTACATGCCGCTCGAGCAGGTGCGTCCGCTGCGCGACGAGATCGCCGAGCGCGTGCGTGGTCTCGTCGACGAGCTCGACCGCTCCGGCCCCTAGGCAAGCCTCCCGGTGTAGTCGAGGCGCGTGGCTCGGATCTGCCCAGCGTCGATCGCCGCCTGCTCGTCCTCCGGGCTCGTGGCCTCCAGATCGGCGAAGACGTACGGCCCCCGGGCGACGTGCTGGCGGTCGAAGCGCTCGTCGAGAAGCTCCAGCAGCGACTCGGCGCCATGGATTCGCTCCGCCGCCAGCCAGCTCTCCAGGTAGTCGCTCCAGGGCTCTCCCGAAGCCAGCCACCCGTCGCGGCGGCGGTGCAGCCAGCCCGGCTCGTCGTCGGGCCCGAGGCGCTCGAAGCACCATCGCGCAGTTGGCTCGTCGAAGTCCTCCGAGGCCCACTCGACCACGACGAGCCTCCCGCCACGCCCGAGCGTGCCGGCGACGCGGTCGAGTACCTCTGCGGGATCCTCGACGTGATGGAGCGACGTGCAGGCGACCGCGGCGTCGACCTCGCCGAGGTTCTCGGCGTGCTCGAACTCGACGCGCCGGTAACCCGGTTCCTCCGGCGCCTCCGGGTCGACCCCGATCGCCTCGTAGCCGCTCGAGCGCAGCATGGGCACGAACCCTCCGAGCGGACCGCAGCCGATCTCGACGACGTGCGCCGGGGGAGCCGGAAGGCGCTCACGAACGACCGGCCACATGGCCGCGAGCCATCGCTCGGCAGCAGTCAGAGGCGCAGTCATGAGGCGGAGAGCGGGCGGCGGGAATCGAACCCGCATAACTAGCTTGGAAGGCTAGGGCTCTACCATTGAGCTACGCCCGCGAGCAGGCCAAGCCTAGCCTGCCCGGGCGTGGTCGTCCGACCGCCGCGCGATCCTGGGAGGGTGATCCCGGAGCGGATGGTCCGGTTCCGGCTGCGGACGGTCCTGTCGCTGCTGGGAACCATCATCGCCGTCGCGGTCGTGCTCGAAGTGCTCTGGATCGCGCGGCACGTGCTGACGTGGATCCTGATCTCGCTCTTCCTCGCGCTCGCGCTCAACCCGGCGGTCGAATGGCTGCAGGCCAAGGGCTTCAAGCGGCGCGGGGCCGCCGCGGGTGTCACCTACCTGCTCGCGCTCGCCGCCATCGCCGGGATCGCTTTCCTCTTCGTCCCGACGCTCGTGAACCAGGTGAACGAGTTCGTCCAGAAGCTCCCCGACTACGTGGACGACGTCACGCACGGCCGTGGCCGGCTGGGCTTCCTCGAGACGAAGTACCACATCCAGGAACGGATCGAGTCGGCCGTCAAGGAAGGCGGCGCGACGAAGGTGCTCGGGCTCTCCGGTGTCGCAGTCTCCGTGGCAAGGGGAGTGATCACGATCGTGGTCGCGACGATCACGATCCTCTTCATGACGTTCTTCATGCTGCTCGAGGGGCCGAGGTGGGTCGAGCGCTTCTACGGGCTGCTGCCAGAGCGCTCCCAGCCGCGCTGGCGCAAGGTGGGCTACGACATCTACCGAACCGTCGGCGGTTACGTGACGGGCAACCTGCTGATCAGCCTCATCGCCGGTGGCCTGACGACGCTGGTGCTCCTGATCATGGGCGTTCCCTTCGCCGTCGCGCTAGGGTTGATCGTCGCGATCCTCGACCTGATCCCGCTGGCGGGCGCGACGATCGCCGCGATCCTGATCGGGACGGTCGCCTTCCTGCACTCGATCCCCGCCGGCATCGTGGTGATCGTGTTCTTCATCGTCTACCAGCAGGTCGAGAACCACCTCCTGCAGCCGCTCGTCTACGGGCGCACAGTGCAGCTCTCGCCGCTCGCGGTGCTCATCTCGATCCTGATCGGGGCCGAGCTGGCTGGCATCCTCGGCGCGCTCGGGGCGATCCCCGTCGCCGGCTCGATCCAGGTGCTGCTCGTGGACTGGCTCGAGCACCGTCAGGGCCGCGCCCCTGCGGCCCTCTAACGCCGGCGAAAATCCGGCCGCTTCGCGGCCATGACGATTTTCGCCGGATTGCTCTACCAAGACGTTGCGAGCCGCAGCCGCACATGTCGGCTGCGGCGGCAAGACCCGACGACCGCCGACGCTACGCTGTCCGGAGGCGCCTGTAGCTCAGCGGAAGAGCGACGGCCTTCTAAGCCGTTGGTCGGAGGTTCGAATCCTCCCAGGCGCATTCGGACTCCAGCGTCCAAGCGGACTTTCGCGTAGCCAAGCGGAAAGTGACGCAGCCAGTCACAGTGAGACACGTCAAAGTGAGCGTGCCGTGCTGTCCTCCGTGCTGTCCTCGAAACGTCAGCCGGGACAACGGGGCCGCGCTCGTCATGCGCGGGCGGCAGACTGAGACGATGAGCGTTCCGGACACGGGCTTCGACGCGCTTCCGCGCCGTCTGTTCCTCGACTCCTCGACCCTCCAGACGCTTCTGGACTTCGGCGGCGCGATCTTCGACGGCGAGGAGCCAAGCCGCACTTCGATTCGGGGTCATCGTGCGGACCTCGACGCGCTGCGGCTGATCTTCCTCGTGAACGAGCAAGCGATGTTCGACTTCGTCCTCTCGGGGCGCAGCCTCGACGAAGTCGTCGCAAAGCGCGACGCGACCTATGCGCGCTGAGCGCTCGACGTACTCGATCACTGGCGTCTCCGCGTCGTCGAGTACCGGGGTGCTGCGTTCGCAGGTTCAGGCGACAAGGTCGCGGTGCGACTCGACGAGACACGCTTCGGCTACCTGTCCGCGAAGGACAAGCTCCTCGCCCGTGACGCGCTCGCGCTTGAGTGCGACGCGTTCCTCACGATGGAGCGGAAGCTCCCGAAGATGGCGGATCACATCGAGCGCGAACTTGGACTCAACGTCCTCCGTCCTCCTGATTACTGGGCGCTTCTGGAGCCGTGGGCGGCTCTGTATCGCTAGGCCGGGAGAAGTCCAAGGGCGTGCTCCGGATGGAGGAGGAGTAGACCGGAGGACGGAGCTACCCCGGAGGAGTAGGCCGGAGGAGGTAGTCCCGTCCAGGCCCGTCCGTCACCGCCAACGGAGTACGTCCGAGGGCGTAGGCATTCTGATCGCCCGCCTCGCTCCGATAGGCGAGGCAACCCACGAAAGGAAGCACGATGAGCAACAACAACCCCGACACTGAGCGCCGTCCACGGCTCATCGAGGAGGAGCGGAGCATGGCGCACGCCGCCGCGACCGCTTACGTCGTCGCTACTGCGACAGGAGCCGGACTCACGACCGGACACGGAATCGTGAAGGGCGTCGAGAAGACAGCGTCGAAGGTGAAGGACGCGTTCAAGCCGAACGAGTCCACGATCGAACTGCCGCCCGGAACGGAGAAGTAGACGAGACGAAGCGCTCCGACGCTGAGCGTCCGGCGTTCCGGACGCGGCGACGAAGACCACGTCCGTCGCGTCGCGCGCCCGCGTTCGACGAGGCAGCCAGAGGCGGCGGACAGCCCCCTGTGGGCGACGCCTTGGACCGGATCTGGCACTGTCGCCGAGAGCGAGTATCGCGCTGAACGTGAAACGCTAAGGCGCGCGGTACGGTGTAGCTCGTCGTGGCGAGCATCTGCGAGACGTGCGGAGCGTCCTTCGAGGGCGAACGCTCGACGCGCCGCTTCTGCTCGTCGGCTTGCCGACTCCGAGCACATCGACAACGAGGACGCGAAGCTCGCGACGACCCGGTCTTCGCCCAGCTGGAGAAGGCGGTCGGAAGGGCGATCCAGGAACACGTCCTGGTAGGTCGAATCGCCTCCGCTGCCGCTCGTGGAGAGTGGCGAGCGAGCGCGCGGATTCTGGAGCGTCGCTACTCGGAGCGCTGGGGTCGCCGCGATCGCGAGATTCCGCCGCCTGTCGAGGCCTCCGCTGACCCGTTCCGCACCGCCTCGCGCTCTGTTCCTGGACTGCTATCTGAGTCCGGCGTCTAACCCATCTGGGTGCATACTTCATACCGATGCAGACGGGACCTTCGCGGGCGGTGAGATCAGTTAGCGCCGATGGCATGCGAGCGATCGCGGACGGCCCGGGCTTCGCGACTACCTGCTACGGCGGGGCCAGTGCGGGGGGCGTCTTTAGGGGCCTGCACCTCGGCATCCACTTCAAGCCCGAGGACGGCCTGCACTGGCTGCAGCACGGCTACCCGCTTCCCCGCCCGGTGTTGCCTACGCCGCCTCCGATCTGGGGGCGCACCCTCCGGCGTCTCCAGCTTGAAGCCTGCCATCGGTCCTCCTCCGGTCTGGGGCGATCCGGGGGAAGCTAGACGGAGAAAGCTGTCGTTCTGGAACGCGTCTGAGCGACGGTTTCTGAACGAAACGCGCTCGGACGTGTCCGCGTCGTGCTGTCCTCCGTGCTGTCCTCAGCGCGGGAAAAGCGCGATTAGCAGGAGGCCTTTGAATCCTCCCAGGCGCATCCGACACTCAGTCGTCAAGCCGCTTCCGCGTGGCTCGACAGTACAGCGTCCAGCGATGCAGCATATTCCGGAGATGGATGCGGCCTATGACCCCGCTGCCTGGCACGACTTCGGCGTCGCGCTGGTCAGCGCTAGTGCTGCGCTGCTCGGACTCGTCTTCGTCGTTGTCTCCATCCACCTGCGAGCGGTGGTCGACGACCCGGTACTCCGCCGCCGGGCCGAGATCATGCTCGGGCTGCTCGCGACGACGTTCGCGGCCTCGGCGGCGCTCGCAGTCCCGGGACAGGGCCGAAAGGCGCTCGGCATCGAGCTGATGCCGATCGCGCTGGTCTACATAAGTCTGTCGGCGCTGGCGACCTTCCGCGCGACCCGTTCTCCGCGGGGCGTCTCGCGCGACCGCCTCGCTCGGTTCTTCTTCGGTGAGCTCAGCGCCGGGCTGATCTTCGCCGGTGGGCTGGGGCTGCTCGTGCACGCTCTCGGAGGTGCTTATCTGGTGGCAGCGGGCATCGTCCTCGGTGTGCTCAGCGCGATGCTCGCGATCTGGATGCTCTTCGTCGGCCTCGGGTTCGAGCAGCGGGAAGGCTGAGCGACACATCTGAGGCTGCGCGGCCGCGGCCTAAACAGCGACCCAGGCGCATCGCACATCCGGCGCTCAAGCGGGGTTCCGCTTTGTTGAGCCGAAAGTGTCCAGCCCTGTCCGCTCCTGACCGTGCCTGCGGGGTTCTCGGTGCGGCGACGCTACTGGGAAGGGGCCTAAACTAGCGCGTGCCCGAAGCGCAACTCCAGGACTCCGGTTCAGGGCTCACACCCGCCACCGAGGGCTGGTTCGTCGTGAACGTGCGCGATGCCGAGTGGTGGTTCGCGGACAGCAGAGGCGCGCAATGCAGCTTCGAGAGCGAGTACGGCGACCCGCAGGTCGAGTTCGATCAGCTCGGACTCCGCCTCACCGTCCTGGGGCCGGGCCAAAGCGGCATGTATCACGCGGAGTCCTCGCAGGAAGCGTTCCTCGTGCTCTCCGGCGAGTGCAGGCTGCTCGTCGAGGGCGAGGAGCGAGTGCTCCGGCCGTGGGACTTCTTCCACTCGCCCCCGTGGACGGAGCACGCCTTCGTGGGCGCGGGCGACGGGCCGTGCGTGATCGTGATGACCGGGGCGCGCGGGCCTGCGACCCAGTCCGAGGAGGGGCAGGTGCGATACCCGGCGTCGGAGCTCGCCGCGCGCTACGGAGCAAGCGTGGACGAAGAGACGTCGGACATGGAACAGGCGTACGCGAACGTCGAGTGGTTCCGGCGCGAGCGGCCGCCGTACTGGGATCGCCTCCCCTGGGCATAGCTTGTATGCGAACCGTTCCGCTCGGCGAGGCGGGCGTCGATGTCAGCGCGCTTTGTCTCGGTTGCATGTTCTTCGGGACCCGTGTCGACGAAGAGACGTCGATGCACGTACTCGACGCCTATACCGAGGCCGGGGGCTCCTTCTTGGATACGGCCAACAACTACGCGTACTGGATCGAGGGCGGCCGGGGAGGGGAGAGCGAGGAGCTGCTCGGGCGCTGGATGGGCCGGCGCGGCAACCGCGAGAGTCTGTTCCTCGCCACCAAGGTCGGCGGCGCGCCCGGCGAGCATCTGTCAGGTGCGGCGATCAGCGCGGCCTTGGAGGGGAGCCTGCGCCGACTCCAGACCGAATCGATCGATCTCTACTACTCCCACGTCGACGATCGCTCCGTGGAGCTCGAGGAGACGCTGGAGGCGTTCGGTGACCTCGTCACCGCTGGGAAGGTGCGGCACATCGGCTGCAGCAACTACGCGGCGTGGCGGCTCGAGCGCGCACGGCGCATCGCCGACGCCGAGGGCCTACCGCGCTACTGCTGCATCCAGCAGCGGCATACGTACCTCCGACCACGACTGGGCGCCGGCTTCGGCGAGCAGCTGGTCGCCGACGACGAGCTGCTGGACTTCTGCGCTGCGAACCCGGAGGTTGCGCTGCTCGCATACTCGCCACTGCTGTCCGGGGCCTACACGGTGCCGGGCCGCGCCTTCCCGCAGCAGTACCTAGGTGCCGACACCGATGCGCGACTCGACGCCCTGCGGCGGACCGCCGGTGAAGCGGACGCGAGCGCGAATCAGGTCGTGCTCGCGTGGCTGATGGCGACCACACCCGCCGCGATCCCTGTCATCTCGGCGAGCAGTGGTGCCCAGGTCGAAGAGAACCTCGGTGCACTGGACGTCGAGCTCAGCGCCGAACAACTCTCGACGCTCGACGGTGCCGCGGCCTGAGCTCACGCCACGTCATTTCGACAGCCCTTCAGCGGCGCGTCGGTCAGGTCTCGTCGGTTGTGTCGGCGAGTAGCTCCATCGCCGCGGCCGCATCGCTCTCGTCCACGAGCACCTGCGCCCCGCCTGACAGCACGAACGGAAAGGCGCCGCCCGCATCGTCTGCTCTGATCGACGCCTCGATTCCCGCCGACGCGAGCAGACCCTGAACGACCTCCGCCTCGTCTCGCGTCGCGTAGGTTCCGATCGCGATCAGCTGGCCCACTCTTGCCAAATGATCGCAATTCCGGGCGGCACTAGCCGAGAGCAGTTCGGAGCCGCATGAAGGCGAGCGCCGAACGCGGGTTGGAGAAATCCTGCATGTCGACGATCTTTCCGTGCTCCAGCCGGAGAGCGTGAGCCCACTTGTGCCGTCGTCCCTCCTTGTCGGACCACGAGAACGCCACGACGACACGGTCACCATGCGACTCGACCGAATCGACGTTGTAGTCCCTGTCCCCAGCCCTCCTTCGCGCCGAGATCCCCTCGTTGAGAACCGCACGGGCCTCGTCGGGGCCTCGTCAGGACGGAGGTCTCCAGAAGCGCGACGGCCTGCGCCGCCCGCGCCACTCCATCTGGGGGTGAATCAACGAGACGAGCGGCTCTACGTCGCCGTCACCGAGCGACTGATACGCAGCACGGATCGCTTCGACCGCCACGCCGACACGATACTCACGACGCGGCTGCCCGAGCTTCGTCAGCCCGCCTTGTCCCAGCCTTCCTCGCCGTCCGCCCACGAGACGGCGGTGGAGCGCCGGAAGAACAGCCCGTTTTCCTCGTCGGGGAAGACGCCGATCTTGTCGCTGTCGGGATAGACGGAGACGGCGGGTGCCCGCGAGCTCGAGAACAGCAGCGTCCTCGCCGGCGAATCGGTCCTGTTCATCACCTTGTGCGCACCCGCGGGACCCGGCGGGAAGCGGACGAGGTCGCCTCGCTCCAGGGTGTGCTCACCGCCGGGTGTGCGCACCACGACGGTGCCGTCGACGACCAGCAGCCACTCCTCTTCGTACTCGTAGTGGTAGGGCGAGGAGCTCCCGCCCGGCTGGATGTCGTAGATGAACATGAGGGTCTCCGTCGACCCGGCCGCGCGCGCCACGTCGATCCTGCCCTCGCGCTGCTCGACGCTGAAGATGTTGAGCGGTTCCACGCGCGCATTATCGGCGGAGGGCGCTTCGTGTGAGTCACACTTAGGTCGAGGCAGGGTTGGCGCGCCGCTTCGAGGAGGGACAAGCATGTCGAACCCGCGCAAGACAGGGACGTTTCTGCGGACACCGTACGACTGGCGGCGCCCGACCATGGCGCGCGTCAAGAGCCGTTGGTGGAACCCGAAAGACCCCCGCCTCTTCACGCCGAAGTCGTGGGGCTGGGGCTGGGACATCAACCTGGCACGACTGCTCCGCCGCAAGCCGTCTCGCTAGGGGCACACAGGTTCGAAGTTCGCCGGCCGGGGTACACCGCGGCCGATGGGAATCGTCATCAGCCTGGTCCTGATCACCTTCGGGGCGATCCTCACCTGGGCGGTCACCTCGGACGGCGGCACCGTCGACCCGCAGGTCGTCGGCGTGATCCTGATGGTCATCGGCGTGGTCGTCTTCCTGATCTCGCTCGTGCTCTGGCGCACGTGGTGGGGAGCAGGGTTCTGGGGCGCGTACCACGAGCCGGTGCCCGCGGGCGGTGTCCGCAGGCGCGTTTACCGCCCGGCGCGGCGGCGCACCACCTACGTGGAGGAAGAGCCGCCTCCGCCTGCGGAGCCACCGGCCCCGTAGGCGCGGACCCACAAACCGAGGGAGGTCGAACGTGGCCGACAAGCTGCAAGGCAAGCGCGTGGCGTTCCTGGCCACCGACATGGTCGAACAGGCCGAGCTGACCGAGCCGTGGAAGGCGATCGAGGAGGCCGGCGCGACGCCGGAGCTCGTCTCGCTGGAGGAAGGCGAGATCCAGGGTTTCAACCACTACGACAAGGCCGACACGTTCAAGGTCGACCGCACCGTCGAGGAGGCGCGGGCCGACGACTACGACGCGCTCGTGATCCCCGGCGGAGTAGGTAACCCCGACACGATGCGGGCGGACGAGAACGCGGTCGAGTTCACCAGGCAGTTCTTCGAGCAGGGCAAGCCGGTCGGCGTCATCTGCCACGGCCCGTGGATGCTGGTCGAATCCGGCGTCGTCCGGGGCCGCACGGTGACGTCGTGGCCGAGCCTCCGGACCGACATCCGTAACGCCGGCGGCACCTGGGT
Organism: Actinomycetota bacterium; assembly: GCA_046726435.1. Classification (GTDB taxonomy): domain Bacteria; phylum Actinomycetota; class Thermoleophilia; order Gaiellales; family Gaiellaceae; genus AC-32. The sequence goes on from JBKPAM010000024.1 coordinate 43,519, forward strand.
GGACAAGGAGGTCGTCGTCGACGACGGCCTCGTCACGAGCCGGAAGCCAGACGACCTACCGGCCTTCAACGCGAAGATCGTGGAGGAGTTCGCCGAAGGACGGCATGAGGGGCAGGCCGAGAAGGCGGGCGCTGCCGTCGGCGGGGCGAACCCGACCTAGCGTGCAGGCGTTGCCGGTGTCCGACCGGCCCTGTCACCATTGAGGAGCCGGGTGGGTTCTTTCCTCCTCCTGGGTGGCTAAGCCGCCTAGTCTCCCAGGAGAGGACCACCCGGCTCTTTTACGGTTGATCCCGTTCGGGACGAAACCTTGTGGGGCGGCTTGGACCGTTTCGGGGGCGGCCGCCCGGCCCGGCCCGGCCCGGCCCGGCCGACGGATGCGGTTACATGACCGGCATGGAAGTGGAGGACGCGACCCGGCGGACGCGCCTCGCAAATGAGCGGACGCATCTCGCCTGGTGGCGCACCGGCCTGACCGCGCTGGCCGTCGGGCTCGCCGCCGGCCGGATCGTCCCGGAGCTGGCCGGGGGGGCGGCCTGGCCGTTCCAGGCCCTGGGCGCCGGCTACGCGGTCCTCGGGCTCGGCCTCATCCTCTACGGCCACCAGCGCCGCGGCGAGGTCGAGCAGGCGCTGGACCGCGGCGAATGGGCGATCTTCCCTCCACGGGTCGCGCTGGCGATGACCGTCGTGGGCGTTCTCCTCGGCGCGGCGACGATCGCCGCCATCATCTTCGCGGGCGGCTGAGACGGCCGCGCCGGCAAAGCCGGCTCGGCCTCTCACGGTCGGCGTCGCAAGCGAGCGTGTTAAACGGCCGCACCGGCGAAGCCGGCACGGCCTCTTACGGTCGGCGTCGCAAGCGAGCGTGTTAAACGGCCGCGCCGGCAAAGCCGGCACGGCCTCTCACGGTCGGCGTCGCAAGCGAGCCTGTTAAACGGCCACGCCGGCAAAGCCGGCACGGCCTCTCACGGTCGGCGTCGCAAGCGAGCGCCTTACGCGGCGTCCGGGTACTCGTCCTTCCGCCAGGCGCGGGGCTCAGGGGCTTGCTCCTTCGGGGTTCGGTCGAGCAGGAAGCTGTAGTAGGGCGCGACGAACGGGTCGGGCGCCTGGACCGTGTACGTGTGGTAGACGGTGCCGTCGTCCTTCGCGAAGGCGATCCAGCTCGGGGCCTCTCGCAACCCGTCCTTGAGCTCGGCGCCGGTCTGATCGGACCACTCCTCGAGCCAGTCGGGCGGGTTCTCGACCATCTCCTTCACCTCGGGGACTTGCAGTGCCTGCTCCTCGCTCAGCGCGAGGCCGAAGTCGAACGCGAAGTCGGTGTTGTACGTCGAGACGTACGGGAACTCCCAGCCCATCCGCTTCTTGTAGACGACGAGCCGCTCGATCGGCGCCCGCGAGAAGCAGATCAGGGTCACGTCGCGGTGGTTCAGATGGACGAGCGAGCCGTCGAGGCCGTCCCCGAGGTTGGTGCACCCGGGGCAGGCGCCCTTCTCGTAGTCGGGCCCGAACATGATGTTGTAGGCGAGGAGCTGCGAGCGGCCCTCGAAGAGCTCCGCGAGCGTCTTCTTGCCCTCCTCGGTGTCGAACACGTACTCCTTCTCGACCGGCACCCAGGGGAGCTCGCGCCGCTTCTGTTTGATCTCCTCGCTTCGCTGCGCCTGCTCGGCCTCGAGCTTCGCCAGCTCGTCCCGGGCCGCCTGCCATTCCTCGCGGGTTCCGATCTTCTGCTCAGGCATGGTCACTCCCTTTCCGTTTGCTCCGATCAGAGTAGACCCCGGCCCGACGCCAAAGTCATCGCGGCACGAGCGAAGCGGGATCGGGCCCGCCCCGCATGCGCAGGGCGGGCCCGATGCCGAGACGACGGCTAGCAGATTGCCTGCAGCGCGAAATTGACCACCGTCGTCTTGTTGGCCTTGATGTTGACCGTCTTGCTTTGCGCTATGTACCCGTCCTTGCTGGCGATGATCGTGAACGGGTTGCTAGCCGCTGGAGCCCAGAACGCGTACTTCCCGTTCTTGTCCGTCTTCAACGAGAACGAGTAGTTCTTGCCGGTGGCCTGAACTTGGGCGCCCTGCAACGGGTTGGTGTTCCCCTTGCAGTCGGTGCCAGTCACCGTCCCTGCGACCTTCCCCCAGCCGGTCGGCGGGGTCACGTTCATCGTGACGCCGATCGGGTTGATCGTCTGGGGAGTGTTCGCCTGGACGGCGATCTGCGCCGAGTACGTGCCCGGCTGTGTGACGCCGGCGTCAGTCGTCGCCTTTAGCGTGACGGTGACGTTGACGGTGGCGCCTACCGGGACGTCGAACTCGGTCGGGCTCTCGGACAGCCACGGCACGTCGGTCGTGCCGCACTGGTCGAGCTCGGACAGCTTCTCCGATTGCGGCGTCGGGCTGAACCCGCCCGAGGAGCCGCCGATCTTGTAGAAGCCGCATGAGCCGCCGGCGCGGTAGCGCGGGAACTGCGAGTTCGGAAGCGCAGTCCAGCTATTGCTCGACGGCTCGTATGCGAATCCCTGGTTCGTGATCGTGCTGAAGCCGTTGGTAACGCCGTTCGAGATCACGAGCATCCCGTTCGGCCCGCCAGACACCGAACCCCACAGGTCGATCGGCATGTCGGCAATCGGGCTCCACGAGTCCGAGCCGGGGTCGTAGACGTTGCCGCTCTTCAGCGTGTTGGAGCCGTTGACACCGCCGGCGCAGTAGACCTTGCCGTTGATGCCGCCGCACCCTTCCCAGGAGTCTCCGCTCGGGTAGTTCGCGGCACTGCTCCAGCTGTCGGTCGCCGGGTCGTAGACCTCGACCTTGTTCGACGGCGTGCACGCACCGTCCGCGCAGCCGCCGACGAAGTAGATCTTGCCGTTGGCGACCGCGACACCCGGTGCCGCCGTCGGGCTCGGGTTCGGCGCAACTGCGGTCCACGTATTGGTGTTCGGATCGTAGGCCTCGGTGGCGGCGATCGGGGTACCGGAGGAGTTCCAGCCACCCGTCACGTAGAGCTTTCCGTTGACTGCGGCTACGCCCGGCTTCTCGCGAGCGTTTGCCATGTTGGCGATCGGCGCCCACGTGTTGTCGTCCGGGTTGTAGACGTAGCCCTTGTTCTGGATCGTGAAGCTCGAGTCGATGCCGCCGACGGAGTACTCCTTGCCGCCGAGGAAGTCAGCGGAGTTGTCCATGATCCCCGACGGATAGTCCGCGATCTGCGACCAACTCGGGTCGGCCGGCGGTCCGGCATCCACACCGGGCACGTCACCGTGCTCGTGGTTACCGAGGAACGCCGGACTCGCGAGGTCCTCCTCCCCGAGATGAACGTTGATCCGCTTGGCGCCGACCATGCTCAGGATCTGGAACGACCCACCCTGCTCGCTCAACTTGACGTGCGCCGGTCCGGTGCCGTCGTTGTGGAACGAGAGCGTGGCGGTCGTGGTCGTGCCGAGCACCTGCGTCTTCGTAATCGACGTCGGCGAGATCACCAGGTGGCCGGACCCCAGCTGGAAGTTCTGCCGCACCGTGCCGTCGGCCGCGACGTTGACCGTCTGCGTCGACGGCGAGTAGAGCGACTTCGTGGCCGTGAACGGATGCGATCCCGTCAGGGACGAGAACAGCCAGTAGTAGCCGTCCGGGTTGTTCGGGTCGTCCGGCGTCGCGGCCGAGGTGCCGTTGTCCGCCGGCTTGTCGTTGCTCGTGACCTTCGCTCCGTTGATCGCGTCACCGGTGGTGAGGTCGGAGACGTTGCCCTCGACGAGGCCGCCGGGGAGCTTCACGCACGACTGGCTCTTCAGAACCGTGATGTCGTCAACCATCCACCAGAAGCCGAACGTGGCGGTGAAGTGGAACCGCACCTTCACGTTGGCCTGGTTGGCGGCCTGCGGAAGCTGGACGGTCTCCAGGTCGGGGCCCGGAACCTGGTCGCCTTCGTGGTGCCAGACGTTTGTCCAGGTCGAGCCGCCGTCGATGCTCACGTCCACGTCGCCGACCTGCGGGAAGAACGGCGAGGCGATGTAGTTGTTGTGGAACGTCAGGAACGGCGTGGCTGCTCCGGAAAGGTCGATCGTCGGGCTCACCAGCTCCGTGTTCTGCGTGTCGCTCGGCCCGAAGAAGTCGGAGTTGATGTCCGCGAAGTTTCCCGTTCCGCCCGTCGTGTTCTGCCGGCCCTCGGGGTCGTTCAGCTGCCAGACGTGACCCTCACCGACGTTGTCGAGCACGTTCCACCCTTGCGGCGGGAAGGTGCTGCCGCTGAAGTCCTCGCCGAGGGCGAGGTCCTTCGAGTAGCCCGGTGCGGTGCAGTCCGGCTTCACCTGAAGGGCGACGTCGTGTGTGAGGTTGGTGCCGCCCACGACGATCGTGTCATGTGCGACCTGGTAGCCGGGTAGCTGCGAGGTGTACGTCACGTCGTAGCTGGCGTTGGCCGGCAGGGTGATGCTGTAGTGGCCGGTGATCGGATCCGTGAAGCTCGGCCCTCCGGGCTTGCCGGCGACGTCGATCCGGGCGTAGAGAGGCCACCCGTGACCGGACCCGTCCGTCACGGTCCCGCTGAGCGTGACGGAGGGCGAGGGCTGAAGCGCCACGTTGACGGTGGTCGTGTTGCCGTCCGTGATCTGGACGCCGTTCTCGACGTGCGTCGCGTAGCCGAACGACGAGTACGTCACGTCGTAGGTCCCGACCGGCAGGACGATCGAGTAGTGGCCGTTCGGATCGGTGGTGGTGCTGCCGAACGACGTGTCCACCTTGGCGCCGGAGATCGGATTGTTGTTGCTCGCATCCGTCACCGTGCCGTTGAGGGTGCCGTGCGGCCCGGCCGTGCAGTTCGGGAACTTGAAGTTCCCGATCCTCGTACGCCAGTTGAACGAGCTGGTCGTCTGGTAGTACTCCTGCGTGTACCAGAACGTGCAGTCGTCAGAGGGGTCGACCGTCAGGTCGGAGTAGTCCCCCCAGCGGCTGACCGTGTCGGTCTGGCTGCCGGTACCGGCGAAGAGCGTTGTCTCACCCTGGGCCAGTGTGTTGGGCGGGTCGCCCGCCAGCCGTCCCGCGTAGCGGATCTGCGGGTTGATGCTGGAGGACGACGCGCTGAAGCCGACTGCGAGGTCGCCTAACGCGTCCGTCGCGGCGCTTCCCATCCAGCGCCACGTGCTGTCGGGCTGGTACGTGCTCTGCTGGACGAAGCCCGGAGTTCCCGAGGTGGCGTTGTTGATCTCGTACCAGCGGATTCCCGCCACGCCGTTCGACGCGACGGTCATGTTGCCGACGAGTGCCTCGTGTCCGTCTGCGAAACGACGGTAGGAGCTCCGGAACATGCTCCGGTCTCCGAGCGTGTCGAGGGTGTCACCAGTGCCGAGCTGGGGCACACAAGACCCGCCGCCGCAGATGACGCTGAAGGGATCCGGCGTCAGCGTGCCGGCCTGCGTGAAGGTCGAGTTGGCCGGGTTCGCGAAGTCGACGTGGAAGCGCCACAGCTTCCAGGTCGGATTCGTGCCGATCTCGGTGAACGGGTTCGGCGCTCCTGCAGGAGGCTGATTCGACCCGTCGAGGTCGGCCGGCATGAGCTGATCGTCTGTCGAGCCCAGGGTGCCTGTGCTCACGATCGTCGCCGGCTGGCCGGCGAGCATCGCGGAGCGGTCCATCGCGAAGGGCTGCGGGCCGATGAAGGCCGTGCCCGACGCATTGAAGATGTTGATGCTCATGTAGTAGGCATCGGGCCAGACGCTGATCTTCGGGTAGTCATAGAAGTTGTTCCCGAACTGGGTCCCGAGGTCGAAGTCGTACCGGTTGAACGACCCGGTGGCGTCACTCGTCGTCGAGACCGCGACGCACTCGTGGGTGGGCTGGGCTGTTCCTGCGAACTGGGAGACGATCCAGCGGTTCGCGAGCTGGTCGTAGAGGGCGACCGGGTCGCCTTCGCCGTTGTTCTCGCAGACGCCGCCGAAGCCACTCCAGACCGACTCGATGCTGAACGGCCCGAGTACCGAGTTGCCGGTGGTCTTGTCGAACACCTGGATCCCGGTATTCACGATCTGGACGTACTGCGTGGCGCCCACCTCGCCGTTCGTGTCCGGTGGTGCGCAGTTGCAGTTCACGCCCGGGAACCCGATCCCGTCGAAGTTGAGCCCCGGGTCCGGCATGTTCGGCGCCGGGAGCTTGTTCTGCACGACGGGGTCGGTCCGGTTCGTGTGCCGGTGCAGGATTGGCCGGTTCGGCTGCGCCGGATGGTTCGGGACTGGCGTCAGCGGCTTCGCGGGGATGTCGCGGAGCTTCGGTGAAACGTCGTTCTTCACCGAATGTCCCACGGTCACTGTCCCCTGTGGGCTCGTCTGTGCCTGTGAGCCCGCGGTCACCATCGGGGCGGAGTCGGACGGACTTGCCGCCAGTCCGGAGCCGCCTGTCGCCGAGAGGACCACGAGCGCGAGGAACAGGCCGGAAAGCAGCCCAATCGTGTGCCTCGTTCGCTTCCGCATCAGGGGTTCACCCCCTTTGAGGTCGACTCAGGCGTCGACCCCCGCGGGGCCTGCGATTCTCGCCATGGATGCATCTGCCTCGCTCCTTTCGTGATGAGCGGATGCCACAGCCACAGCCGCAGGCCGCAGTGCTCGCTTCGGACCATCGGTGGAAAGGGTCGTGGGGAGGCAGTAGCCGTCTCCCTCGAGCTGGACGATCGCGGCGGCGCCGCATTGGAGCGGGCCGTCCCCACCCTTGATCACGCGTTTCCCCCTAGGCGTGCGAGCGGCGGGAACGTACAGCTACCCCGCATGACGCTTCAACACCATGGCAGAAATCCGCCAAATGCGGGATCATCGCGGTTGCATGCTCGAAGCAGCCGGTCTCTCTGCCGTCGAGGAGGCCGTGTACCGGTCACTCCTGCGCGTGGATCCGTGCACGACCCAGGAGCTCAGTGGCGAGTTGCGCCTCGCGAATCAGGAGGTCGAGGCGGTCGTGACCTCGCTCGAGGCGAACGGGCTCGTCAGCAGAACGGACGGCGAGCCCCCGACGTTCACCGCAGTACGCCCGGACGTAGCGGTCGAGGCGCTCCTGCTGCACAGGGAGGAGGAGCTCCAGCGGACTCGCATCGCCGTCCAGCAGCTGGTGAGCGAGTACAGGGCGACGACTCCGGAGCGTCGCCTCGAGGAGTTCGTCGAGGTGGCCGTCGGCCGGAGGGCGATCGAGTTGAAGTTCGAGCAGCTTCAGCGCGGCGCGACCCGGGAGGTGCTCTTCTGCGTGGCGCCGCCGTTCGTCGTTCCACTCGAGGACAACGACACCGAGCTCGAGCTGCTCGAGCAGGGAATCGCCTACAGGGCGATCTATGACCGCAGCGCGCTCGAGATGCCCGGGGCGGTCGAGCAGATCAGACGCTACGTGCTCGCGGGCGAAGAGGCGCGCGCCCTTACGGACGTCCCGATGAAGCTCGTCGTCGCCGACCGCTCGCACGCGATCGTCCCGGCCCGCGCGGACTCCGCCACCATCGAGGCGGGGCACGTCCTCGTCCATCCGTCCACGCTGCTGGACGCGCTCGTCACCGTCTTCGAGGCGCTCTGGGCGCAGGCCACGCCGCTCCTCGTCGACCCGTCGGGCAGCCTCGTCGAGGTCGCGGACGCTCCGTCCGCCGAAGACAGGATCCTGCTCTCGCTCTTTCTCGCCGGCTTGACCGATATCGCGATCGCCGACCAGCTGGGTCTCAGCGTCCGCACCGTCCAGCGGCGCCTGCGGCGGCTGATGGACCTTGCAGGTGTCTCCACGCGCATGCAGCTCGGCTGGCACGCGTCCAGGAGCGGCTGGCTGGGCTGGGCACAGAGCGACCTCGAGCACGCCGCACCTGCCAACCCGGTCTCCGCTTAGAGCGCCTTTCAGAATGACGCTTCGCCGTCGGGTCGCGATGGGTGGGCGTGAAGGACGCAGGGAGCGTTCGTACCTGGAAGGTACGGGCGCGACTGAGGACGCCGTCCACGCGCCGCACAGCGCGGCCCGACGACACGAGGCTTCGTTTTGAAAGGCGCTCTTAAGGAGGCAAGGCTAGAGTCGCCTGCATGGCGCTCGAGATCGAGCGGAAGTTCCTCGTCGAGCAGGTGCCACCGGAGGTCGAGATCGGCTCGGAGGTGGAGATCGCCCAGGGGTACCTGGCGCTGGGAGAGGCCCAGGTCCGGCTTCGTCGTCAGGGCGACGCCACGCTGCTGGCGGCCAAGCGCGGGCGCGGGATGACGCGAGACGAGGTCGAGATCCCGCTGGCGCCAGAGCCGTTCGAGGAGCTCTGGCCGCTCACGGAGGGACGCCGGCTCAAGAAGTCGCGGCTCACGACCACGCTCGACGGCCGAACCGCGGAGATCGACGTCTACAAGGGCCCGCTTGCCGGGCTGATCGTCGCGGAGGTCGAGTTCGAGGACGAGGGCTCCGCGCGCGCGTTCTCACCGCCTCCATGGTTCTCGCGCGAGCTCACAGACGACCCCCGCTACTCGAACCAGCGACTGGCGGTCGAAGGCCTGCCGCGAGCGAGCTAGGATCGACACGTGCCCTCTGCGACCAAGGCCGAGCCGACGAGCAAGATCACGCCGCTGATCGCCGAAGAGCTCGAGCAGATGTTCGCGTTGATCAAGGACGCCGACAGCGTCGAGCTGAAGCTGACGGTGCCGGAGTCCGACCAGCGCTCGACCGTTGCCGCGCTTGGGATGGACCCGCTGGACGCCGAGCTCAGGCAGGTGTTCTTCTTCGACACGCCGGACCTGGCGCTCAACAAGAGCGGCGTCGTGGTGCGGGCACGCCGGGTTCAGCGCAAGGGCGACGACTCGGTCGTGAAGCTTCGCCCCGTGGTCCCGAGCGAGCTCCCCGGCTCGCTGCGGAGCTCCCCGAACCTCGTGGTCGAGGTCGACGCGATGCCCGGCGGCTACGTGTGCTCGGCGTCGCTGAAGGGCGTGCCCGGGAGCCCGGTTCGAAAGGTCATCCAGGAGGGACGGCCGCTGCGCAAGCTCTTCTCGAAGGAGCAGCGCGCGTTCTTCACCGAACACGCTCCGAAGGACGTCACGCTCGATGACCTGTCCGTCCTGGGCCCGATCATCGTCCTCAAGCTGAAGTACAAGCCGGAGGACTACGCCCAGAAGCTCGTCGCCGAGCTCTGGAACTACCCGGACAACTCGCGGATCCTCGAGCTCTCGACGAAGTGCGCGCCGGCCGATGCGCTCCGTGTCTCGCTGGAGAGCAAGGAGTACCTGCGTGGCCGCGGCGTCGACCTCGAGGGCGAGCAGCACACGAAGACGAAGACCGCGCTGGAGTTCTTCTCGAAGAGTCTTTCCGCCTCGGCGTAGGTCGCGACCGTGAGCGAAGAGGCCCTTCCCTTCCCGAGCAGGCGCCCAGAGGCAGCTCCCGGCGAGGCGCTCCCGGCTCCGTACAGGCCCTCCGGCCGCTTCCTCAACCGCGAGCTCTCGTGGCTCGACTTCAACGAGCGCGTCCTGGCCCTGGCCGAGCGGAGATCGGTGCCGGTGCTGGAGCGGGTCAAGTTCCTCGCGATCTTCAGCGACAACCTCGACGAGTTCTTCCAGGTCCGCGTCGGCAGCCTCAAGGTGCAGCTCGAGGCGGGGATCGCCGCGGGCCCGGGCGAGGAGACGACCGGCGAGAAGCTCAGCGCAGTCAGCGCGCGGGTCCGCGAGTTGGTCGCGAGGCAGAGCCGGGTGTTCGCCGACGAGGTCGTCCCCGACCTAGGCGCCGCAGGGATTCAGCTCTCGAGGTGGGACGACCTCGACGAGGACGACCGCGACTTCCTGAACGAGATGTTCGACGAGCAGATCTTCCCGATCCTGACGCCGCTGGCCGTCGACCCAGCGCATCCCTTCCCGTACATCTCGAACCTGTCGCTGAACCTCGCTGTCGTCGTCAGAGCCCCGGGTGAGCTGACGAGGAGGATCGCGCGGGTGAAGATCCCGCCGCTGTTGCCGCGGTTCGTCGTCCTTCCCGACCGTGAGCGCTTCGTGCCGATCGAGCAGCTCATCGCCCGACGCATGTCGGCCCTGTTCCCCGGCATGGAGATCGCCGAGTGCGCCCCGTTCCACGTCACCCGCAACACCGACTACGACATCGACCTCGACGGCGGGGACGACATGGTCGAGGCGGTGGAGTCGGTCCTGCGCCTGCGAAGGCGCTCCCCGATCGTCGTGCGCCTCGAGGTCGACTCCTCGATCTCCGAGGAGACGCTGAGCCTGCTCGAACGAGAGCTTCGGCTGGAGGACGAGGACGTCTACCGCATCGACGGCCTGATCGACCTCGACGGGCTCTGGTCGATCGCAGCGCTCGACCGCCCCGACCTCAAGCTCGAGCCCTTGACGCCCGTCACGCCTCCTCGGCTCGCCGCAGTCGGGGAGGATTCAGAGCCGCCGGACCTGTTCGCCGTGATCCGCGAGCGGGATGTCCTCGTGCACCACCCGTACGAGTCGTTCCGCACGTCCGTGGAGGCGTTCATCGAGCAGGCGGCGCGCGATCCGTCGGTGCTGGCGATCAAGCAGACGCTCTATCGCACTTCGGCGGCGGAGAGCCGCATCATGGCGGCGCTCATCCGCGCGGCCGGCGAGGGGAAGCAAGTCGTGTGCATCGTCGAGCTGAAGGCGCGCTTCGACGAGGAGGCGAACATCGGCTGGGCGCAGCAGCTTGAGGACGCGGGCGTCCACGTCGTCTACGGGATCGTCGGACTGAAGACGCACGCGAAGCTCTGCCTCGCGGTTCGGAACGAGGGCGGTCGCATTCGGCGCTACGCGCATGTCGGCACCGGCAACTACAACCCCGAGACCGCGCTGATCTACGAGGACCTCGGGCTGTTCACCGCCGACCACGAGGTGACGGCCGACGTCTCCGACGCCTTCAACCTGCTGACCGG
>JBKPAM010000025.1:0-28065 GCA_046726435.1 Actinomycetota bacterium
GGAAGCCCGTCGGGAGCTGGATCACGTGTGGAAAGCGCTTGGGCTGCTTGCCCGGTGAGCCGACCGAGCCGCCGATGAAGACGCTGCTCAGAGTCGCGAGCGCCGCAAGCGCCGAGACGATACGAAGCATTCGTAACCCCCCTGTCTCGAGTACGCCCAGGACCTACGGGCCGACGCGACGGTCGGTTCACGGTGGGCCCGCAGGCTCGTCGCTGCAGGGGACGTTGACGTAGCCGGAGCGGAAGGGCATTTGCTCGCCTGACGCGGGGTCATACGTATGCCGCCAGACGCAGCCGGTGTCGTTCGTCAGCAGATGAATTGACACCGACGTCTCGGAGGACGTCGTCCGCACCCGGTGGATGTCGTCGCGTGGCGGAATCAGGACGTAGAAGGCGCCCACGCCGAGCGAGCGTCGTTCGACCAGCTCGAGCCCGCCCTCGTGGACTGTGTAGATCTCCTCGTCCTGTGTGCCGCGGTAGAGGCCGACAAGGCCCCAGGCGAGATGGTCGTGGATTGGCGTCTCGGAACCGGGCGGCACGACGAGGGCGAAAAGCGACAACGATCCGTCTTCGGCGCGGTACAGGAGCCACTGACCGATGCCGCCGCCCATCCCGCTTTCGTCGGCGGCGGCCTGGTACTCGGCAGGCAGCCATTCGTGGTCGGCAAGGAGCCCGGCGAACAGCGGCCTGATCGCATCGCACGCCACATCCGGCGAGGAGGCGTCGGCAATCGTCGCCTGGACGCCGCTCACGAACTCCCGCACGATCGGCGTGTCCAGGACGAACTCCGCGCTCATCGGTTTGACCGTACTCGACTCGACGCTGGTCACAATTAGTCTGATATAAGACTAATTGTGGATCGGGACGATCTCGGCTTCCTCCTCGCCAAGGCGACGCAGCGCTGGAACGACCTCTTGCAGGAGCGCTTCGGCGCCGCCGGGTGGGGCGAGGTGCGCCCGAGCTACGGCTCGATCCTCGTGCCGCTGTTCGAGGAGGACGGATTGCGCATGGGCGAGCTCGCGCGCCGCGCGCAGCTGAGCAAGCAAACGATGACGACCATGGTCCGCCTGCTCGAGCGCGAGGGACTGGTGCGCCGCGAACCTGACCCCGCGGACGGGCGCGCGTTCCGGATCGTTCTCACCGCCAAGGCGCGCCGGTTCGAGCCGATCGCCGAGGGCACGCTCGCCGAGCTCGGCGCGCTCGCGCACGACCGGCTCGGCGAGGCCAGGCTCGCCGCGCTCAAACACGACCTGAAGGAGTGGATCGAGAAATGAACCACCACACAGTCACCGCCGCGTTCGCTGCGCCTCCAGAGGAGGTCTTCGCGTACCTCGCAAATATCGAGAACCTGCCCGAGTGGGCTACGGAGTTCGCCCGCGACCTACGAGTCGTCGACGGCCATTACAAGGTCGTCAACGGGTTCGGGGAGTTCTTCTTCGAGCTCCGTCCCGATGCCGGCACGGGCGTCATCGACATGCTCGCGGGACCGGATCGCGACAGCCTCCTCTGCTTCCCCACACGCGTCGTCGCCACGCCGGCCGGCGGCAGCGCCTTCACGTTCAGCATGTTCCAGGCGCCGGGCCAACCCGACGAGCAGTTCGAAGGCCAGTACGCATCGTTGCTGCGGGAGCTCAGGAACCTCGAACGGCGTTTCAACCGTCCCGTTGAGTGAGGGTGGACGTTCGGCAATGAATCGCGGACTCCGAGCCATGGCGTTACGCTCAGGTGCGTTCCTACGATCGACTCCCGGCTCTGCTACCAAGGGAGGAGCGATCAGATGGCAAGTGCTGCGGAGACCGTCGAGCGGTACTTCGGCAAGATTGCATCGATCTAGGCGTTCTTCGCCGGACGGCCGTTCGCCGCGATGTTCGAGCAGCAGGAGGGCTGAATCGCACCGTGCCTCGTGACAACCCGCCCAAGCGCGCCCGCCCCCGCGACCTCGCCGGGTATCTCGAAGCGATCACGCGAGCGGTCTTTCAGGCCGGGCTCAACTGGCGGGTCGTCGAGGCGAAGTGGGACGACATCCGGGAAGCGTTCGACGGTTTCGACCCGGAGGCCGTCGCGGAGTTCGACGCAAACCGAATCGACGCGCTCATGAGCGACCCGCGCGTGATTCGCAACCGGGCTAAGCTCGAGGGAACCGTCGACAACGCCCAGACGCTGCTCGAGCTCGACCGCCAGCACCGCGGCTTTCGCCGCTACCTGCGGTCACACGGCGGCTTCGAGGAGACCGTTGCCGACCTGAAGCGCCAATTCCGCTTCCTCGGTGACACGGGCGCCTACTACTTCCTCTTCGTCGTGGGCGAAGAGGTCCCGCCGCATGAGGAATGGGCGGCAAACCGGAAGCGGTAGTGACGAAGCAGCTTGCGAGGTCCGCCGAGTCCGACACGCTCGCGGTCACCGGCGACTCGCCGATGCGCTACGTCACGCGGTGTCGTCTCTCGGCGTATCAAGCGTCCGCGCGCGCCGGTGGAAGGACCGCGTGCAGCCGCTCGAGGCTCGCGGCCGGCCACAGCGTCTTCGAGTCGTAGTAGACCTCGAAGGCCGGGGCCGAGTCCGGCAGCGTGACCCAGCCCACCTTCGACCTGGTGAAGATGTGAACGTCGGGGGTGATGCCGGAGGGGTCGTCGAGCGTGCCGCCGCGGACGAACTGCACCTCGGGGCGGCCGTACTCGCTGAAGACCGCGACCTGGCACTCGGGGCAGCGGTAGATCCGTTGGCTGCTGCCGTCGTCGCGAGGAACGTCGACCGGCTGCGGGTCGCCGGCCAGGAGCTCCACGCGGTCGGCCTCGATCAGCAGGTTGATCACGAAGGCGCTGCCAGTCTGCCGCTGGCAGTTAAGGCAGTGACAGCAGTGGACGAACATCGGGTCCGACACAAGCCGGTAGCGAACCGCTCCGCAGGAACAGCCACCCTCACGTGCGACGCTCATGGATCCTCCTCGGGGACGAACACGGGGTCCGGACACTATCCGGGGTGCGCCTCGCCGTTTGACCCGGGGTCGGGCTCGGCGCTAGCTTCGAGCGATGCGGCGCGGCCTGCTGCTCTACGGCGACACCGAGCGCTCTGCGGCGCTGCGTCACGAGCTGCCCATCGCGATCATCGACTCGCTCCTCTTCGCCGACGTCGACGGTCGGCGGTACGTGCTGACGAGTCACCTCGAGCGGGACCGGGTGGAGCGGGCGCTGCCCGAGGCCGAGCTCCTCGACTATTTCGAGCTCGGCTTCAAGGAGTTCATCGACCGCGGCCTGTCGTTCGTCGAGGCCGGCCGGGAGACCGAGGCGCGCGCGGTTCAGGAGATCGGCATCGACGAGGCGATCGTGCCGGGCGACTTTCCGCTTGCGCTGGGAGACCGGTTGCGGGCCGACGGGGTCGTCCTGACCGTCGACGACGCCGCCGTCGAGCTGCGGCGTCGGGCGAAGACCCCGGCGGAGCTCGAGGGCATCCGTGCCGCACAACGGGCGGCGGAGGCGGGAATGACGGCGGCGAGCGAGCTGCTCGCGCGTGCCGAGCCGACGGCGGGCGGGCAACTCGAGCTCGACGGGAAGCCGCTCCTGGCCGAAGACGTCCGCGCCGCACTGCGCGACGCGTGCGCCGAGCTCGGAGCCCCCTGCCCGCCCAACGTGATCGTCGCGTCCGTGTGGCAGGGCGAAGGGCACGAGCCGGGGAGCGGCCCACTCCCGGCGGGCCTCCCGATCCAGATCGACATCTGGCCGCGGCACGAAGCGAGCGCCTGCTGGGCCGACATGGCCAGAACCTTCGTGGTCGGAGACCCGGCCCCGGAGCACGCGGAGCGGCTCGCCGAGCAGGCCGAGCTCGTTCTGGGGGCGCTCACACACGCGCGCGAGTCAGTCCGCCCCGGCATCACCGGGCGCGCGCTCTTCGACGCGACCTGCTATGCGTTCGAGTCCGCGGGTTACGCCACCCAGCGAAGCAGCGGGCCGGACGACGGGGCCGACGGTTTCCAGCACTCGCTCGGGCACGGCGTCGGGCTCGAGGTGCACGAACCGCCGTCCCTCGGCATTGCGGGACACGATCCCCTGGTCGCGGGCGACGTGGTCGCGATCGAGCCGGGCCTCTGGGACGGGCGCGTCGGCGGCGTGGCCTTCGAGGACCTCGTGCTCGTGACCGAGACCGGCCACGAGCTGCTCACCCGCTTCCCGTACGACCTCGCACCGCGCACGCTCTAACGGCCGCCGAGCGCGTCGTGGACCGGGCCGCGACGCTACGCGACCGTGGAGGTCTTGCGCGCCGGGTTGAAGAACGGCAGCTCCACCACCGTCGCCGCCGTCCGGCCGCGCCGAGCCTCGACCGTCCACTCGACCTCGATCCTCGTGCCCGGCCCGCTCTGGTCCGCGCCGACCGATGCCAGCGCCACCACCTTCTTCAGCGTGGGGCTCCACGTCGTGCTCGTGGCCTTCCCGACCTGGCGGCCACGCACGTACAGGGGAACGGGCTCGCGCGAGGCTGCCGGGTCGACCATGGGTGTCAGCCCCCTTTTCAGGTACAGCTCCTCCAGGGGCTCCCAGTCGAGCTCCAGCCCGACGAGTCTCCGCGGAGGTCCTCCACGCGCCTGTTCGCGTTCGAGCGCACGGCGGCCCACGAAATCCGCCGGCTTCTCGAAGTCGACGAACCGGCCCAGGATGCCCAGCTCGAAGGGGGAGAACGACTGCTCGGGAATCAGCCCCCGCCGCACCGAGTCGAAGTCGACCTCGATCAGGATCAGGCCGGCCTCGATCCGCGTGACGTCGAGGGCGAGCATCCCGGCCGGGCGCAGGCCGTAGGCGCCTCCCGCGTGCACGAAGGCGTCCCAGAGCTCGACCGCCTCGGCGCTGTCTACCCACACCTCGTAGCCGAGGTCGCCGGTGTAGCCCGTACGGGAGACGTCGACCGGGATGCGCCCGACCTGCGAGGCGCGCCGGCCGAAGTACCTGAGGTCCCCCCACTCCCCCTCGGTGACCGCCTCGAGCACGTGGCGGCTCAGCGGCCCCTGGACGGCCAGCGCGGATACGCGTTCGCTGACGTCCTCGATCTCGACGTCGAGGCCGCGGGCGTTCAGCCGGAACCAGCGCAGTGACGGATCGGCCGCCGTCCAGCGGTAGGCCTGCTCGTCGAGGCGCGCGACCGTTCCGTCGTCGACCACACGGCCCTCCTCGTTGCACCAGGACGTGTAGTAGACGCGGCCGACGGCGAGCTTGCCCGCGTCCCGCGTGATCACACGGTCGACGAGCCGCGTGGCGTCTGGGCCCGTGACGAGGTACTTGTACAGCGGAGAGACGTCGATGAGCGCGGCCGCCTCCCGGATGGCGTTGTACTCGATCTCATGGGAGTCGTGGTATGCGCTCGCAGCGAGGTAGCCCGACCACTCCCGCCACTGCAGCTTGCGGTTGAGCGGCGCGGTGCGGGGATAGAACGCGGTTCCGACGGACACGGTGCGCGATTCTCGCAGAGGCGAATCGCGCCGGACCGCGGCGAGGCTTACGACTTCGGGATCTGCTTCTCGGGGTCGACGAACGGCAGCGGCACGACCGTCGCTCCCCGGTCGCCCTCGGGCGTCTCGACCGTGAGGCGCGTTCCGAGCCCGGTGTGCTCGACCGGCAGCCACGCGTAGCCGATGTTCTTCTCCAGGCGTGGCGAGTAGACCGCTGAGGTCACCCTTCCGCCCGCGCCGTCTGCGGAAGCCGGCCAGGTCGTCGCGTTCATCTCGAGCCGGTCGCCGTCGATCTCGATGCCGACGATCTTCTGCTTCACCCCCTCCTCGCGGATCCTCGCGAGCGCCACGCGGGCGATGAAATCGGCGCCGGTGTCGAGGTCGACGAGCCGGTCGAGCCCGAGCTCGAAGGGGTTGTTCTCGTAGTTCATGTCGGCGCCCCAGTTGAAGATGCCGCCCTCGACTCGCCGGATGTCCACCGGCCCGGTCGGGCGGATCTCGTACGGACGCCCCGCCTCCATGATCCGCTCCCACAGGTCCGTTCCGCGCGAGGCGTCGAGGAGGTAGATCTCGTACCCGACCTCCGAGGTCCAGCCGGTGCGGGTGAGGATGAGCGGGATGCCGTCCAGCTCGAGACGGCGAAAGTGGTAGTAGCGGAGCTCGAGGATCTCCTCGCCGAACAGGTCGCGCACGACGTCCTTCGAGGCCGGCCCCTGGATCTGGAGCGGGAATGCCTCGACCTCCGAGAGCCGGACGTCCATGCCCGCGAAGGCGGCGAGCCCCTTCGCGTACAGCAGCACGTCGCTGTCCGCGAGCGCGAACCAGAACGTGTTCTCGTCGATCCGGAGCATCACCGGGTCGTTCAGGATCCCGCCGTCCGGCGCCGTGATCAGCACGTACTTGCCCTGGCCGACCGCGCACGCGCTCAGGTCACGGCAGGTGAGGAGCTGCGCGAAGCGGAAGCCGTCGGGCCCGGTCACCTCGACGTTCCGCTCGACGGCGACGTCCCACAGGGTCACGTGGTTCAACAGGTGTTGGTACTCGGCTTCGAAGTCGTCGAAGTTGGTCGGGAAGAGGATGTGGTTGTAGACCGTGAAGCCCTTCGGGCCGTAGCGCTGCGTCGCCTCGAAGAATGGGCTGCGCCGCAACCGCGCTCCCCGCTGCACCAACGCCATGTCGAACGGTTTTGCCATGGTCGAGACGTC
This sequence comes from Actinomycetota bacterium, assembly GCA_046726435.1. Classification (GTDB taxonomy): domain Bacteria; phylum Actinomycetota; class Thermoleophilia; order Gaiellales; family Gaiellaceae; genus AC-32. The sequence continues at coordinate 6,636 of JBKPAM010000025.1, forward strand.
GCTCATCGGCCGCGCAACTATAGAACGGCGGCTCCGGCGAGCGCGCCGAGCCGTGCCGCGGTTAGTGTCGCCGCTGATGCCGGCCTCGAAGGGCACAACGGATCGCCGTGCGTACGACGCCGTGATCATCGGCGGCGGGCACAACGGCCTCGTGGCGGCGGCGTACCTCGCGCGAGCCGGCCTCAAGGTCGTCGTGCTCGAACGGCGCTATCTCCTCGGCGGCGCGGCGGTGACCGAGGAGGTGTTCCCCGGCTTCCGCTTCAGCGTGGCCTCGTACGTCGTCTCGCTGCTCCGCCCCGAGATCGTCCGCGAGCTGGCCCTGCCGGAGCACGGCCTCGAGATCCTGCCGCTCGACGGCACGTTCACGCCGCTCGAGGGCGACTACCTGTGGCGGGTGAACGACCACGGCCACACCGTGCGCGAGCTTCGCCGCTGGTCGGCGAGCGACGCGGAGGCCTACGATGAGTACAGCCGCCTGATGTTCGAGATGGCGAGGTTCGTCAAGCCGATCCTCTCCATGGCGCCCCCGGACACCGGCCGGCTCGATCCCCGCGAGTGGCTTCCCGTCGCGCGCCTCGCCCGCTCCTTCAACGACCTCTCCGGGGAGCAGCGCGCGGTCTTCATCCAGCTCATGACGATGAGCGCCGCCGACTTCCTCGACCAGTGGTTCGAGACCGATCCGCTCAAGGCGACGATGAGCGCCTCGGGGATCATCGGCACGTTCCAGGGGATCCGCTCTCCGGGGACGGCGTACGTCCTCCTCCACCACTACATGGGCGAGATCGACGGCGTCCTCCGCGCCTGGGGAATCCCGCGAGGAGGAACGGGCGCCGTCAGCGAGGCGATCGCGAACGCGGCTCGGTCGTTCGGCGCCGAGATCCGGACCGAGGCCGCCGTCGAGCAGGTCCTGACCCGAGGCGACGAGGTGACCGGCGCAGTCACGTCCTCGGGCGAGGAGGTGACCGCACGGGTGACACTGTCGAGCCTGGACCCGCACCAGACCTTCGCCCGGCTCGTCCCGCCGGGCCTCCTCGGCACGTCGTTCCTCGAGGAGGTCGGGCGCTTCCGCTACCGCGGTTCCAGCGGGAAGGTGAACCTCGCCTTGGACGGGCTTCCGGAGTTCACGTGCCTGCCCGGCGATGGCGACCATCTCAGGGGCGCGATCAGCTTCAGCCCCGGCATCGACTACATGGAGCGGGCCTACGACGACGCGAAGTCCGGCCGCTTCAGCCGGCGTCCGTACATCGACATGGTCATCCCGACCCTGGTCGATCCGGCGATGGCGCCCCCGGGCAAGCACGTCATGAGCTGCTTCGTCCAGTACGCGCCATACCAGCTGGCCGACGGGGACGAATGGGACGACGACCGGCGCGAGGCGTTCGGGGAGACGGTCGTCGACACCATTGCCGAGCGAGCGCCGAACATCCGTGACCTGATCCTGCACGCGCAGGTGCTCACCCCGAAGGACATCGAGCAGCGCTTCGGTCTCTCCGAGGGCAACATCTTCCAGGGCGAGCTCTCTCTCGAGCAGCTCTTCTTCAACCGGCCCGTCCCGGGATGGGCACGCTACCGGACGCCGCTGCGGAACCTCTGGATGTGCGGCTCGGCCACGCACCCCGGTGGAGGAATCATGGGCGCGTCGGGTCGTCTCGCCGCTCTGCAGGTGATGCGTTCGCTTCGCGCACGGAAGGCGGCCTGAGGCCGCTCTTGGCCGCCGCGAGCTACGACGCGGTCGTCGTCGGCGCCGGCCACAACGGCCTGGTCACGGCGGCGTATCTCGCGAAGGCGGGGCTGCGGACACTCGTGCTGGAACGCCGCGGCCGTGCGGGCGGCCCACTGGCGACCGAGGAGGTCGCCCCCGGCGTGCGCGCGCCGGTTGCCGCCGACCTCGTGGGAGGCTTTCGTGCCGGTGTCGCCCGAGACCTCCGGCTCGCGTCCCACGGCTTCCGTGCCTTCGAGCCGGACGTGGCGGCCTTCGCGCCCTCTCTCGACGGGCCCGGTGTCACACTGTGGCGCGACCCGGCCCGCACGGCGACGGAGCTCGAGTCGCGGCGACCGCATGATGCCGAGGCGTTCCTCGACTTCGACCGCAGAGTCCGCTCGCTGGCCGGCTTCCTGGCCCGCGTTCAGGCGACCGAGCCTCCGGACCTCGAGGCTCCGTCGCTCGCGGACGCCTCGTCCGGCTTCACCCTGCTCAACGCGCTGCGACACCTCGGCAGGCGGCAGATCCGCGAGGCGCTGCGGGTCCTGCCGATGTCGGTCGCGGACCTCGTGAGCGAGGCGGTCGACGACGACGCGCTACGCGGCGCGCTCGGCGCGCGGGGCGTCCGCTACACGGCCATGGGGCCCCGGTCCGCGGGGACGGCGCTCACCTTTCTGTGGGACTCGGCGTCCGGGGGAGGAGCGGCGGGGCGGACGGCCTTCCCGGTGGGCGGACCGGAAACGCTGGTCGAGGCGCTCCTCGCCGCGGCACGGAGCCACGGGGCGACGGTTCGCTGCGGCGCCGACGTCTCGGCCATACGTACCGGGCGAGGCTCCGTCGAGGGAGTCGCGCTGGCGAGCGGTGAGGAAATCGACGCACGGATCGTCGCCTCGAGCGCCGACCCCAAGCAGACCCTGCTGAGTCTCCTCGACCCGGCCGAGGTGGGCCCGACCCTGGGCTGGCGGGCGGAGCACATCCGCGTGCCCGGCGTGGTGGCGAAGGTGACCCTCGTTCTGGAAGGCCTGCCGGCGATCGGCGGCGCCGACGACGAGCGCCTGCGAGGCCGAATCGTCATCGCCCCGAGCCTCGACGACCTCGAGCGGGCATTCGACGACTCGAAGTACGGTCGGATCTCCGAGCGCCCGTACCTCGAGGCGACGATCCCCACGCTCTCGGAGCCTGCGCTCGCTCCGGAGGGCACGCACGTGCTCGCCGCGCTCTTCCAGTACGCGCCACGCGACCTCCGGGACGCGGACTGGGACCAGGCGGCGGGCGAACGGGTGGCGGACGGGACCGTGCGGACGCTCGAAACCTACGCACCGGGCCTCGCGGAGAGGATCGTCGCTCGCCACGTCGTCACGCCTGCGGACCTCGAGCGTGAATACGCCCTCAGCGGCGGGCACCCCATGCACGGCGAGCATGCGCTCGACCAGTTCTTCGCCTGGCGGCCCCTCCTCGGCCAGGCCCGCTACCGGCTTGCAGAGATCCGTGGCCTCTACCTCTGCGGGGCCGGCGCGCATCCCGGCGGCGGAATCAGCGGCGGCCCCGGGAGGAACGCGGCCAAGGCGATCCTGGCCGACGTCCGGCGGTCTCGACGGCGCGGCAACAGACGTCGCGTGCGCGGTGCGTCTGCCGTAGCGAGCTCCACAGACTGACGCCGCGCCCGGTCAAGGTCGACCGGCTTACGGAACGAGCACCAGCTTCCCTTTCGCTGCCGAGCTCTCCAGCATCTCGTGCGCGCGGCGCGCCTCCGAGAGCGGCAGGCGCCCGGCCACGACCGGGTGAATCTTGCCCTTGCGCAACAGCTCGAGCAGGGCGCGGAAGTCCTCCCGGAACCACTCCGGATCGCGCGGGCCCCCGCCCACGGGAAGCGGTCGGCGAACTCCTCTGGGCAAGACTTGGTGGCCTTCGCGCAACTTCTGGATCCGGTAGGCGGAAACCCGCCGGCTGCGCGAGAGTAGGCCCCACAGCGCGACCGTCGCGGTCGCGGCGTACCACTCGATCCACCCTCGCCAGCTCCTGCGCCCGCGCGAGATCGTGGAGGAGTGGCCGTAGACGACAAGCCGTCCGCCGGGCCGGAGAGCGCGGAAGGAACGCAGCGACAGCGCGCCGCCGAGCCCGTCCAGAACGACATCCACGCCCTTGCCGGGGAGCTCGCGCACGCGCGCTAGAAAGTCCTCGGTACGGTAGTCGATCGCCACGGCGCCCAGCCGTTCGACCGCGGCCCGGTCGCGCGCGGAGCAGGTCCCGTACATCCGAAGCCCCGCGACCGCTCCGAGCTCGAGCACCGCGGTGCCCACCCTGCCGGCGGCGCCGTGCACGAGCACGGTCTCGCCTCGCTTCACCTTGGCAGTCCTGTGCAGGAGCTGGTAGGCGGTCATGTAGATGAACACGAGGCTCAGGATCTCCGCCGGGTCGAGGTTTTCGGGCACCTCGACCGCGTTCGCCTCCGGCAAGCAGACGCGCTCCGCATCGGCGCCCCACACCGTCAGCGCGCCGATGCGGTCTCCCACGTGCAGCCGCGAGCAGCCCGGGCCGAGCTCCTCGACGACCCCGACGAGCTCGTAGCCGGGCGTGAACGGCGGCTTCGGCACGCCGAGATAGGTGCCGGCACGCAGCATTGCGTCGGTGTACGACACTCCGGCGGCGAGAACTCTGACGCGCACCTCGCCGGGACCGGGTCGGGGAACCTTCTCCTCGACTACTCAAGACCTCGGGCCCGCCGTAGTGATCGACGATCACACGCTTCATCGGGTGTCCGGTCTACGCGGCCTGCGCCGTCCGGCCATCCGAACAATCCCGCAGCCTCTATCCGTACAAAACCGCACCGTTCAGATGTCGGCTCTTCCCCGCCAGCCGTCGCGCACTCGCGCGTCTGCCGCCGACGGACCTTCCTTACCTCGCAGCCGGCACCGCAGGTGCTTCGTGGATCGGTTCGGGCTCGGTCGCGACAGCGACCCGAGGCAGCCATTCGAGCCAGCTCGGGAGGTACCAGTTCCAGTCGCCGAGCAGCTTCATGCTCGCGGGGAGCAAGACCGCCCGGATGATCGTTGCGTCGATCAACACGGCGGCGGCCAAACCCACGCCGAACTGCTTCAGCAGGTCAAAGGACAGGGTGATGAAGACCGAGAAGACGAGGACCATCACGATCGCAGCGCTCGTCACGACCCCGGCCGTGGTCTTGATCCCGTGCTCGACCGCCTCGTCCGTCGACATGCCGTGATCGACGCCCTCGCGGATGCGGCTGAGGATGAAGACGTGGTAGTCCATCGAGAGCCCGAACAGGATCACGAACAGGAACATCGGCATGAACGACTCGATCCCGCCCGACGAGGCGCCGATCAAGCCGCGCCCGACGCCGTCCTGGAAGACGAGCACGAGGATGCCGTAGGCGGCGGCGACCGAGAGCGCGTTGAGCGCGATCGCCTTCACCGCGATCACGATCGAGCGGAAGGCGAGCAGCATTAGCACGAAGGTCAGCGCGAACACGAAGGCGAACACGTAGGGCGTCCGCTGCCGGAACTGCTGCTCGAAGTCGATCGAGCTCGCCGTCATCCCTCCGACGCCGGTGGTCACGTCCGGAAGTCTCCCGACAGTCGCCGGCACGAGGTCGTCGCGGAGCGTGTGGACAGCGTGCTTCGACGCTGAGTTCGTGCCGTTGCCCGCGATCGGGATCGAGATCAGGGCGACGGTGCCCGCGCTGTTGACGTCGACCTCGATCGGCCGGAACATCTCGCCGGTCGCGAGCGCCCGGCGGCTCAGTTCAGCGATCGCACTCCGGGCTGCGCCCGAGCGGACATCGGGGGCCGCGACCAGAACCTGTGCAGCCAGGGCATCGCCCGGGAATGCCTTCTGGATCTTGTCGTAAGTCCTGATGACGGCGAGCGACCGTGGGTACGACTCGATGCTGTTCTGCGTCGTCTGCAGGCGGAGCGCGGGCACGGCGAGGGCGATCAGGACGCCAGCTGCGAGGATCCCTGAGACGAGCGGCCGCCGCAGGACCCGCCCGACGATCGCGCCCCAGAAGCGGCTCTCGCCGACGCGCTGATCGGGACTCCGCAGAAACGGCACGCGGCCCTTGTTCACGCGGTCCCCCAGCTTCGACAGCAGTGCCGGCAACACGGTCAGCGATCCGATCACGGAAGTCGCTACGACGAGCATCGTCGCCGCGGCGAAGCCCTCAAAGGTCTTGTCGCCACTGATGAACATCCCGGCCATCGCCACGATCACCGTGAAGCCCGAGATCAGGACCGAGCGGCCCGACGTCGCGGCCGCAGCCTCGATCGAAGCGCACTCCGTGCGTCCGGCCGCCCGCTCCTCGCGAGCCCGCTTGAGGTAGAACATCGAGTAGTCGACCCCGACGGCGAGTCCAATCAGCAGAACGACTGCGTTCACCGCGTCGTCCATCGGCAAGACCTTGCTCGGCAAGGCCAGCAGTCCGATTGCCGCCAGCACCGAGGTCAGGGCAAGCAAGAGCGGGATGCCGGCCGCAACTAGGGCCCCGAACGTCAGCAGCAGGATCGCTAGGGTCACGGGGAGCGAGAGAACGCCGGCCTTCAGCAGATCCTTGCCGAACTGGTCGCTGATCCCCTTGTTCACGCTTCCACCGCCGAATTCCTCGATCGTGAACTGGGGACGCGCATCCCAGGCGTCCGCGACCGTCGCCAGGATCGGCGCGACCTTGTCCTTAGCGTCTTCGGACTTGCCGCGGATGTCGAACTGGACGAGCGCCGAGTGGCCGTCGCTCGAGATCCGCCCGGCGTTGCCCGCCGCGAACGGCGACTCGACGTTCGTGACGTTCGGCTGAGCGTCCAGCCGCCGGATCACGTCTCGCACGGCGGCGTGAAATCCTGCGCTCGTCGCCGTCAGCGAGGGGCTCTGAACGAGCACCAGCTCCTTCGCCGGCTGCTCGAACTCGTCGTTGAGGATCTGCTGGACCTGGCCGGACTCACCCGGTCCCGGTTCGTTCACCGACAGCGAATTCGTCCCGACGAGCGCGCCTAGGGCGTACGCCACGAGGACGAACCCGAGCCAGCCGAAGACGGCCGTCTTCCAGTGTCTCGCGCTCCAACGACCAGCACGCGCGGCGAGATTCTCCCTCTGGACCGAGCCTTCCATGCCAGCCCCCTTACCCCGCGGTCCGCATTCGACGATACGCCTGGGCAGGCGACCGGTCAAGATGTTCCAAAAGGCAGCAGGTCAGGCTCGAACGCTCGGGCCGGCGGCCCCGGATCCGTTCAGCTGGGCGGGCGCTCTTCGGCTGATCCGTCTGGAGGCTCGGGTTCCGGCGGGCTTCCTGATCCGCGGTCCGCGGCAGGAGGCGCCGGCGGCGCGGGCTGGGGCCGGGGTGTCCGCGCGGCAAGGAGGACCAACGCGGTACTTCCCCCGGTGACGAGCAGGCCGCCGATGAGCAGCCCGATCGCGACCCACAGCAGGAACGACAGCTTGGCGCCGAGGTCGATGTCCGCGGCGACACCGCGTGAGGCGTCGGCGTTCATGAGGACGACCGACCAGTCGCCGTCGCGCACCTTCCAGGTCAACGTCTGCGTGCCGACCCCTGACGCGGAGGCCGCCCAAAAGTGCTGATCGGTGGGCGGCTCATCCGGCGAGCCTCCTGTGACCGGAAGGTACGTGGCCCGGAAGGGATCGAAGTCGATGTCCTGGACATTCGCGTGGGCGACACTTCCCAGGTACTTGGCGACGTCTGCGGCCGGCCCGATGCCGATGAAGAGCGTTTTCCCCGCGGGGCTCTCGCCGCGGATCCGGATCTTGCCGAACCAACTGTCGTTCAAGACCCACCCCGCCCCATTGGTATCGACCTCGAGCCGCGTGCGCGTCAGCGCGTAGGTCGGCGTCGCAAACCGCTCGGTCGGCGTCGTCAGGTAACCGTCGTCCCGCTGCGTACGGTCGGCCCAGAGCAGGAAGCCACCGCCGGCCATCACGGCGAGCCCGAACAGGACCCCGATGCTGCCCAGGACGATGAGGATGACGCGACCCGCACTCACCCTATGAAGGACCTAACACATCTGCGCCAGGACACCTAATCGAGGCGTCACGGATGCTTGCCGGCTTGCGCGAGCGCTTCGTCGAGAGCACCGGTCACATCGGCGCCGCCGGCGCCTGGATCCGCGACGAGCTCGAGGTCGAAGCTCGAGTCAGTGGCGCGCCGCTCGAGCTCTCGGTCGCGTTGAACGTCGCCGGTCGCGCATCGGACCCGGCCCGAACCGTCGAGGACGAGCGACGCGCGGACGCCGGGACGGAATACCGTCGCGGAGCGGCGCTCGGCCGGCGGCGACTCGGCGCCTAGGGCGCCTAGGACGAGGTCGTCGTCGGCCGGAGACCGCACCGTAATGCGGAGCGAGTCGGCGTAGCCGCGCACCACGAGGCCACGGCGCTCGAGCTCTGCCGCAAGCTCGGGCGCGGCTGCTGAACGCGCGACCACGAAATTCGCGTGCACGACCGGCATCTCGAAGCCGGCGGCTGCCAGCGCCGACCGGACGCGTTCGCGCTCGGCGAGCGTCGCCGCGACCTCGGACCCGATGCGCGGCTCATGCAATGCCGCCACGGCGAGCCGGGTAGCCGCCGTCGCCACGGGCGCCGGTGACCGGCGCGCGCTCAGCGCGGCGGCGACCTCGCGTGACGCAACCGCATAGCCGACGCGCAGGCCCGCCAGGCCGAACGCCTTGGAGAGCGTTCGGATCGAGACGAGATTCGCGAGCCGCCTCGCCGCAGCGACGACGGTCTCTCCGCAGTACTCGAAGTACGCCTCGTCGACCGCGATCAGCGCGTCGGGTAGAGCCTCGGCGAGCCGGGCGATCTCGTCGCCGGTCCAGAGCTCGCCGCTCGGGTTGCCCGGATTGCAGAGCCAGACCACCTGCGCCTCGCGCGCAGCGTCTGCGAGCGCGTCCAGGTCGCGCACGGTCGTTCGGACGTGCGCCCCCTCGATCCGGCTCGCGATCGCGTACAGCGGGTACGTCGGCGACTCGGTCACGGCGAGCGCCCCGGGGCCGAGGTAGGTGCGGGCAACGAGGGCGATCAGGCCGTCGGCGCCCGCGTCGACGGCTACCTCCTCCGGCTCGCAACCTGCGTATGCCGCCGCGGCCTGACGCAGCTCGCTGTAGCTTCCTTCCGGGTACTCGCCGCGATCGTCCAGCGCCGCCTCCGCCGAAAGCGGGAGCGGTGCCGGAAAGGCGGGCACGTTCGCGTCGAAGCGCAGCACGTGCGCCGGCGAGAGCCGGTGGCGCGCCGCCACGTCGCCGACGGCCGCTGCCCAGATGTAGGGCTCGAAGCCCGGGCCGGCGGAGCGCGGAACCGGCGACAAACCTACTCGACCAACGCGAGAAACCGGCGTGTCCGGTCGTGGCTCGGCGCGGAGAAGAACTGCTCCGGCGCCGCCTCCTCGATGATCGTTCCCTCGTCCATCATCAGGATCGAGCTCGCCACGTTGTGAGCGAAGCGAAGCTCGTGCGAGACGACGACCATCGTCATGCCGTCCCGCGCGAGATCTTCCATCACGTCGAGCACTTCGCGCACGAGCTCGACGTCGAGCGCCGATGTCGGCTCGTCGAAGAGCATCGCCTTCGGCCGCATCACGAGCGCGCGCGCAATCGCTACCCGCTGCTGCTGTCCCCCGGAGAGCTCCTCCGGATAGCTGTCGGCCTTCTCGACGAGCCCGACCCGGTCGAGAAACTCGAGCGCGCGCTCGCGCGCCTCGCGCCGCGACAGCCGCCGAACGTCGACGAGCGCGGTCATCACGTTGCGGAGCGCGGTCATGTTCTGGAAGAGGTTGAAGCTCTGGAACACCATTCCCAGCTCGGAGCGGTGGGCGGCCAGCTGCTTCTCCGGGAGGTCGCTCAGCTTCTCGTCTTCGAGGTAGATCGCGCCGGAGTCCACCGGCTCGAGCAGGGCAAGGCAACGCAGGAGCGTGGATTTGCCCGATCCGGATGGGCCGATGATCACCTTGACCTCGCCGCGCGCCACGTCGAGTGACACTGCCTGCAGCACGTTCAACCCGCTGTACGACTTCCGGACGTCTTCGGCACGGAGAAACGCTTCGGTCATCGTGCGTCGTGACTCGTGCCGACCGCGAGCGTCATCTGTGCGCGCCGCCCGCGGGACCGGAATGTGAAGCGCCGCTCGAGCCGGCTCTGCAAGAACATGAGGATGCTCACGATCACGAGGTAGTAGACGAGCGCAGCCCCGTAGACCTCCTGGAAGCTGAAGTTGATGGACGCCTGTTCCTGCGCCGCCGTCAACAGCTCGTGCACGGAGATGACCGAGGCGAGGCTCGTCAGCTTCAGCAGCGTGATGAACTCGTTGCCGGCCGGCGGGATCACGATCCGCACCGCCTGCGGCACGACCACGCGTCGGAGGATCTGCCACCGCTTCATCCCGAGCGCCCGGCCGGCAAGCCCCTGGCCCGGATCGACCGCGAGCAGGCCGGCGCGGATGATCTCCGCCATGTAGGCGGCTTCGTTGAGCGAGAGCGCGATGAAGGCCGCGAGGAACGGCGTGAACCAGCTGCCTGCGAACGCCGACCACACCTGCGGAGAAACGTCCCAGACGATCAGCAGCAGCAGGAGCGTCGGGGTTGCGCGGAAGAACCAGCTGTAGAGGAAGACGAGCGTACGCACCGCCCTGGAGCGGCTTCCCCTGCCCAGGGCGAGGGGGAAGCCGATCAGGCACGCCGCCCCCAGCGAAGCGCAGGTCAAGCCAATGGCGAGAAGTGCCCCCTTCCAGTACGGACTGGAAGTGAGCACTTCCCAGAAGAGGTGGGTGTCGAAGCTCGCGAGCACCCCTGCGGCGAAGCTACTTCACGTCACTCACGGGAATCTGCTGCTTGCGCGCAAGCTTTTTCAGCGTCCCGTTCTTCTTCAGCGTGGCGATCGCCGACTTGAGCGCCTTTCCGAGCTTGGCGTCGGACTTTCGGTAGTAGATCCCGAAGGCGTCCTTCGCCGGAAAGAGGTACGCGATCGCGAGCTTTCCCGGATGCTGCCTCTTTTGGTAGGCGCCTGCGGTGTCCTGCGTCAGCACCGCGTCCGCGCGGCCGATCAGCACCTGTGCGATCGCATCCGTGTCAGCGGGATAGCTGTGCAGGTTCATCTGCGCCTTGCCGGCGTCCTTGAACGTCTCGTTCAGATGGTTCAGGTACAGCTCGTACTTCGTCCCGGCCTGGACCGCGACGCTCTTGCCGGAGAGGTCCTTCGGCAACTTGATGTGCTTCGGGTTGCCCGCCTTGACGATCAACGCGCGGTGCGTGCGCATGTACGGGACCGCAGGAAACTTGGCCGTGCGATCCGGCGTGATGAAGATGGCGCTGATGACCATGTTGCACTTGTGCCCCGCGAGGGCCGGCAGGAGGCCTGGGAACGAACTGCTCAGGAAGACGGCCCTCACCCGCCAGAGCTTGCCGATCGCTTTGGCCAAGTCGATGTCGAACCCAACGGGCTTGCCGCTGGTGGTCTTCGACTCCATCGGCGGGAAGGTCGGGTTGTTGCAGTACTTGAACGACCCTTTCACCGGCGACACGGCCTGGCGACTCGCTCCAGCCGTGCCGACGACGACCAGGAGAGCGGTCGCCAAGACCAGCAGGGATAGAACACTGATGATGCGCTTCATCGCTCCTCCCCATTCTCGCTCGGCTTCCCGGGCGAGTTCGGACGATGAGCGCACGATCCTAGTCGCAAATCGCTCAATTGGTCTAGGGGACGAAGGAGGCTCGTAGCGCCAGAAGCTCCCACAGGACGTTGGCGGCCGCGAGCGCGGTCTGCTGCCCGGGGCCGTCGTATTGCGGCGCCACCTCGACGACGTCGCAGCCGACGAGCCTGATCCCTCGCAGCGCCCGCAGGAACGCGATGGCCTCGGCGGTGGTGAAGCCGGCGACCTCGGGGGTGCCCGTCCCGGGGGCGACGGACGGGTCGAGGAAGTCGATGTCGAAGGAGAGGAAGACCGGTCGCTCGGCGACCTTCTCGCGCACCGTCGCGGCGTACCCCTCGGGCCCGAGGGCGCGCAGCTCTTCGGACGTGATGACCAGGAAGCCGAGCTCACGCGCATCGGCGAGGTCCGATGCGGCGTAGAGGGGCCCGCGCATCCCGGCCTGGACGGAGCTGCCCGATTCGATCAGGCCCTCCTCGACCGCGCGCCTGAACGTCGTCCCATGGAAGTAGCGCTGACCGAAGTAGGCCTCCCAGGTATCGCTGTGCGCGTCGAGGTGGACGAGGGCCAGCGCGCCGTGCGTCCGCGCGAGAACGCGCAGCTCCGGCAGGGTGACGGTGTGGTCGCCGCCCAGCACGAGCGGAAAGACGCCCGCCTCGACCAGGGGCGCGAGCGCGGCCTCCACGCGCCGGAAGGTCTCCCCGGTGTCCCCGGGCGCGACGGGCAGGTCGCCGTAGTCCACAACGGACAACGCCTCGATCAGATCGATCCCGAACACCGGATGGAACGGCCGCAGCAGTGCAGACGCCGAGCGAATCGCTTCGGGGCCGAACCGTGTCCCGGACCGGTAGCTCGTTCCGGTGTCGAATGGAATGCCGACCGCCGCGGCGTCGACGCCTTCGAGATCCGTCACGTGCGGCAGGCGCATGAACGTGCGAATCCCGGCGAAGCGCGGGAGCACCTGCGCGTCGATTGGCCGGTACGGGCCGCTCACCGGGGCGATTATCTCGCGCGCGCCTAGGCCAGCACGCGGCGTGTCGCGAGCGTTCCTTCGAGCACCGCCTCCTCGAGCGAACGGGGCGAGAGGCAGTCGCCGCCACGCTCGACCGGGATCCCTTCGGGCGGCTCAACCTCGACGGGCACCCGCCCGAGGGCCAGGACGAGCGCATCCGCCGCCGTCGCCGGCACCAGCTCGGGCGCGAAGACGTTCCTCAGCTGGACCGTGCCGCCGGCGGCAGAGGCCAGTTCGTGGTGGTGCAGGATCCGCACGCCTGCGCGATAGAGGCGCTGTAGGTACAGGTTGCGACGGTACTGGTGGACGAGCTCGCCGACGGCCACCGAGGCGACGGCCAGCGTCACCACCTTGCCGGCTGCGGCCAGCACCTCGGCTGCGTCCAGGCCGCCCGGGTCGCCACCCCAGTCGGCGACGACGACGCGCCCGCCCTCGGGGATTGCGCCACCAAGGACCTCCCACGCATCGAGGACGGCCATGCCCTCGAGCTCGAGCCCTTCGGGGCGGTACGGTCGGGCTCCGGTGGCGAGCACGACCGCATCGGGCTCGAGGCCGTCGAGATCCTCGGTGCCGAGCCGGACCTCGACGCTGGCCGAGGCCAGCTGACGCTCTGTGTTGTCGAGGAAGCGGCGGGCGAGCTCCTGGCCGGCCGGCGCGGCACTGGCGAGCGCGATCTGCCCACCGAGCCGCTGGCGGCGCTCGAGCAGCACGACCTCGTAGCCGGCGCGCCCGGCTTCGACGGCGGCTGCGATTCCGGCTGGGCCTCCGCCGACGAGCACCAGTCTCCGTCGTGTCGCGGGAGCGGCGGGGGGGCCGAGACGGAGCTCCCGTCCCGTGCGGGGGTTGACGGCGCAGCGAATCGCGGTCTCGGCGTGGTAGTGGGCGATGCAGGCGTTACAGCCGACGCAGCCGACGATCTCTTCGAGCCCGCCCTCCTGGGCCTTCATGGGCACCTCCGGATCCGCAATCAGCGCGACGTCGAGCACGCGCGAGGTGGCGATCCGCGGCAGCCCCGACGAGTCGCCGAGCACGAGCGAGAGGTAGTCGAGGCCCTCGTCAACGGCTGGCTCGACGCACCGGTCGAGGAGGCCGTGATTGCGCGACACACCGGGCCGTTCGCGGCCGACAGCCGCAGCCCGAGGCAGAGGCCCGGAGCGGCAGCACGGACGGCTCGCAGCACCGCGACCAGGAAGCGGCTACCGTCGTGCCATTCGTCCTCGCGGCGGTTGAGCTCAGGGTCGACGAACTGCTCGATCAAGTACCGCTGCGAGGCCAGGAGCTCGATCCCGTCGAGCCCTGCTTCCGCCGCAAGCTCCGCGGAGCGCGCGTAGCCGACAACGACCTCCTCGATCTCCGCGGCGGTGAGTGCCCTCGGCTCGGAGCGGAATCGCGGGCTCGGCACCGCCGACGGCGCGAGCGCCGGAGCACGCGGAGGCGACGCGATCTGCTCCCGGCCGCTGTGCAGGAGCTGGACGAAGAGCCTCGTGCCGTGCGGCTGCACCGCAGCGGCCACACGCCGGTAGCCTGCGACGATCGCGGGGAGGTAGCCGCCGAGGGTGTGCGAGGTCAGGAGCCCGGACGGGTGCACCGCTGTCGCTTCGAGCACGATAAGGCCGACGCCGCCGCGAGCCCGCGCCTCGTGGTAGGCGACGAACTCATCAGTCGGCACGTGGTCGTGGACGAGCGTCGTCTGGTGCGCGGTCGAGACGATCCGGTTCCGCAGCTCGACTGGGCCGAGCGCTAGCGGGCTTAAGAGGTGCTCCAACACGCGGCGGGATCGTACGCCTGACGGTTCTTGGCGGAAAGTTCAGGCTCTGTCTGACAAAGCGGAAGGCCCTGTTTCCAGGGCCTCCGGCGTTGCTGCATTCACCAACCGGCTAGCGCGGGCCCCAGTCGATGCCGCGCGGCCTGAAGGTCGAGAACGGCAGGATCGTGCGCAGGTCGCTCCCGTCCGCCCGCATCGACATCAGCGCGTAGAGGCCGTGATCCTCGCGGCGGAAGACGATGTACCTGCCGTCCGGCGAGTACGAGCCGACGAGCGCCTTGACGTCGGGCCCCTGGTAGTGCGTCAGGTAGTGCAGCCCGCTGCCGTCTGGGCGGATCATCGCGATGTTCGCCGTCTCGTCCGGGTTGAAGCCGTTCGTGTTCACGTTGAGCACGATGTGCTTGCCGTCGGGCGCCCAGTCGTGCTTCACGCCCAGGTCGACGTTCATCGGCAGCACACGTGAGTCCTCCTTGTCAGTTCCTTGTGAGGCGGTGCCCGGCCACGAGCAACACGACCGCGACCGAGGCGATGGCCACGCCGAACCCGGCCGCAGCGTCGAGCCAGTCGAACCCGTCGCTCGCGGGCACGAGCTCCGTACGCACCACCACCCGTTGCGATGGCGCCTGCGGCGTGTTGCTGTGCCTGCCGGCGTCCGCCACCGGCGCGAGTGCGGCGGCGGCGACCAGCACGAGAGTTGCCTGCCGAAGCACGCGCCTACGCGCCGGCGATATGCACGGGCAAGGTGAATGGCTCGTCGAACGGCTCGATAGTCTCCGGTGAGAACCCGCCGCCGGTGAACGTGCATTCCGCGTTCGCGTGTAGCTCGATTCCGGGCTTGCCCAGCACGATGACCGTCTGACTTCCGACCACCCGTACCGCACCGGTGTGCGCGAGCGACTGGTTCACGACGATCACGTCGCCGAGCCCGGTGCAGCTCCCCGCGAAGTAGAAGGGCTGACCCGCGAGCTCGTGCGGCGGCGCGTCGGCGCGTGCGGCCCCCGCTCCGACGCCCAACACGACCGCCGCGATCGTCGCCAGCAACGCCTTCAGACGCATGGGTTTCTCCTCTCTGTCCGCCGCAGCGGCCGGGGTTGGCGCTCTCGCAGGTGCTTCCTATGCTTGGCCGGTGCGGGCTCTGCTTTCACGACGGCTCAAACCCTCCGCCGCGGCGGTTGACGATCGGTTGACGCCGGTTGATCGGGCGTGAGCAGGCCGCTCGAGTTCCGCATCCTGGGCCCGCTCGAGGTCGCGCGCGACGACGGGCCGCTCGAGCTTCCGGCCGGCAAGCCGCGCGCCCTGCTCGCGGTCCTGCTCCTGCGCCCCGGCGAGGTCGTCTCGGTCGACCGGCTCGTCGACGAGCTCTGGGGAGAGCGGCCGCCGCCGACCGCGGCGAAGAACGTTCAGGGCTACGTCGCGCGGCTGCGACGGGTGCTCGGCAACGGCGCATTGGTTACTCAGGCGCCCGGCTACGCCCTGCGGGTCGACGCGCTCGACGCGGCGCGCTTCCAGGCCCTCGTCGAGGAGGCCCGCCACGAGGAGCCGGCCGCTGCGGCGCCGCGGCTCGAGGAGGCACTCGCGCTCTGGCGCGGACCGCCGCTGGCCGACTTCGCCTACGAGCCCTTCGCGCAGGACGAGATCCGGCGGCTCGAGGAAGTGCGCCTCTCCGCGCTCGAGGACCGCGTCGAGGCCGACCTCGCCCTGGGGCGGCACGCGGAGGTGGTCGTCGAGCTCGAGTCGCTGGCCCGCGAGCACCCGCTGCGTGAGCGCCTCCAGGGCCTGCGGCTCATCGCCCTCTACCGCTGCGGACGCCAGGCCGAGGCGCTCGAGGCCTATCGCACCACGCGTCGGCGGCTCGTGGACGAGCTGGGCGTCGAGCCGGGCCCGGAGCTGAAGGAGCTTGAGCGCATGATCCTGGAGCACGACCCGTCGCTCGAGGCTGCGCGGCGCGAGAGCCAGCCGGTCGCAGCCGCCCGGAAGCTCGGCCGCCGAGGTGTCGTGGTCGCGTTCGCGGGCCTGCTGGCGGTCGGCGGGGTCGCGGCGATCCTCGCAGTGGCGCTCTCCGGGAAGGAGACGAACGCGCTCGCGGCCGCGCCCAACAGCGTCGGCGTCGTCGACGGGCGGCACGACCAGGTGCGGATGGTGATCAAGGCCGGCGGTGAGCCGGGCGGAATCGCTGCGGGTGCCCGTGCCGTTTGGGTCACGGACACCGCCTCCGACCTGCTTCTCCGGATCTCCGAGAACGGCCGTTCCGTCGATCGGATCCCGGTCGGCCACCGCCCCACCGGCGTCGCGGTCGGCGACGGCCAGGTCTGGGTCGTGAACCAGCTCGACCGGTCCGTCTCGGAGATCAATCCGCAGGCGCTCCGGGCGGTGCGGCCGATCCAGGTCGGGAACGGCGCCGGCGCGATCGCCTTCGGTCACGGCTCGGTCTGGGTCGCGAACGCCACGGACTACTCGCTCTCGCGAATCGACACCGACAGCGGCCGTGTCACGACGATTCCGCTCGCGGGCGAGCCGGGCGGGATCGCGGCCTCCCGGCGGGGAGTATGGGTCTCGAGCGCGTCGACGGGCCAGCTGCTGCTCGTGGACGCTCGGACAAACACGGTGTCGCAGTCCGTGTCGATCGGGAACGGCCCGCAGGGCGTCGCCGTCGGCGGCGGCTCGGTCTGGGTGACGAACACGCCCGACGGAACTGTCTCCCGCTTCGATCCCGGCACGGGCCGGATCCGCAAGATTGTGGTGGGCGAGTCTCCGACCGGCGTCGCGTACGGCGAGGGCCAGGTCTGGGTCGCGGCCGGTCGCAGCGGCAAGGTGCTTCGGATCGACCCCGCAGACGACTCGGTGCGCCCGGTCGGGGTCGGCAACGAGCCGACCGGCGTCGCCACGGTTGGCCGCGACGCCTGGGTGACCGTCCTGCCCGGGAGCGTGAGCCACCGCGGCGGCACGCTCAGGCTTGCACTCCCGCCGGACTCCGTCCCGTACTCGCCGGACCCGACGCAGTTCGCGGGGATCCCCCAGTGGCAGCTGCTGAGCGTGACGAACGACGGGCTCGTGACCTACCGGAAGACCGGCGGGCTTGCGGGCGCCGAGCTCGTGCCGGACCTCGCCACGGCGATCCCGCAACCAACCGACGGCGGCCGCACGTATACGTTCCGGCTGCGCGACGGGATCCGCTACTCGAACGGCGCCTTCGTACAGCCGGAGGACATTCGCCGCGGGATCGAGCGAACGATGCGATCCGAGAACCCGTACCTCACGAACCAGTACGCAGGGATCGTCGGCGCAGAGCAGTGCAGCCCGCACGCCTGCGATCTCCACCGTGGGATCGTCGTCGACCGCGAGGCCGGCACCGTCACGCTCCACCTCACGCGGCCCGACCCCGACTTCCTCTACACGCTCGCGTTCGCGATGGCATCGGCGGTCCCGGCGGGGAAGCTCGGCGGGAAGGCGTTGCCGGCGACCGGGCCGTACATGACCGCCGCGTTCAGGCCGAACCGCTCGTGGGTGCTGGTGCGAAACCCGCGGTTCCACGAGTGGTCGAGCGACGCGCAGCCCGCGGGCTTCCCGGACCGGATCGTCCTGAAAGCCGCGTCGTCGAACCAGGTCGCGGCGCTCGAGCACGGCGCAGCCGACGCCCTGCTCGCGCCGCCCCTCGACGGCGTCGACGCGCTCGCCAGGCGCAATGCGAGCCAGGTCCACATCGACCCGGCCGGCGCGACGTTCGCGCTCGTGATGAACACACGGGTCGCGCCGTTCGACCGGCTCGCGGTGCGGCAGGCCCTGAACTACGCAATCGACCGGAACCGCATCGCACGCCTGACCGGGAGCTCGCTGACCGCCCAGCCGACGTGCCAGGTGCTCGCGCCGACGCTTCCCGGCTACCGGCCCTACTGCCCGTACACGCTCGACCCGAGCCCGAGCGGCTCGTGGACGGCGCCCGATTTCGCCACGGCGGAGCGACTGGTCGCCGGCTCCGGGACCCGCGGCTCGAAGGTGACGCTGCTGATGACGCCTCCGTCACCCGGCGCGCCGACGCTCCAGATCGGCCGCTACGTCGTCTCGGTGCTCGACCGGCTCGGTTACCAGGCCTCGCTGAAGGTGATCACGAACGCCGCCGCCGCCGGGCTCGGCGACCTCGGCGACTCGAGCAAGCGGCCGCAGATCGGCTGGTTCACGTGGTTCCAGGATCACCCGACGCCGTCGAACTTCATCGAGCCGCTGCTGACCTGCCGCTCCTTCGTCCCGCGCAGCCAGGACAACGTCAACGTCGCCGAGTTCTGCAACCGGCGGATCGATGCGCAGATCGCCCACGCCACGGCGCTGCAGGCGCGCGACCCGGCGGCCGCGGGCGAGCTCTGGAGCCGGATCGACCACGAGCTCGTCGACAGCGCCCCGTGGGTGCCGCTATACAACCCGCGCACGGTGACGGTGCTCGGCCCGCGGGTCGGCAACTACAAGTACCACCCGTTCTGGAACGTGCTGCTCGACCAGCTCTGGGTGCGCTAGAGGGACCGCTCAGAACACTCCGGCGTACGCGTTCAGTGCAGGCTGCCCGCCCAGGTGTGCGTAGAGCACTCGTGAGCCAGGCGCGATCCGCCCCGACCGAACGAGGTCGATCAGCGCCGCCATCGACTTGCCCTCGTACACGGGATCGGTGAGCATCCCTTCTAGGCGCGCGCAGAGACGAATGGCGTCGATTGTCTTCTCGTCCGGGATGCCGTACGTGCCTGCGTGCCACTCATCGAGGAGAACGATCTCCGAGTCGTCGAGCTGGCGTCCAAGCTCGATCGCCGCGGCCGTGGCCCTCGCGATGCGTGCGATCTGAGCCCCCGTCTGCTCGACGGTCGCGGAGCCGTCGATCCCGAGCACGGCACGGTCGGTCTCCTGTGCGGCGAATCCGGCGATCATCCCCGCCTGTGTGGATCCGGTCACCGAGCAGACGACGACGGTGTCGAAGAAGACGCCGAGCTCGCGCTCCTGTGCGGCCACCTCGTTCGCCCAGCGCGCGAACCCGAGTCCACCGAGCGGGTGGTCGGAGGCGCCGGCTGGAATCGCATACGGCTTGCCACCGCTCGCCTCGACGGACGCAAGCGCGTCCTCCCAGCTCCTTCGGATCGCGATGTCGAAACCGGACGGGTCGAGCCGCACGTCCGCATCCATGATCCGCGAGAGGAGGATGTTCCCGACCTTGTCGTAGACGACGTCCGGCCAGTCCACCCAATGCTCCTGCACGAGGACGCAGCGAAGGCCGAGTCGCGCTGCAACGGCCGCGACCTGACGCGTGTGGTTCGACTGCACGCCGCCGATCGAGACGAGCGTGTCGCACCCCTGCGCGACGGCATCTGCAGCGAGGTACTCGAGCTTGCGGACCTTGTTGCCGCCGTACGCCAGCCCCGAGTTGCAGTCCTCCCGCTTCGCCCAGATGTCGACCGCGCCACCGAGATGTTCGCTCAAGCGCTCGAGTCGGTGGACCGGTGACGCCCCGAACAGGAGCGGAACGCGCTCGAAGCGCTCGATGCCGGTCACAGCGGGGCCGTCGCCACCGGCGAGCTGTTCACACCTTCGCGAGCTCCGGGCGTTCCGCGAGCACAGCTCCGAGCGATGCATCGAGAATCTCGACCGCGAGGTCGATCTCGTCCTCACCGATCGTCAGGGGCGGCGCCATCCGGAAGCAGTTCGCGCTCGTGCCGGCGCGGACAATGTTCATAGAGAGCCCGCGCTCGAGGCACTCAGCAGTCACGGCCGCGCCGAGCGCGTCAGCGGGGCGGCGGCTCACGCGGTCCTCGACGAGCTCGATCCCCACGAGCAGCCCGCGGCCGCGAACGTCGCCGATCTGCTCGTGCGCCGCCTGAAGCTCGCGTAGCCGCTCCAGCAGGTACTCGCCTCGCTCACGCGCCCGCTCGACGAGGCGCTCCTCCTCGACGACCTCGAGCACGGCAAGACCGGCAGCCGCAGGTAAGGGATCCGACACATGCGAGGTGACGTGAAGGAAGCCCTTGTCCACACAGTCCTCCTCGACCGCGGCGCTCGTGATCGTCGCCGCGAGCGGGATGCCGCCGCCGAGCGTCTTCGAGACTGCGACGAAGTCGGGGACGATGCCGTCGTGCTCGAAGCCGAACATCGTCCCGAGCCGGCCGAACCCGGTCTGCGCCTCGTCGAGAACGAGGAGCATGTCTCGCTCGTCGCACAGCTCCCGCAAACGGCGGAAATAGCCGTCGGGAGGAACGATGATCCCGCCGGCCGAGAGCACGGGCTCGGCGATCACGGCGCAGAGCGAGCCGACCGACTGCTGCTCGACCAGCTCGAAGCCCGCGTCCAGGCAGGTGCAGTCGCAGGCGCCGGCACAGTGCCGGATCGGGCAGCGGTAGGCGTAGGGAGCCGCTAGGAGCAAGGCCCCGGGCAGGAGCGGGCCGTAGCCGGCGTGCGCCATCGAGAAGTTGACAGAGGAGATCCCGGCGAGGAGCCCGTGGAAGCTTCGCGCGAGCCCGGCGACCTCGAACCGGCCGGTGTGCATCTTTGCAAGCTTGAGCGCTACCTCGTTGGCCTCCGAGCCCGTGTTGAGCAGGATGACCTTGTCGAGCGGTGGCGGGAACAGAGAGGTCAGTCGCTCGGCAAGCGCGAGGACGGGCTCGGAGAGCATCCACGAGTTGAGGTGGACAGCCCGCTCGAGCGTCTCGCGCACCGCCTCGGCGATCCGCGCGTGGTTGTGACCGAGTGTCGAGCAGATCTGTCCGGAGGTGAAG
This sequence comes from Actinomycetota bacterium, assembly GCA_046726435.1. Lineage (GTDB taxonomy): Bacteria > Actinomycetota > Thermoleophilia > Gaiellales > Gaiellaceae > AC-32. The sequence continues at coordinate 27,512 of JBKPAM010000025.1, forward strand.
TCGAGCACCCTCCGCCCGTCCGCCGTCTCGACCCACGCGCCCTCGGCACGGGTGACGAGAAAAGGCGCGAAGCCGCCGGCGTAGCGAATCAGAAAGCGCTCCCGGGGGTCGCTCACCGGGGAAGTCTCTCACGTGTGGCCCGAGAAACCATCGTGCTGCGCTCGTAGCAGAAAGGCCCTGTCTCCAGGGCCTTTCCGAGGTAGCGGGGCAGGATTTGAACCTGCGACCTCCGGGTTATGAGCCGCCTCGGTCATGTACGCGCGTTCCGCCGTATTCCGCCTAAATGCAGGCTCTGAGCGATTCGGCCGCGGCCGGGCATTTAGGCGGAACACGGTGACATCCCAGCGGAAGCCAAATGCTTGCAAGACGCTTGCCGCCGCAGGTCCATTCGAACTCCCCGACAACATCACCTCCATGGTAAGGAATGCCATGAAGAAGGGCCTCCCGCGGAGCGATGCTCCGCACGTCCTCGACAGACGAAGGGAGGCCCGTTGCAATGTTGTACGCCGGATTGGATCTCAGTCGCAAGCGTCTCGACTTCCACCTGCTCGATC
>JBKPAM010000026.1:0-12611 GCA_046726435.1 Actinomycetota bacterium
GGTCGAGGTGGCTGCAGATGGAAGTCGTTGACATGCCTTCTCCTTTCTCAGCCTGCGAGGACGACTGCGAAGTCGCCCAGCCGGTCGGTCCACCACGAGCGAACGCTCAACGCCGCCCGCTCGAGCTCCCTTTCGACCGCGTTCCGCCGGAACTTGGAGCTGATCTCGACGCGAAGCCGCTCGCCCTTCTGGAATGCGATCTCCAGCTTTAGCTCCGGCACCGCGACGACATGGGCGTCGAGTGCGCGGAGCGCGATGTCCATCCACTCGTGTTCCGGATCCCAGCGCGGCTCGTAGACGAACTGCCCCTGCTCGAACGTGGCGCCAAGCTCGCGATTGACGGCCGTGAGCGCGTTGCGGACGAACGCTTCCGTCACGCCGGTCCGGTCGTGATAGGCGGCCTCGAGCCTGGCGACGTCCTTCACGAGGTCGAGCCCGAGCAGCAGCGCGTCGTCCTCGCGCAGCTCCCGCGCCAGTGAGCCGAGCAGCTCCTCCCGCTGCTGGGGGTAGAGGTTCCCCATCGTGCTCCCGAGGAGCGCGATCAGCCGCGGGCCCTCGGTCGGCAGCGTCGCCAGGTCGCGTTCGAAGTTGCCCACGATCGGCTCGACGGAGACCTCCGGATACGCCTCGGCGATCACGTCGGCGCTCGTCCGCAGCATCCGTTCGCTGACATCGAAGGGAACGAAGCGCTCGAGCTCGAGCGCGTCCAGGAGGAACCGGGTGTTCCTGGCGCTGCCCGAGCCGAGCTCGACGAGCGTGCGCGCCTCCGTTTGCGCGGCGATCAAGCCCGCACGCGCAGCAAGGATCTCCGCCTCCCGGCGCGGCAGGTAGTAGTCGGGGAGGCGGGTGATCGCCTCGTAGAGCAGCGACCCGCGCTCGTCGTAAAGCCAGACAGGGGGCAGCTCCTTCGGCTCTCGCTGCAGGCTCCGGCGCGTTGCCTCGAAGAGGTCCGGACGACTTGCGGTGGGGGCCCTAGACATCGGATGCGCATCGAATGCCGGCGAAGATCTGCCGCCGCTGCGGCAGGTCCCAGTTGCGAAAGGTGGGCCGGGCGACGAGCGGATCTGTAACCCATGAGCCGCCGCGCAGCACTTGGTACTCGTCCCCGAAGAACGCCTCGGAGTACTCCTTGTACGGGAAGGCCCGAAAGTCCGGGTACCCCTCGAAGAAGGACGACGTCCACTGCCAGACGGCCCCCCGCGCGTGCTCGAGCTCCGCAGGGACGGTCTTCACCGCCTTCTCCCACTCCGGCTCGCTCGGCAGGCGCTTCCCCGCCCAGCGCGCGTAGGCCTCCGCCTCGTAGAACGAGACGTGCTGTACCGGCTCGTCCTCGCGACCCCAGCGGAGCGGCGCAGCTGCCCCCTCGGCTTCGACGAACTCCGCGTACTCCGCATTCGTCACGAGTGCACGGTCGATCCGGAACGGTGGCAGGTCGACGACGTGCGCCGGCCGCTCGTTGTCGTACGCCCACGGGTCGTCCGAGCCCAGCGTGAATGGCCCGCCCGGAACGAGGATCTCGCCGCCCGTCGTAACCCGGGGGAGCCCATTCGGGCTGGTCAAGCCCGCGAAAGCGAGCGTCTGCGCCATCGTCTCGACGTGCTGGAGCTCGTGCTGCGCGACCATTCCGACGAGGAAGTCGGCCCGCGCGAGCTCGGGGAGCCGCTCGAGCACCTTCTCGCGCACCTCCGAGACGTAGGCACGCGCGTCCTGCGGGGACAGGATGGGCAGCGCGCCACGCTCGAGCCGCGCGTGTGCGAACGAGTCGTACAGATCGTCGAGCTCGCTGCCGTTGCCCTCGCCGCTTCGGAGCAGCCAGAGCTCCTCGAAGTTCCCGATGTGAGCGAGATCCCAGACGAGGGGCGACTGAAGCGGCGAGACCTGGCGCGTCAGCTGTTCGTCGGAGAGGGGCTCGAGCAAGGCTTCAGTTCGCCGGCGCGCGTGTTCGAGGACCGCTGCGAGCTCAGTAGGTGACACCGAGCTCGGCAAGACGGCTGAAGATCAGCGAGGCGACCATCGACCCCTCGCCGACGGCGGCGGCGACGCGTTTGGTGGACCCGTGGCGAACATCGCCGGCCGCGAAGAGGCCGACGCGGCTCGTTTCGAGCGGCAGCGGATCGCGGTCGAGCGGCCAGCAGTCCGGTGCCTTCCCGCCCCTCAGCAGGTCCTGGCCGGTGAGGATGTAGCCCCGGTCATCCGTGAGCACGTGCTCTCGAGAGCACCACTCCGTGTGGGGCGACCCGCCGATGCAGAGGAAGACGCCGTCGAAGGTTCGCGTCTCCGATTGGCCCGCGGCGTCGGTGAAGGTCACTCCACGGAGCCCGTCGCCGTTCGCGTGCAGCTCGGTCAGCTGCGTCTCGAGGTGGACGTCGATCAGCGGATGGTTCTCGATCCGCTCGATCAGGTAAGCCGACATGCTCTTGCTCAGTCGGTCGCCGCGAACGAGCATCGTCACGCGAGCGGTCTGGTTCGCGAAGTTGAGGACGGCCTGGCCGGCCGAGTTGCCCGCGCCCACCACCACGACGTCCTGGCCCGCGCACTGCGCCGCCTCGCTTCGGCCCGCTCCGTAGTAGACGCCGTCGCCGATCAGGTCGTCAATGCCGTCGAGGTCGAGCCGGGTCCAATCCATTCCAGGCGCTGCGAGGACCACCGACGCCGTCACCTCGGAGCCGTCCTCGAGGATCAGCCCGACCGGCTCGTCGTGCCCGTTCATCCGGCTGCCGCGGACGCCTCGCATGAGCATCAGCTCCGCCCCGAAGCGCTCTGCCTGGCGGCCGGCCAGCCGCGCCAGCTCGGCGCCGCCGATCCCATCCGGAAAGCCGAAGAAGTTCTCGATCATCGTGGCGTAGGACGACTGGCCGCCGGGCACGTCTCGGTCGCAGACGAGTGTCGAGAGGCCGTCCGAGGCGGCGTAGACAGCGGCAGCAAGACCCGCCGGCCCAGCGCCGATGACGACGAAGTCGTAGTGCTTCTGCTTCGCCGGCCGGAACGCGCCCCACGCCCTCGCGATCGACTCGACCGTCGCTTCCTGGAAGCTCTCGTCGCCGTCGACGAGTACCGGCAGGGCGGCGTCGGCGAGCCCGAGCCCCTCGAGCAAGCGGTCGGCGTCGGGCGAGCCCGCCTCGTACCAGTCGTACGGCTGCGCGGTGCGCGTCAGGAAGTCGCGCAACCGGTAGTGCTCGGCGTCCATCCGCCGGCCGACGACTTGCACCGGTGGCCTGACGGGACTCATTCGGCGATGGTACTGACGTAGAGACAGGTGAGGACGGGCGCGTCCCTCTACGTCATTCGGTGTACACGGGGTAGCGTTGCCGCGGAGGAGGCGAGATGGACGTTGGCCACCGCCGGCCGTCGCCGGCTTGGACCCGATCACCTGCTGGAGTGGCGTGCCTGCGGCGCGGCGCAGCGGCGGAAAGGACGGTCCGAAGTCGCGCCGTTGCCCGAGAGGTCGCCGGCTGTGACCGTGATGCGGTGCCGGCCGCTGCGTAGCCGCGAGGCCGCTGCGTCCGGTCCTCGAGCGCGGCACCGCCCGCGGCGACCTCCGTCCTGAGACCGACCTCAGGGTCGTCCACGAGCTGATCCTGGGAGCACCGAGTCCCAGCGCCACAACGAGAAAGAGAGCGAGACGCCCCGCACGAAGACGAGCGAGCGGCGCTGGCCGAGGGACCCACACGTTGTGAAAAGGCTGGCGAACAACGACTGGGCCTCAGTCGTGGCCAATCGCTACGGCTCTACGTAGGTCGCCAGCTCGACGAGGTTCCCGTCGGGATCGCGAAAGTAGAACGACGTGATCGGCCCGAGGGCGCCTGTCCTCGCGACCGGCCCCTCCTCGACCGAGACACCGCGACCGTGAAGCCAGTCCGCGATCGTGGCGGGGTCGGCGTCGGCGATGAGGCAGATGTCTACTGAGCCTGGTGTCGGCCGTGCCGCCTTCGGCTCGAATTCGTGCCCTGCCTGGTGCAAGTTCAGCTTCTGCTGTCCGAAGGAGAGAGCGCGGCGGCCGTTCCCAAAGACGACTTCGGTCATGCCGAGAACGCCCGTGTAGAAGCGGACTGTCTTGTCGATCGACGCCACGGTCAGGACGAGGTGGTCTAGCCGTGCGACGCGCGGCGCGGATTGGATTGCGCCCGACTCCATCAACAACAGACGCTATCGGTACGACTTTACGAGAGCGACGGGACTCGAGCCCGCGACCTGCGGCGTGACAAGTCGGTCTTGGCGCCTTTGGCCTAGGCGGGGTTAGGCGTGGATTCACCGGTGCCTGCGAGGGCTTCCGGCGGCTCGTGCGGGATGCGCGCGGGATGAGGCGTTGTCCATGGCGAGCAGGTGGGATCACGCGGCACGGCGATCGTTTGTCTTCACGACGGACCGACCATCCTGGGCGTTCTGGAACAGGGGCGCGCGCGCATACGAGTGAGAGCTACGTTTGCTCTTGCTTGGATCCTCGTCTCGCCGATGTCCACGCGACGGTCTTTCTCGACCCGCGTCTCGCAGCTTGCATCGATGAGATGCGGGCGGAGTGGGATCCGATCATGACCTCGCAGATCGGACCGCACGTAACGGTGACCTATCCCGACGAGGTTCCGACGATCGAGTTGATGAGCGAGCGCGTTGCCGCTGCAGCGCGACAGACCGCACCATTTCGACTCGGCCTTGGATCTGTCCGTTGCTTCGGTCGTCCCGACTGCGGCATCTACGTCGAGGTCGACGACGTGGAGGGAGGCTGGCGTTCCCTGCGCGAGGCTGTCGGCTCAGTCTCTGTCCCGCTCGCCGTCGAGCCGCACGTCACGCTTGTACACCCACGAACGAGCAAGAGGCCACGGCAGCCTGGGCGGTGCTCGGCGGGCGGGCCATCGGTGGCGAGACGACGGTGGACGAGGTCGTCCTTACGGCCTTCGACGGGAGTCGGTGGGCCTCCCTTTCGAGCTTTCGCCTTCGCGACCGAAATGGAACGTCCCGCGCAGATTGAGATCGAGTGCGCGGTCGAACTCGCGCGCGGCCGCGAGGGTCGCCTCTATCTGAGCGTGCTCCTGCTTGCGGGAGAAGATCTTCCGCAAGCGCGCAATTGCCCGACGGTCGCCGCTTAGAGTCATCGCGCCACTGGCGATCGCCGAGCCGCTCGTGATCTTGCCGGTGGCGATGTCCGCCCACGTTTCCTCGTCCGTGGTCACGGTCGCGGCGGGGTCGTGTGCGTGCCCGCCGTGAAGCTGTATCGAGCCGTTGTCGACCGTGAAGTGAAACGCGAGGCGACCGACGACGTACTGATAGGTCTCCCTGACGCCGTTGGTGGCCTCGCGGTTGCCGAAGCACGCCATCGCCAGCGCTGCCCACTGGGGGCGAAAGCTCTCGGTCGGCTTGCGCGTGCCGAGGCGGCGCGCACCCCAGGCGACAAGCGGCACCATCGCGCCGGCCAGGTCTCGGCCGTCCTCGGTGAGCTCGTACACCTGCCGGGCGGCCGGCGGCGGAAGCTCGCGTCGGGCGATGACACGGTCGCGCTCGAGCGCTCGTAGTCGATCGGCGAGGAGGTTGCGGCTGATACCTGGCAGCCCGTCGATCAGATCGGTGAACCGCCGCGGCCCGAACATGAGCTCACGGACGATCAGCAGCGTCCAGCGGTCGCCAACCACATCGAGCGCCCGTGCCGCGCCGCAGTACTGCTGGTAGCGATGCTCAGCCATTTGAAGTTTACTTTCTATACCTCGCGGTACATGAAGATAAACCATTTGGGCCAGCAGGGCGACAACCGTTGTGCTCGCTGCTCGCCACCTTAGGAGTGGGGTGAGACGTGAAGATCTACAACCGCCACGAACGAGCGATCGCCGCGCCGCCAGAACGGATCGCTGAACTCATCGAAGACTTCGACCGTGTCTGGCCGACGGAGCTCGGCCCCGCACCACGCCCGTTAGGGCATGGCCTGTACGAGGCCGGATCGATGATGCTCTGGAAGGCGATCGATCGCCCAGGTCGCGTCCGGGCCTTTCGGGTGGTCAGGCCGGAGGGGCTGCGGCTCGAGCACTGGTTCGAGTTGGAACGCGTCGACGGCGGAACGGTTCTTAGTCACACCATCGACGGCAGGGCGATCGGAGAGTACGAGCAGATCTGGTCGGAACGTATCGGCGCGGACCACGACCCCTTCATCGAGGCTCTTTTCGACAACGTTGCGGCCAGAGCGGCGACTTGACGGCTGACGGCCCGTGTCCGCCGAGGTCGTCAACGAATGAGGCTTCCAAACGCGGCGCATACCTCGCAGCCCTGGCGGATCCACGAGCTCACCCCGGACTTCAGGCTCGAGGACGTCTGGGAGCTGCCGACGGTGGGCGGCGCGGATGACTTCCGTCGCCTGGTGCAGCTGATCGCCGCCGGTGACCCGTCGCATGGCCCCTCCCGTGCCGCCCGCACCCTCTGGGCGATCCGGTGGAAGCTCGGGGAACTGCTCGGCTGGGACGACTCGGAGGAGGGCCTCGGCTCCACGGTGCCGACGGTTCGCGACCGCTTGCCGGCGGATCTGCGCGACGGCCCGTCCGGCCCGGAGTTCACGACACTTCCGTTCCGGCCGCTCTACCTGATCGATGACGAGTTCGCCGCCGAGATCGCCAACCGGACGATGCACGGGGTCATGCACATCGGCCTGGTCCCGGCCGCAACCGGCGGCTACCGCGTCCAGGAGGCCGTCCTCGTGAAGCCGAACGGATGCTTTGGGATTGCCTACATGGCGGCGATCAGGCCGTTCCGGCGTCTGATCGTCTACCCAGCGAGCGAGCGATCGATGGAGCGGAGGTGGCGCGAGTTCGAGCTCCGAAGGGACACTGGCGGACCGCCCGGCGAGCGCCGCTGGGCGGTTCTCCACGACGCGGACTGCGGCTTTTGCATCCGGCTGCTCTCGGTCTTGCTGCGCTGGGATCGAGGGGCGCGGTTGCGTCCGATCGCGCTGCAGCGGCCCGAGGCCGACGACCTGCTCCGGATGCTTGAGGCCCGCTGAGCGGATGGCGTCCTGGCAACTGATCTCTCCGAGCGGCGCGCGACAGTCCGGCGGTGCGGCCTTGCCGCCGCTCCTGAGAGTGCTGCCTGGCGCGCGGCTCCCGGCAGCAGCCTTTGGATGCTTTCCGGCGCCCACCGAGCGCGGCTATCGCTGGGTGGCCGACCATCGCTTGCGGCTCTCGAGCTGGATGCCGTCGAGCGCCAAGGAGCGTGCCCGGCAGCGCATTCGCCGGCGCGAGCAAGGTAGTCCCAGGTAGTCCCGAGGCGGCGGCCGATTACACCGCGCGACCAACGCGCGCGCAGAATCAACGCGGCCGTCCAGGCTCTGAGGGAGGAGGCGGGCTCGCTCCTTACTAACTCGTGTTTGCGACGCGCGACGCGCGACAATACCTCTCCCATGCGGATCCGGCTCGTGGGCTCGCTCGTCGCCGCAGTCGTCGCCGTGCTGCTGGCAGGCGGCGTCCGGGCGCCGGCGGCGCCGCCGGCGCCGAAGGAAGCGGTCGCCGTCGGCACGGGAGGTGCGGTCGCGAGCGTCGACCCCGACGCGACGCGCGCGGGCATCGAGGTCCTCCGGAAGGGTGGCAACGCCGTCGATGCAGCGGTCGCGGCGAACGCCGTCCTCGGCGTGACCGAGCCGTTCGTCGCCGGGATCGGCGGAGGCGGCTTCATGGTCCTCTACCTCGCTCGGCAGCATCGGATCGTCACGATCGACGGCCGCGAGACGGCGCCGCAGACTTTCCCGGAGAACGCGTTCATCGACCCGGCCACGGGCCAGCCGATCCCGTTCTACCCGCAGCGGGTGACGAGCGGGATGGCCGTCGGCGTGCCTGGCACGCTCGCCACGTGGGCCGAGGCGGCGTCGCGGTTCGGGACGTTGCCGCTCAAGCGGCTGCTCCAGCCCGCGATAAGCGTTGCGCGGCGCGGATTCGTGGTCGACAACACCTTCCGCGGCCAGGTCTCAGACAACCTGACCCGGCTCGACGCCTTCACCTCGTCGCGCCGGCTGTTCCTGACGCCAGACCGGCAGGCGCCGCCTCTCGGATCGACCTTCCGCAACCCCGACCTCGCTCGCACCTACCGGCTGATCGCCCACGACGGCCCCGCTGAGCTCTACCGCGGCCCTATCGGTGCGGCTCTGGTCGACACCGTGCGCCACCCGCCCGTCGCAGCGGACTCGCAGCTCGGCTTCACCGTGCGGCCCGGGCTGATGACGACCGGCGACCTCGCCCGCTACTCGGCGCCCCTCCGTGCGCCGACCCACGTCGACTACCGCGGCTACGACGTCTACGGGATGCCGCCACCATCGAGCGGCGGTTCGACGGTTGGAGAGGCGCTCAACATCCTCGAGGGCTTCGACCTGGGAGCCCCGGATCGCGTGCTCGCGCTGCACCGCTACCTCGAAGCGTCGAAGCTCGCCTACGCAGATCGGAACCGGTGGGTCGGCGATCCAGACGCCGTCAGCGTCCCGCTCGAGGGGCTCCTCTCAAAGGGCTTCGCCGGCGAGCGGCGCTGTCTAATCGGCCCGAGCGCACTACCGACCCCGGTCGCGCCCGGAGATCCCTTCCCGCCATTCGCACCATGTGAGGGCACATCGGCGCTCACGGGGAACGGCAGCGAGGGGACCTCGACGAACCACCTCACCGTGGTCGACCGCTGGGGCAACGTCGTCGCCTACACGAGTACGATCGAGCAGATCGCCGGCACCGCGATGGCCGTCCCGGGATACGGGTTCCTGCTCAACAACGAGCTGACCGACTTCGACCCGGCGCCGCCGGCGCCGGGCGCGCCCGATCCGAATCTCCCCGCAGGCGGTAAGCGCCCGCGCTCAAGCATGGCCCCGACGGTCGTGCTGCACGACGGCCGGCCGTTGCTCGGCGTCGGCAGCCCGGGTGGCTCGATGATCATCACGACCGTGCTCCAGATCCTGCTCGACCGGCTCGACTTCGGCATGTCGCTGCCCGACGCGATCGCGGCGCCTCGCGCGTCGCAGCGCAACACCGCCACGACCACCGCGGAACCTGCCTTCATCTCGCAGTACGGAAGCGAGCTCCAGGCGCGCTTCGGGCAGCAGTTCACGCCGGTGGCCGAGATCGGCGCTGCAACCGGGATCGAGCTCCTGCCGAACGGTCAGCTGGAGGCGGCTGCGGAGCCGGTGCGGCGCGGAGGAGGCGCGGCGGCGGTCGTCTGCCCGCTGGGCCAGCGTTTGCGTGACCGAGAGCACGGCGTCTGCGCGGCTCCCGTCCGGCGGTAGCTCAGTCCGCCCGGCCTTGGTGACCGAGCGCGGCAACCGGATGGGCCGCGAGCGCTCAGCTCCAATCCTCCGAGCTTGAAGATCGTCTTGGCCGGGGGTTGTTAGGTTGCGCTGGTGAAGTTCGCCCGCGCACGCCAGTTCGTCGAGGCTGTCGCGGCACATGATTTAGAGGCGGCGGAAGAGTTCCTCGATCCCGATGTCGAAACCGTGACACCGCGCGGCACCCTTCGTGGCATCGCAGCCTGCCGGCAAGTGCTTCAGAAGGCAGGCGGAGACGAGCAATTCGCCATGGAACAGGCAGAGCCTGAGTTCGAGGATTTTGAGGGCGACGTCATTGCCCGGACCCATGAGATCGCGAGCTGGCGCGAAAGTGGCGAGGTGGCGTATGAGCGTGACCTTGCACTGCGCCTGACGCTCGACGACGAACGAATCGTCAGGATCGTGGTGATGCCGGGGGGCGCGCTGCCCTCGCAGGTCAATGGCGGTTCACAGGCGGACTAAAGGCTCGCCGGACTTCACCCCCGCCCGATTCTTCTAGCGCTTTACCGGAGAGTTCAGCGCCTGGGCCGGCAAGCGCGACGGACGTGACATTCCGCGCATGGGGAGTAGGCTGGAGGCACATGAACGCGGCCGCGGCCACTGAACCGCTGCTCGAGCGGAACGAGGAGCTGGCCCGGATCGAGTGGGCGCTGGCCGACGCTCGCACGGGCCGCGGCAGGTTCGTGGTGGTCGAAGGGCCGGCCGGGATCGGCAAGACGGCGCTGCTCGCGGCGGCGCGCACTGCGGCGGCAGATGCGGGAATGCGCGTCCTGCGGTCAAGGGCGACGGAGATGGAGACCAACTTCGCCTTCGGAGTGGTGCGACAGCTGTTCGAGCGGCCGCTGGTCGAGGCGTCGGAGCTCGAGCGCGCGGATCTGTTGCAAGGCGCTGCCGGCGTCGCGGCCGGCCTGCTCGGGCTTCCCGGCGCAGCCCCTGCGGACGCTCCGCCCTCTTCAGGGGTCGACCCCTCGTTCGCGATCCTGCACGGCCTCTACTGGCTCTGCGCGAACCTCGCCGGCGCAGGCCCGCACTGCCTGGTCGTCGACGACGCTCACTGGGCGGACGCCGCCTCCCTGCGTTACCTGGCCTTCCTTCTTACACGGCTCGAAGAGCTCGACATCGCGCTCGTCGTCGCGACCCGCCCTACCGAAGCGCGCACAGATGCTCAGCTGCTTGCGGCGGTGACGACCGACTCCTCCGCCGAGGTGATCCGTCTCGCCCCTCTGTCGAGACCCGCAGTCGTTGAACTGCTCGGGGCTGGGCTCGGTCGGGCTCCGGATCCAGACGTCGTCGACACCTCCATGCGCGTGACGCGCGGGATGCCATTCCTCGTGCGCGAGCTCGCGGCGGCACTGAGCGAGGGAAGCATCAGAACCGATGTACGAAGCGTCGGTCGCTCGGTTCGTCTCCGCCTCCTTCGGCTGCCCGAGCATGCGGGGCGGCTCGCGCGAACGCTGGCGATCCTCGAGCAGAGCGAGCTGCTTCAAGCGGCGGGCCTCGCCGGCCTCGAAGAGCTCGAGGCTGCCGAGGCGGCCGATCTGCTGACGACCGCCGGGATCCTCGAGGCCGGCCGGCCGCTGACGTTCGTGCATCCGCTCGTCCGCGACGGGGTCTATTCGGAGCTCTCCAGCGCCGAGCGCGCGCACGGCCACCGCCGTGCCGCCCAGCTACTCGCCGAGCAACCGGGCGCTGAAGCGCGCGTTGCCGAGCACCTGCTCGTCAGCGAGCCCGCCGACGATGGCTGGGTTGTCGGCCGGCTGGTTGCGGCCGCCCGCGAGGCGGGAAAGCAGGGTGCTCCCGAGTCGGAGGCGGTCTACCTGCGCCGAGCGCTCGCCGAACCAGCGCCGGCGGGCGACCGGGCGGTACTGCTGCTCGACCTGGGGATGGCCGAGGCCAGCATTGGGCATGCCGACTGGCAGGAGCACTTGCGAGGCGCTGTGGACGCTGCGCCGGACGCCGCGGCTGCCGTGAACGCAACGATGGTGCTCGCTACCGGCCTCAGCCGTGCGCAGCGATTTGGGGAGGCGGTCGAGGTTCTCGATCGCGCGTCGTTGTCGCTCGCCTCTCGGGACTCCGAGCTCGCCCTCCTGCTCGAGGCCGCGGCCATCGCCCCCGCGATGAACGACCCCGCGACCGCACCATCGGTGACCCTCCGCAGTAGGACGTTGCGCGAGCGCGTGGCCGGGCATCCGGCACCACCTGAGCTGCCTCTGGCCGTGGCCGCGTTCACCTCCATCCTCACCAACGAGCCGGCCGAAGTCGGCGCCGAGCTTGCGACCGGGGCGCTTCTGGCCGGAGGCAGCGCACCCGGCGGGTTGCGCGGCAGGCCATGGTTTTCATTCGCTACGTGGTTCTCCCTAACGACGTTCTCGCTCCTTTGGGCCGAGCGGTACGCTCAGCTGCAGCCGCTCCTCGATGCCTCGATCGCGCAAGCCCGCGCAACCGGCGACAGCAGTCGGCTTGCGGTCGGCCTGGCAACCCGGGCCTGGCTCGCGCTCCTTTGCGGCGATCTAGGCGCTGCCGAGGGAGACGCGCGGACGGCACTTGCCGCGATCAAGCTCCCCGCACCGCCCATGTACCGCGTCATGAACGGGGGTCTGCTGGTTAAGACACTCGTCGAGCAGGGCGAGCTCGACGCGGCCGAGGAAGCGCTTTCGCCGCTCGACTCCAATGCCGAAAGCGGATCAGTAATCGCCGCGGAGGTTCGCTTCGCCCGCGGCCGACTTCGGATAGCACAGGGACGCATTGCCGAAGGGCTCGAGGACATCCTGGCCGTTGGCACACGCCTGACACGCGCGACGATCACCTGCCCGGGCTACCTCCCGTGGCGATCGGAGGCCGCGCTCGCCCATCTCGCCCTCGGCGATCACGAGTCGGCGGAACGCCTCGCAACGGAGGAGCTCGAGCTGGCTCGGGCCTTCGGCGCCCCGCGCGCACTCGGCGTGGCGCTGCGTGCTGCCGGCGTCGTGGCCGGCGGTGACCGTGGGGCGTCCCTGCTCCATGAGGCGATCGACGCGTTCGACCACGGCGACGCCCGATTGGAGAGAGCGCGAGCGCTCGCCGACTTCGGCGCCCTGCTACGGCGGCGGAATCGCCGCACCGAGGCGCGGGAGCTGCTCCGTGAGGCCCTCGACGCCGCCCGCCGGGCCGGCGCCAGACCCCTCGCCGAATACGCCGAGACCGAGCTCCGCGCCACCGGTGCGCGCCCGCGCCGGGTCGTGCTCACCGGGCTCGACTCGCTGACGGCGAGCGAGCGCCGGATCGCCGAGCTCGCCGGCGAGGGCCTCACCAACCGCGAGATCGCCCAGACGCTCTTCGTCACTGCACGGACGGTCGAGGGCCACCT
>JBKPAM010000027.1:0-40080 GCA_046726435.1 Actinomycetota bacterium
GCGGAGGGCGTTGCGGACGAGCTCGCGGATCCGGATCTCGCCCTCGCCCTCGATGTTCGGCGGGCGCGACTCGATCGTGATCACGTGCTCCTGCTGGAGCTGAAGCTCGGCCGCGTCCTCGATCGTGACGATGCGCTCGTCGTTCGGCACGAAGGCGGAGAGCGCGTTCAGGGTCGTCGTCTTGCCGGTGCCCGTACCGCCGGAAATGAGCATGTTCAGCTTCCCGCGCACGCACGCGGAGAGGAACTGGGCCGCCTTGGGGCTCAGAGTCCCGAAGGCGATCAGGTCGTCCATCGTGTACGGGTCGCGCGAGAACTTCCGGATCGTGAGCGTCGGCCCGCGCAGCGAGAGGGGCGGGATGATCGCGTTCACGCGGCTTCCGTCGGGGAGGCGGGCGTCCACCATCGGCGAGGCTTCGTCGACGCGGCGGCCGACCTGCGAGACGATCTTGTCGATAATGCGCAGCAGGTGCGCGTTGTCGACGAAGGTCGCGTCGGCGGCCTCGATCTTGCCCTTTCGCTCGATGAAGACGCGGTCGTAGTTGTTGACCATCACCTCGGTCACGGAGTCGTCGCGCAGCAGCGGCTCGAGCGGCCCGTAGCCGAGGATGTCGTCGGTGATCTCCCGCGTGATCTGCCGCCGCTCCTCGCGGGTCAGCGGCGTTCGGTCGAGTGCAAGCTGCTCGGTGACGACACGTAGCACCTTCTCGGCGAGGTCCTCGACCGAGCCGTCCTGTGCCTGGCCGGCCGAGTAGAGCTGGGGCCCGAGCTTCGCGATGCAGGCGTGGTGGATCCGGCTCTTCAGGTCTGCGTATGGATCCGGGCGACGGTCCGGCACCTCAGGCTGGCCACCCGAGAGCGCGTCGAGTTCGGGGCCCTGGCCGTTGCCGTTGCCGTTCTGGCGGTGGAGCCGGTCGTGGAGGCCCATCAGTGCTCCTTCCGGTGACAGCGGTATGGCTCTCGGTCGCTAGCAAGCCAGAGTCCCCACTCGCCCGCGGCGCAGGCTGGATGCCTGCGCAAGGGCGAGGGAGGGCTCTGGCGCCGCGTGATAGCGGGCGCGAGACGGACTGGTGTTGCCGGGAGGAGCACCACTAGGCCCTCGCCAACGTGGCCATGAAGCTCTTCTTCTGCTTCGCGACAGCCTGGGCCGCGACGAACTCCTTCGCCATCGCCCGGACCGCCCGCGAGAAATCGGCCTTCGGGTCCGAGACCACCGCGGGGTTGCCGCGGTTGACCGCGAGCGGGACGGTGCGGTCGCTCGGGATCTCGAAGTCGACCGTGCGCTCGAGCGCCGCCTCGACCTCCTTCGGCTTCATCCCCACCTTCGAGTTCGCGCGGTTGAGGGCGAGCCGGATCCGGTCGGACGGGAACGAGAGCAGCTCCAGCGTCTGCAGGCTGAGCCGGAGGTTCTTCAACGTCGGCACGTCCAGCCCGCAAAGGAGGAGCAGCTCGTCGGTGCGGTCGAGGGTGGCGAGCATCGGCCCGTGGAAGAACGGCGAGGTGTCGACGACGATCACGTCGTACGACTCCCGCGCGACCTCCAGCAACCGCGCCAGCTTCGCCTCGGTGACGAGCTCGGCGTCCTCCGGGCGCAGCGGCGCCGGGAGGATCTCAACGCCCGACGCGTGGCGCGTGGTGTAGCCGGCAAGCTTCTCGGAGTCGAGCTCGCCCGGTGCCGTGACGAGGTCGTAGATCGTCTTCTCCGGCTCGATCCCGAGCATGATCGCGGCGTCGCCGAACTGCAGGTCGAGGTCGAGCAGCAGCGCCCGCTTGCCCCAGTGCTTCGCGAGCGAGGTGCCGAGGTTGGTCGCAGTCACGGTCTTGCCGGTCCCGCCCTTCGGCGAGAATACGGTCACCACCCGGCCGTGGCGGGCCTCGGGCGTGCTGAGCCGCTTGCCGACGTGGCCGGCCTTCCGAATCGCGAAGACGACGTTGTCGGTCAACTGCGGCAGCAGGAGGACGTCGGCGACATCGTGCTCGAGCACTTCCTCGAGCAGCGCCGGTGAGCCGTTCGAGGCGAGCAGGATCAGCGGCGCCCGCGTGTGCTCGCGGATCGCGGCCAGCTCGTTGACGGGGAGCGTCCCGGCTCGGGTCGCGTGCAGGACGACCTGGAGGTGCCCGCCGGTGAGGGTCGGAGCGGCCTCGGCGACCTGCGCCGCCGAGCCCACGAGCTCGACCTCGGGGTGAGCCGCCAGCGCGTCGCGCAGGTCGGGCAAACCGTCGCAATCGCCGGTGACGAAGACGCGGTCCGGTGTTCTGGTTCCGAGTTCGTTGCCGTTGCTGGTCATCGGGGCCAACCTCCTAACGGCCCAGCGCCCGTCGCTGGCCGGCGGTGAGGCCGTCCGACAGGACGCTGTCGAAGCTGTCGACATGGTCGGGGCTGTCCGCGCTGTGCGTCGCGGGCCGGAGCTCGAGGTGCCAGCGGGTCGGGCCCTCGCCGGCCGCGTTCGCCAGCACGTATTGGACCTTCTGCGCCTGGCTGTCGGTGAGCGCGAGCATCGCCGAGAAGTTCGAGTTGGCTCCGCCGGTGATCTTGGTTCCGACCGGCGGTGCAGAAGGTGCCTGCAGCACCCTCAGGTCGCGGACCAGCATTCGGGCGTAGTAGATGTCCTGGTCGCCGGGCTTCTTCAGCGCGGCCACGAAGTCCACGTGGTCTCCGTCCTTGAGCGTCCCGGCGAGTACCTGGTTCTGGTCTCCTGCGAGCGAGAGCGCGCGGAGCGTCCCGGTGAGCTGTCCGCGCACGCCGACGCTCGTCTTCGGGCTGAACCGCTGCGTCGTCACCTGTTCGTCCTCGAGCGTCGTCTGTGTGGCGACCAGCCCCTGGAGCTGGTCGCCGCTCGAGACCGCACCGGGGACGACGCTCTTCCGCGGCACGTCGAGCGGCGTGAGCATCTTCGACGCGTCGGCGCCCGTCGTGCCCTCGGTGATCTTGGTCTTGGCAACGAGCACCGTGACGTGGTCCTCGCCGCGCTGAACGTGCCGCTTGTAGCTCGTCACGTAGAAGCTCGTGAGGAGTGCGGCCACGGCCGCGAGGGCGACCGCGATCATGATGTTCCTAGCTCGATATGCCATGTGACTGAATCTCTCCTGGGGGTGGGGGTTAGCCGACGAGCTCGACGTTCTTGACGCCGAAGTAGGGGCTGCCGCCGGAGGTCGCCGGGACGCCGTCGGCCGTGTAGCTGCTGAAGTAGCCCGTGATCGTCCCGCTGCTACCAGTCGGGTTGAACGAAGAGATCACGAAGCCGACCCAGCCGATGATGTCGTACTTGGCGTTCGAGCCCGGGCCGGTCAGCAGCCGGTAGACCGGGAAGAGAACTTCCTTGCCGACCACGGTCGTCATCGCGTCGTCGAACTGCGAGTTGTTGAAGTTCGCCGAGGGCGCTGAGAAGTACGTCCCAACCGGCAAGTAGTCCTGGTAGCCGTGCAGCAACCAGTCGGCGAGCGTGCCGGCGCCCACGTTTCCGCTGGGGTCGCCGTAGTTGAGATTGAGAAGTCCGAAGGCGCCGCTGCTGCTGCCTCCACCGGGCTGGTGCAAGTCCTCCAGGTTGAGAGTGGTCGTCGCCCCGAACGTCGGATTGCAGCTCGGGTGCGTGGAGGGCCCGGTGCAGTTCAGCAGCGGATGCTTGTAGTGAACCGTGATCGGCGCGACGTACTTCACGGAGGACACGGCCTCCGAGCGAGCGACGGCGGTCGAGCCGACGGTGACCGAGTTGAGCCCGAATAGCTTCGCGAAGAAGCCCGGAGCCGGTCGCTTGACGGTCACCGTGATGGTGTCGTTGCTGACGATCTTCGACGAGACGGTGACACCGCCCGAGCCGAGGCCGCCGTTCTTCACGGCGTACTGCGACGCGAGCGAAGTCGCCTTCACCGCATCCTCCGGGAGGGCCTGCGCACCGGCCAGCGCCGCGGCGTCGGCCGTCGACTGCGTCGAGCGGTCGGCGCGGTACCAGGACCCGATATCGAGCACGAGTGCCGCCATCCCGAGCAGCGCGGCCAGGAAGATGAGGCTGAGGACGGTTGCCTGTCCGCGGTCGCTGCGAACGCTCATTCCACGCGCTCCGTCGTCGTGCTCGAGAGGGTGCCACTCTTCACGACCATGCCCAGGAGGCTGATCGAGTACGGGTAGGTCGCGGTCACGGCCACGTCTGCACCCGGCTGCCACGTCGAGCTCACCGTCACGCCCAGCTTGTTCTGCGTCAGGTCGGACGCGGACTTGCGCACCGCAGTGACCGTCGCGGCCTGTGGATTCGGGAGCTGCCGTCCGACCGCCGCCTTCCTGGCGCCGGCCCGGGTCGCGTCCGTGAGCGTGACGTAGTTGTTGAAGGCAATTCCGAACTGGATCACCGCGAACAGCAGCAGCGCGAGGATCGGCAAAACGAGTGCGAATTCCGTCATCGCCTGGCCCTGCTCAGATCGAAACTCGATTTTCCGGCTGTTCGGGTTTGACACGGGAGCTCTTTCTGTTCGTGAGTTCGGGGGAGAGGGCCCCTTCTCGCGAAGAGGCCCTCCACCGGAGAGACAACGTTGTGCTAGCTGGGAAGGATTGCCGTGACGGCGTCGATCGCGCCCGAGATCCCACCGGACAGGGCCTGGATCGAGACGAGGACGGCGATGCAGATGACGGCGAGCACGACTCCGTACTCCGCCATCGTCTGGCCCTCCTCGCGCCTGCGCAGCGAGTCGGCGGCGGCCTGCGCAAAGGTGAAGAGCTTCAGCATGTGTTTCACCTCCCTTCTCTCGTAGATGCGCACGCTCTCGCGCGCGGATTTCCCGAAGGAAAAACCGAAAGGTCGATCGAATTGCGTTGCTGAAAGAGCCGGTTGATCGTGCTGGCGATGTGCGTGGTCACGCTTGGGGAGACCTCCTGGGTCTTTCGGCGTGGCCGCGCCGCCAGTTGGCTCAGTCGCGGCGATCATCGTTCCGATCGAGCTGTCGGCTGATCCCCCGACTGAGTGATCACCGCCGCACATCCCCTGAACGGGGGAAGGGGCGGGATTGCGCAGGTCGATAGTGCTCTCAGTCCGTACGGCCCGCGGATGTCACCAACCGAGATCCGCGCCGAGCCGGCGGCCCACCGGCGCCCTACGAACGGGAGCTAGGCAATGTCACGACGAAAGTCCCTGACCCGACGGTTCCTCCACCACCTTCTCCTCGTCTCGCTCGCAAGGGCGATCCTGACCCTGGTCGGCCGCGGCCGCTCCTGGGACGAGTGGGACGACCGTGACCCGGAGCCCGAGCCCGCGCGGCCGCGGAAGCGCCGCTTCGCGCAGGCGTTCGCATTCAGCGCCCTCTTCTTCGCGGGCCTCGCCTTCTCCGCGGGCGCGGGAAACACCGTCCGCTCGCTGCTGGAGGAGGACGGGACCGCACCGGCCGCCGCCGACGGCACGACGGGAGCGACGGGCGCGACGGGGTCGACCGGGCCTACCGACTCCGTCGAGCCGAAGGAGGCCGAGTCGTCCGCGCAGCCGCTCCGCGTGGCCGTCGAGAGGCAGCAGGAGCTCCCGCCGCGGCCCGTTGCGGCCCCGGCCGAGCGCACCGCCACGGTCCTGAGCGCGCGTCCCACGCACTCGGCACTCGCCGTGACGGCTGCCTCGTTGGAGACGAAGAGGACTGCACAGGCCGGCACGACTCGCGCCGCCCGTCCTTCGCTCGCACCGCGCCCGAGCTCGAAGGTGAGCCACAAGGCCCCGAGGCGGAGCGCGCCTCGGTCGCGCCCGGCGCCGAAGCCCCCAGCGCTCGATCCCGAGGTCAAGGACTACGCGGGATCCACGGTCTGGCTGAACCAGGCGGCACCCGACCCGACCCCGCCTGCCGCGAGACTCCGGCTCGGGTTCGCGCGCCGGCTCGTCACCTTCTCCCGCCAGGCGCACGTCGACTGGGCGCTCGTGCTCGCGACCCTGCGCGCGTCGGGCCACAACGGCCGCGTCCCGGCCGGCTCGGAGGCCACGCGCAGGCTCGCCTTCCGGCTCTCGAGCCTCGGCGGCCGCGCGAACCCGTGGGCCGCGGCGCTCGCCTACGCGAGCGACACGTCGCTGGCAGACCGAGTAGTCGCCCTTCGCCACTACTACCGCGCCGTCGGGCTCGCGAGCCTGGTGCACGGCCTCGTCTCGCAGAAGGCCGACCTCCAGGACCGGGTGCTGCACGACCCGCGCCTGGTCGTCTACTCGGGCGGGCGGCACGACGTCGCCTCCGGCCACGTCGACGTGCGTGTGCTCGCGCTGTTGCTCTACCTCGCACAGACTTACCGCGAGGTGACCGTCTCGTGCCTGATCAGCGGCCACCGGCTGTACGCGCGCCCCGGCGTCGTCTCGGCGCACATCTACGGGCGCGCGGTCGACATCGCGGCGCTGAACAACACGTCCATCGAGGGCCACCAGCAGCCGGGCGGGCTGACCGACCACGCCGTCCGGAGCATCCTGATGCTCCCGGGCGGGATGCTGCCTGCTCAGGTCATCTCGCTGCTCGGCCTCGGCGGTCCCTCGTTCCCGCTGGCCAACCACTACGACCACATCCACGTGGGGTATTGAGCGTGCCCGTGCCTCAGGTCGCACTGGCAAACGACGACGGGGACATCGTCTGCGAGAGCTGTCTCCTCGCGGAGACGGCCTTCGCGCGCCTTCGCGGCCTCCTTGGCCGGAGCGGCCTCCCCGTGGGTCAGGGGATGCTGCTCCGGCCGGCGTCGTCCATCCACACCGCCTTCATGCGGTTCGCGATCGACGCCGTCTTCCTCGACCCGGGCGACCGGGTCGCGAAGGTCGCCGCCGAGCTGCGCCCGTGGCGCGTGGCGGCGTGCAGGGGGGCACGGGCCGTGCTCGAGCTCCCGGCCGGAGAGGCCGCGAGGCTCGGGCTCCGGCCCGGGGTTTCGCTGACGCAGGTCTGGCGGAGCGCACCGGGAAGCTCCTCGGCTCGGCCGCCCGCGCCGGCCTCCGCCCGCCAGGGCTAGGCCTCGCCGCTTGACGTGGCGTAGCCTCTTAGCATGGACCCGGCCTCCGCGAGCTCGGTCGCCGCACGGGCGCGGACGGAGAACTTCCCCGTCGCCTCCTTCCTCTTTTCGCGCGCACTGCGCCCGCACCTGCGTGCGATCTACGGCTTCGCGCGGCTCGTCGACATTCTGGGCGACGAGTACGAAGCCGACCGGCTCGCGGCACTTGACGAGCTCGAGGCCCAGCTCGACGCGTGCTACTCGGGCGAGCCGACGTGGGAGGTGATGCGCGAGCTGCAGCCGACGATCCGCGAGTGCGCGCTCCCGCGTGAGCCGTTCCTGCGCCTGATCGAGGCGAACCGCATGGACCAGCGGATCTCGGAGTACGAGACCTGGGCCGACCTGAAGCACTACTGCGTCCACTCGGCGGACCCGGTCGGTCGGCTCGTGCTCGGCGTGCTGGGGCGGTCGGAGCCCGAACTCGTCGCGCTCTCGGACGACGTCTGTACCGGGCTGCAGCTCGTGAACTTCCTCCAGGACGTGCCGCGCGACCTCGAGCTCGGGCGCGTCTACCTGCCGGCCGAAAACCGCCGCCGCTTCGGCGTGACGGAGCTCGACCGGCCGAGCCCGGAGCTCCGCCGGCTGCTCGAGTTCGAGGCCGAGCGGGCGCGCGGGCTGCTCTCGGCGGGCGAGGAGCTCGGGAGGCGGCTCGGCGGGCGGACGGGCCGCGCAGTGGCAGTCTTCGCCCGCGGCGGGCTCGCGGCGCTCGAGGCCCTGGAGCGAGCGGACTGGGACATCTTCAACGGGCGGCCGCGACCCTCGCGCGCGCGGCTCGCGCTGGCGGCGATTCCGAGACGACGCTTGCGTCGTCTCCCTCAGGCTGGGCGGGCTTCGCCCGCACGGCCGTCTGAACCGACCGGTCGATCCGATGTCCGTAGGAAGGTCGGCTCGTGACGGTCGAGGAGGCTTACGCGGAGGTCGAGCGCCTCACCCGCCGAGAGGCGCGGAACTTCGCCTACGGGATCATGGTGCTGCCGCGGCCGAAGCGGCAGGCGATCGCAGCGATCTACGCCTTCGCGCGGCGGGTAGACGACATCGCCGACGGCGAGCTCCCGCGCGCGGAGAAGCGGACGCGCCTCGAGGCCTTGCGGGCCGCGCTCGACTCCGAGCCCGGCGACCCGATGCTCGTGGCGCTCGCCGACGCGCGCGAGCGCTTCGGGGTTCCGGACCGCGCGCTGAACGCCCTCGTGGGCGGCGGTCTCCAGGACACCGAGCAGAGTCGGTACGCCGACTTCGAAGCCCTCCACGGCTATTGCCGGCTCGTCGCCGGGGGGGTCGGCGTGGCCTGCGTCGCGGTCTACGGCTCCGCTGACGTCGAGCGGGCCGAGACGCTCGGCGTCGCGCTGCAGCTGATCAACATCATCCGGGACGTGCGGGAGGACTGGGATCTGGGCCGCGTGTACCTGCCCCAGGACGAGCTCGGCGCCTACGGCGTCACGGAGAACGACATCGCCGTCGGCCGCGTGAGCCCGGAGTGGCGCGCGCTGATGGGGTTCCAGGCCTCGCGCGCGCGCGCGTACGTGGAAGAGGGGCTCGGCCTGCTGGAGACGCTGGACTCGCGCAGCGCCGCGTGCGTCTCGACCTTCGCCGGGCTCTACCGCGCGACGCTCGACCGGATCGAGGCCCGGGGGTTCGACGTCTTCGACGGCTCGCTCAGGCTCTCACCGCTGACGAAGCTGCGCATCGTGGGAGCCGGACTGCTGCGATGAGAGTCGGCGTGGTCGGAGGTGGGCTCGCTGGGCTGAGCGCGGCGCTCGAGCTCGTGGACGCGGGCCACGAGGTCGTGCTGTACGAGGCGCGGCCGACCCTCGGCGGCGCGGTGCAGACGCTGCCGCGGCGTGAGGGCGACCCCGAGCCGCCGCCCGACAACGGCCAGCACATCGCGCTCGGCTGCTTCACCGAGTACCAGCGCTTCCTGGAGCGGATCGGCGAGGCAGGTTCGCTGCGGCGCGCGCGGCTCGAGCTGCCGGTGATCGACGAGCGCGGCCGCTGCGCCGTGATCACGCCGTCGCCTGTGGCCCTCCTCCGCTACAGCCACGTGCCGCTCTCCGACCGGCTCCGCATCCTCCGGGCGCTCGCACGCTGGGGCGAGGCCCCCGGCGTGACCTTCGCGGACGCGCTGCGGGCGCGTGGCCAGTCGCAGCGCGCGGTCGACCG
Source organism: Actinomycetota bacterium (assembly GCA_046726435.1). Lineage (GTDB taxonomy): Bacteria > Actinomycetota > Thermoleophilia > Gaiellales > Gaiellaceae > AC-32. Next base: position 9,139 of record JBKPAM010000027.1, read on the forward strand.
CTTCTGGGACGTCTTCATCCGGCCCGCGCTCAACCTGCGCTCCGAGGATGCGAGCGCGGACGCCGGCGACTTCACGGTGCGGACGGCGTTGCTCGGGGAGCGCAGCGCCTCGGACCTGCTCCTGCCGGCGCGGCCGCTGGGCGAGATGCACGGCGAGGCCGCCGCCCGTGCGCTCGAGGCCGCCGGAGCAATGGTGCAGACGGGAACCCGGGTCGAGAGCCTTGACGACCTCGACGCCGACTCGGTGGTCGTGGCCGTGCCGCCTGGCGAGAGCGCCCGCCTGCTCGGCGAGCCAGAACCGGAGCTCGAGGACTCGCCGATCGTGAGCGTCCACCTCTGGTTCGACCGGATGCTGCTGCACCACCCGCTCGCGGCGCTCCTCGGCAGCCACGCGCACTGGGTCTTCGACCGCGGCGCGCTGACCGGCCACGTTCCCGAGCGCGGGCAGTACCTGACCGTCGTCTCGTCGGGGGCTCCCGAGCTGATGGCGTTGCGCGGACGCGAGCTCGTCGACCGGATCGCCGGCGAGGTCACCGACCGCCTGGGCCCTGCCGAGCTGCTCTGGTCGCGCGTGAGCCGCGAGCCGGCGGCCACGATCGCGGTCCGCCCCGGAAGCGAGCGGCACCGGCCGGGCCCCGAGACCGCCCGGCCGAACGTCGCGCGTGCGGGCGCGTGGACCGGGACCGGCTGGCCCGCGACGATGGAGGGCGCAGTCCGCAGCGGGCTCGCGGCGGCGCGAGTGCTGACCGCCTCGCGCGAGGAGGTGGCAGCGTGACCGTCGCTCCCGAGCGGATGGAGACGCGCCTCGACGTCGCGATCGAAGCGGCCACGGAGCGGCTGCTCGAGCTCCAGCACCCCGACGGCTACTGGGTCGGTGAGCTCGAGTCCAACGCGACCATGATCGCCCAGCACCTCTTCTGGCACCACGTCCTCGGCCTCCGCACGCCCGAGCTCGACCGCAAGATCGCGAACGAGCTGCTCGCCAGGCGGCGCGACGACGGCACGTGGGCGATCTGGTTCGGCGGCCCGGCCGACCTCAACACCACCGTCGAGGCCTACGCGGCCCTGAAGCTCGCCGGCGTCGACCCCGGCGCGAAGAGCCGCGACTTCATCCGCTCCAGGGGAGGCATCCCGCGCACCAGGATCTTCACGAAGTGCTTCCTCGCTCTGCTCGGCCAGTGGCCGTGGCAGCGCGTGACGCCGATCCCGGTCGAGCTGGTGCTGATGCCGCCCTCGGCGCCGTTCTCGATCTACAACTTCTCCTGCTGGGCCCGCGGCACTTTCGTCCCGCTCGCCGCCTGCCGCGCGTTGCGGCCGGTACGGCATGCGGACACCGATCTCAGAGAGATCGGCGCGCGTCCCGGCCAGACCAAGAGCCCTCCGCCCCCGACTAGCCTCCGGCGCGGCGCCCTCACGGCGGCGGAGGCGTGGGTGCGCGCCCACCAAGAGGCCGACGGCTCCTGGGGCGGCATCCAGCCCCCGTGGGTGTGGTCGATCCTGATGCTGGCCGCGCTCGGGCACGGCTTCGAGGACGAGACGCTGAGGCGCGCGGTCGAAGGCTGGGAGGGGTTCACGATCGACGAGGGCGACCGCTTGCGGCCCGAGGCGTGCCAGTCGCCGGTCTGGGACACGGGCCTGGCCGTGCTCGCGCTCCGCGACTCCGGGCTCGGCCCTGAGCACCCGGCGCTCGTGCGGGCGGCCGACTGGCTGCTGAACGAGGAGGTGACAGTCGCCGGCGACTGGGCGATCCGCACGCCGGAGCTCGCGCCGGGCGGGTGGGCCTTCGAGTTCGAGAACGACCTCTATCCCGACGTGGACGACACCGTCGTCGTCGCGCTCGCCCTGCGCCGCTGCCATCGCGGCCACGACGCGGTCGACCGCGGCCTGGCGTGGACGGCCGGAATGCAATCCCGAAGCGGCGGCTGGGGGGCGTTCGACGTCGACAACGAGGCCTTCTGGCTGTACCGGCTCCCGTTCTGCGACTTCGGCAAGGTCACCGACGAGCCGAGCGCCGACGTCACCGCCCATGCGCTGGAGGCGCTCGCGCCCGAGGCCGGCTACGACGACGAGGTCCGCAAGGGCGTGGACTGGCTGCTCGCCGAGCAGGAAGACGACGGCTCCTGGTTCGGACGCTGGGGCGTGAACCACGTCTACGGCACCGGGGCCGCGCTGCCGGCGCTCGAGGCCTGCGGAATCGAGCCCTCTCACGGCTCGTTCAGACGTGCGGTGGCCTGGCTCGACTCGGTGCAGAACCAGGACGGGGGCTTCGGCGAGGACATCCGTTCCTATGCGGATCCCGCCTGGCGTGGGCGCGGGCCTACAACCGCTTCCCAAACGGCATGGGCGCTATTAGCCTACGTCGCTGCAGACGAGGCGAGCAGCCCGGCTGCCCGCCGCGCCGCCGATTTGTTATGCACCGCCCAAGAAGGAAACGGGGATTGGGAGGAGGAGCAGTTCACCGGGACTGGTTTTCCGCTTGACTTCATGATCCGTTACCACCTCTACCGACTGCACTTCCCGTTGTTAGCCCTCGGCCGTCTACGAGAAAGGCTCTCGCGATGAAGTTCCCGCTCGGCTCGACCGTCCAGATCGCCCGCTATGTCGCCCAGCAGCAGCGCAAGGGCGAGCGCTACCCGCTCGTGCTGATGCTCGAGCCCACGCTCGCGTGCAACATCGCCTGCATCGGCTGCGGGAAGATCCGCGAGTACGAGTCGAACAAGGCGCGTCTGTCGGTCGAGGAGTGCGTCGACGCGGGCGTGCAGTGCCCGGCCCCGGTGGTGTCGATCTGCGGTGGCGAGCCGCTCGTCTACAAGGGGATCGAGGAGGTCGTCGAGGGCTTCCTAGAGCTGAACAAGAACATCGAGCTCTGCACGAACGCGCTCCGGCTCGAGCAGTTCCTCGACGTCTTCAAGCCGAGCAAGCGCCTGACCTTTGTCGTGCACCTCGACGGGATGCGCGAGATCCACGACTACATCTGCGACTATCCGGGGCTCTGGGACATCGCGATCGACGCGATCCGCAACGCGCGCTCCGCCGGGTTCCGCGTCACGACGAACACCACGATCTTCAAGGAGACCGACCCGGCCGAGGTGGTCGAGATGATGGCCTACCTCACGAACCAGGTCGGGATCGACGGGATGCTCGTCGCGCCTGGGTACCAGTACTCGCAGATCGACCCGAACCTCACGATGACGCGCTCGGAGCACGAGGAGAAGTTCCGGATCATCCGTTCCGCCGCGCGCGAGCACGGGTACCGCTGGCTGGCGAGCCCGCTCTACCAGGACTTCCTCACCGGCGACCGCAAGCTTCCATGCGCGCCGTGGGGCTCGATCACGCGCAACCCGTACGGCTGGAAGGGGCCCTGCTACCTGCTGACGGACGGCATCTTTCCGACCTACGAGGCGCTCCTCGACGGCATCGAGTGGGAAGAGTACGGCCCTGGCAACGACCCGCGCTGCGAGCACTGCGGGATCCACTCCGGGTTCGAGCCCTCGGCGGCCTTCGAGGCGACCGGCAGCGTCAGGGAGACCGTCCGCAGCGCGGCATGGACGCTGACCGGGTGACCTTCGCCTGCGCCACTGCGGCGGAGCGGCGGGTCGCCCGTCGCGCCGGTGCGCGCTCGGCCCTCGTCGGGCTCCGTGCGGGTAACGGCGTGCCGGATGGCCCCGTCGTCTCGTTCGGGCTCGCAGGTGGTTTGCGGGACGGCCTCGCTCCCGGCACCGTGGTCGACGCGACGAGGATCGTCGACGTCGAGGGCACGGTGCTCTGGGAGGGCGAGCCTCTGGGCGTCGCGGGCGCGGAGCGGGTGACGATGCTGGCGACGGACGAGGTCGTGGACGATCCCGCCGAGCGGCGGCTCCTGTGGGAGCGGACCGGGGCGGACGCGGCCGACCTCGAGAGCGGGCCCCTGGCGCGGACGGGGCGGCTGCGCGGCGTTCTGCGCGCGGTCAGCGACACGCCTGAACGGCCGCTGAACGGGATCGCCGCGGGGGTGAGGCGTGACGGCGGTGTCGATTGGCTCGGCCTCGTGGGAGCTTTCTTGCGCCACCCGCGCGCCTGCGCACGAGCCGCCGCCGACGCGCAGCGCGCGCTCGCGCGGCTGGGGGAGGCCGCGAAGGGGTGGTCACCGTAGGTCGCGTCCTGCTTGCGGCTCCGCGCTCCTTCTGCGCCGGCGTCGCTCGCCTGCGGCTCGCTCCCGTGGGGGAAACCATGTTTCCCCCACGTGCCCCCTTCTTTAGGACTCGCCTCGGCGCGCGCGGCGCCCAGGTCGCCGCGCGTGCCAAGGAGAACGAGCGGGGAAACCTCCCGGTTTCCCCCAGCGCCCCTCCCCCCGCCCGCGCATGGAGGCGCAAGTCGTGAGCAAGCGCGTACTCCTCGCTGCGCCGCGCTCGTTCTGCGCGGGCGTCGACCGGGCGATCGAGATCGTCGAGATCCTGCTCGAGCAGCACGGGCCGCCGGTCTACGTGCGCCACCAGATCGTCCACAACGACCACGTCGTCAAGCGGCTCGAGGGGCTCGGCGCGGTCTTCGTCGACCACGAGGACGAGGTCCCGGCCGGCGCGATCTGCGTGCTCTCGGCGCACGGCGTAGCGCCGTCGGTGCGGGAGAACTGCGAGCGGCGCGGGCTCCGCGTCGTCGACGCCGTCTGTCCGCTCGTCTCGAAGGTGCACGCGGAGGCGCGCCGCTACGCCGACAGCGGGCACCTCGTCGCGCTCGTCGGGCACGCCGACCACGTCGAGGTGATCGGGACCCGCGGCGAGCGGCCGGACGAAACCGTCGTGATCGAGTCGCCCGAGGACGCGGAGAAGCTCGATTCGCAGGGGAGGCCCGTAGCGGTGATCACGCAAACAACGCTCTCGCTCGACGACGTGGCCGAGACCGTGGACGCCTTGGGCGAGCGCTTCGGCGACCTCAAGCGGCCCGCCGCCGACGACATCTGCTACGCGACGCAGAACCGCCAGGACGCGGTCAAGCAGCTCGCGCGCCAGGGGGCCTCGCTGATCCTCGTGATCGGCTCCGACACGAGCTCGAACGCGCGTCGGCTCGTCGAGGTGGCCGAGCGCGCCGGGGCGACCGCGCTGCTGATCGACGGCGAGAGCGGCCTCGACCCGGACCTGCTCGCGGGGCACGAGACCGTCGGCGTGACCGCCGGCGCCTCGACGCCCGAGGAGCTCGTCGCGCTGGTGCTGCGCAGCCTCGCCTCGTTCGGCTACGACGAGCTCGGCGAGGTCGAGGTCGCGCGCGAGAACGTGAACTTCCGGCTTCCGCGAGAAGTCACCACGTCCTCATGACACGCTACGCGTTCAGTTTGGAGAGGCAACTCGATCTGGGTGGCGGGGTCGAAGCGAGCAGCCACGACACGGCTCCGCGATGACGAGCGTCGAGGTTCCCTATTCGATCGCTTCCGCGCTGCCGTCGCTGACGGTGCTCGACATCACGAACGATGTGCGGCGCGAGCTGGCGAGCTCCGGCTACGGCAGCGGGATCGCCTACATCTGGCCCATCGACGACATCGCGCTCGTGCGGGTACAGGAGCGCGAATCGGGCTTCTTCTCGGACCTCGAGGAGCTGCTGACGAGGCTCGTCCCCCACGACGAGCGCGAGCGCGAGCGGCTGCTCTGCCTACTCCTCGGCCCGCGTAGCGAGCAGATCCCGTTCGCAGGCGGCGAGCTCTGCCTCGGCCAGTGGCAACGGATCCTCCTCCTCGGCTTCGACCGCCCGTCGGAACCACGCTGGAGCCTCACCCTCCTCGGGTGAGCCCGGCCGAGACCTCCAAGTAACAGTCTGTTACTTGATGGGACGCGGCTGAAGTCGTCGCGTCGGCGGGGGTCCCTGGCACACTTCGACAATGCAGCGGGCTCGGAGGCACCAGCGGCTTTCTTCCGCTCTCGCCTTCGCGCTGCTCGCGCTCGTCGCCGAGCTCGCCGGTCGCAGCCTCACGCACCGCCTCGACGTCGGCCGTCACGTCGAGACGCCGAGCTACTCGGGCGCCGACTACTACCCGTTCCTCCTCGCGGCCGTGAAGCTCGGGGTCGCGCTCCTCCTCGCGAGGCTCGCCTGGAGGTTCGTCCGCGCGCATGTGGCGGCCCGCACGGCCCGTCGCGTGCTCGCCGCGGTCGGCAAGTCCGCGGCGCCCGCACCGCGCGTCCGGATCGACCTCACGCCGCGGCTCTGGCTCGCGGCGTTCCTCGCGACCTCGACGCTCTACCTCGCGCAGACCGACGCCGAGCAGGCCGCCTCCGGGCGCTGGCCGCTGCTGGCGCCTTGGCTGCACAGCTCCGCGCTTCCGGTCTTCGCGGTTCTCGCCGTTCTGGTGGCCCTCGCCTGGAGCGCCGTTGCGAGTTGGCTGAAGGCGTACGAGCGGTACGCCGAGGACACCTGCGCGCGTGCGGTCCGACTCGGCCACGGCGTCGCGGGGGCACCGAAAATTGCGCGCGCCCGGACCGTCGCCGCACCGCCGCGGAAGCTCTTCGGCATCGCCTTCGAGAGCCGTCCGCCTCCCCTCCCCGCCTAACCCGCGGTCGTCACACAGAGCCCGCGGGGCCGTGTCGTCCCGACGTGGGGAGGTGAAATGAGCACGCAACTGATCTCAGAGGCGGCGGGTCTCCGTTCCCGCACGGCCAAAGCCCGGCTGATCGCAGCCCTCGGCCCGGTCACGATGCTCGCCGGCGTGGCATGGGCGTTCCTGCAGCCGTACCGCATCACGCTCCTGCACCCGCACGGGCAGGGGTTCTGGTGGCTCTTCGTCGAGCCGCCGCTGCTGGTCGTCGGCGCCGGCCTCGTCGTCGCGCTGCTGCTCGCGCCCGGGCTGATCGAGGACCTCGAGGCCGAGGAGCACAGCTAAGTGGACCCGCCTGCCGAGCACGTCCACTGGCTGTTCGCGACGGGCTTCCTGCTGCTCGGCCTGTTCCTGCTCGCGCGGGCGGTCGTCGGCGAGGAGGTCTGGCGCCGCCGCGCGTGGCGGGCCTACCTCTGGCCGAGCCTGCTCTTCGCGCTCGGCCTGCTGATGTGGCCGGTGATGGTCTTCTTCACGAACTCGACGATCCACATGGTCGCCCACGGCGCCTGGGCCCAGTCGATGATGCTCGCCGGGGCCGCCGAGCTCGGGCTCGCGCGCGGGAAGCTGCACCACCGCGCGTGGCGGCTCGCACTGCCGCTCTGCTTTGCGGTCTCCGGTGCGGCAATACTCGTGCACGAGCAGAACGGCTGGTTCTTCGCTCGGGCCGCGTTCCTGCACCACGCGCTTGGGTGGACGGCGCTCGTCGGCGCGATCTTCCCGCTCCTGGCGATCCTGCGGCCGCGCTCGCGGGTGCTGGGCTCGGGGCTGGCACTGGCCCTCGTCGTGATCGCGGTCTTCCTCTACTCCGACCGCGACGTGGCCCCGATCTTCGGCCACCTCTCGCCGCTGGCCGGGGAGCCACACCGGTGAGGAAGCTGCTCGTAGTCGCGCTCGCGGCGCTCGCCTTTCCCGCCGCTGCGTCCGCCCACGCGACGCTGGTGAAGGCGAGCCCCTCGTTCGGGCAGCGGCTCGAACGCAGCCCGACCGTCGTGCGGCTCCAGTTCGACCAGAGCGTCGAGGCGCTCGGCAATGCGATCCGCGTGTTCAACGTGCACGGGCGGCTTCTGTCCGGCGTGACGACCTCCAGCGCGGACAAGCGGACGATCGCGGCTCCCGTGAAACGCCTGGCGCGCGGCGGCTACACCGTCCGCTGGCGCGCGGTCTCGGCGGACAGCCACGTGGTCTCGGGCGTCTACACGTTCGGCGTCCGCCACCGCGCGCCGCCGGCCACCGAGGCCTTCGGCTCGGGAGGGCCGACCACTACCGAGCACATCGTCCGCTGGCTCTACTTCCTGGCGCTCGCGCTGCTCGCAGGAGGCCTCGGCTTCCGCCTCCTGGTCGTGCGCGGCCCGCTCGGCGCGCCGGCGCAGCGGCGCTTCTACCACCTCCTCGCCGCCGGCTCGATCGGCGTGCTCGAGGTCGGGATCCTCGCCTTCCTGCTCAGGGCCGAGGATGCGCTGCAGCTGCCCTTCGTCGACTTCCTTTACGGCGACCTCTCGCCGCTTGCGAAGACACGCTTCGGGACGGCGTTCGTCGCGATGACGCTCGGCTACGCGCTCGTCAGCGCGCTCGTCTTCCTGGCCTGGCTGACCGAGCGCGAGTCGCTCCTGTGGCCCGCCTTCGTGCTCGCGCTCGGCTTCGCCTCCGGGCTCTCGCTCTCCGGCCATTCAGCGGCCGATGCCGGCTCGTCGTGGCTCTCGCAGCTGGCGGACTGGCTCCACCTCTCGGCCGCGTCGCTCTGGGTGGGCGGGCTGATCCAGCTCGCGTTCGTCGTCTGGCCGCTGGAGCCCGAGCTGAGGCGACGGGCGTTCCTCCGCTTCTCGCGTCTCGCGACCGGTCTGATCGTCGTGCTGCTCACGGCCGGGATTTACCTGAGCGTGCTGCGGCTGCCGCGGCTCTCCGACCTCTGGGCCGAGGGCTACGGCCAGGTGCTGCTGGTCAAGCTCGGGCTCGTCTCGCTAGCGCTGCTCTGGGGTGCGGCGCACCACTTCTTCGTGAGGCCGGCACTGGAGCGGGGAGCGCCGTTGTTCGCGCGCCTGCCCCGGAGCCTCGCCGGCGAGAGCGCCGTCGGGATGGCGATCCTGCTCGTGGCCGCGGTGCTGGTCGACTCGAAGCCGCCTCCGCAGCCGTTATCGCAGCCTCCCGTGGCGCGTTCAGACGCCTCGATACCGTAGGGCGAGCACGTTGGCGACGAACTTCTTCGTCTCCTTGAGCTGCCCGCGGCGGCGGAGAGACGTCGGCCCCTGGTACCAGGCCGCCAGCGCGTGCGATGTGTTGCCGCGAAACTCCCGCAGCAGGTGGCGCAGGTAGACGACGCCGATCCGGATGTTCCCGGAGACGGAGTTCGGGACACGCTGGCGCAGGAGGTATCGCTCGACGTAGCGCCGCGTGATCGGGAGGATCTGCATCACTCCTCTCGCGCCTGCCTTCGACACGATCCCCGGCTGGAAGCCTGACTCCATCCAAGCGAGCGCCCGGACGAGGCCGGCGTCGACGCCGTAGACGCGCGCCCAGTATCCGAGCAGCGAGCGCACCGAGGCCGGTGCCGCGGGGACGACGCGGCTGATGAAGGTGGGTGAGCGCTTTCTGCGGACGAGGGTGGAGATCGTCTTCGGCCCGGCGACCCCGTCGGCCGCGAGCCCGCGCGAGCTCTGGAACCGCCGCAGCGCACGATCGGTCGCCCGGTCGAAGAAGCCGTAGACGGGCACCAGCTGGCCGCGGGTCGCGAGCATGAACTGCAGGACGGAGACGTCCCAGCCGAACAGGCCGCGGTGGAGCATTCGACGGCCGAACATCGGCGTGCCCAGCGGGCCGAGCGCCTTCCGCGTCGCGGGCCCCGCACGGCCGTCCGGCACAAGGCCGACGCGGCGCTGGAACGCCTTGGTGCCGCGGACCGTCATCGGCCCGGCGATCGAGTCAATCGGCCCGTTGTAGAGGCCGTACGCGCGCAGGGCGACCTGGAGCCCCGCGATCTGCGGGTTCCCGGCGTGGGCGGCGGACGCGAGGGTGAGCCAGACGAGCGTGGCCGCGCCCAGGGCGACGAGTCTGCGGACCACAGGACCGACGCAGTTCTCGCCTCGCGCTCCGAGTCCTCCTGGGTAGGTTGGCGCGATGCGGTGGGCGATCAGCGGCGGGGCCGGCTTCCTCGGGCTGCACCTCGCGCGGCGGCTCCTGGCCGACGGGAACGAGGTGCGCACGCTCGACCTGGCCTCGCTCGACGACCCGCTGCTCGAGCTCGAGGTCGAGGAGCTCCGCGGCGACGTGCGCGACCCGGCGGCGGCGGCGCGCCTCTCCGCAGGCGCAGACGTCCTCGTGCACGCGGCGGCCGCGCTGCCGATCCAGGCCTCGCGGGAGGCGATCCGCTCCGTGAACGTCGAGGGCACGGCGGTGACCCTCGCGGCCGCGCTCGAGGCCGGCGTGCCCCGCGCGGTGCTGATCTCCTCGACGGCGGTCTACGGAATCCCGAAGCACCACCCGATCGCCGAGCACGCTCCGCTCGTCGGCGTCGGCGACTACGGCGAGTCGAAAATCGACGCCGAGCGCGTCGCCGGGGAGGCTCGACGGCGCGGGCTCGAGGTGGTGATCATCCGCCCGAAGACGTTCGTCGGCCCGGAGCGGCTGGGAGTGTTCGAGATCCTCTTCGACTGGATCCGCGAGGGCCGCCGCATCCCGGTCCTCGGCGACGGCTCGAACCGCTACCAGCTGCTCGCAGTGGAGGATCTCGTCGAGGCGACGCTCAGCGCCGCCGACGCGCCGGTCGCGGGAGAGATCTTCAACGTCGGCGCGACGGAGTTCGGGACCGTCCGCTCCGATCTCGAAGGGCTGATCGCACACACGGGCTCGGCGAGCCGGCTGCGCCCGGTTCCGGCGCGTCCGGCCGAGGTCGCGCTGCGCGCCCTCGAGCTGGCGCGGCTCTCACCGCTCGCCGAGTGGCACTACCGCACCGCGCATCGCGACTCCTACGTCGACGTCTCGAGGGCACAGCGGCTGCTCGGCTTCGCCCCGCGCCTGTCGAACGAGCAGGCGCTGTGCGAGACCTACGACTGGTATCTCGACAACCGCGACCGGGCGGGGAACGCAGGCGTCACTCACCGCGTGCCCTGGGACCAGCGGGCCCTCGGCGTGCTGAAGCGGCTGAGTTAGGGTCGCGTCGTGGCCGAGCTGATCGAGTACCGCGAGCGCTTCCCGATCCTCGCGGAGACCACCTACCTGATCAACCACTCCCTCGGTGCGATGCCGGCCGCCGCCGAGGAGCGCCTGCTCGAGTACGCGCGCGCGTGGAACACACGCGGCGTACGCGCCTGGGAGGAGGGGTGGTGGGCGCTGCCGGTGACCGTCGGTGACCAGATCGCCCGCCTGATCGGCGCCCCGCCCGGCTCGGTCTCGATGCACCAGAACGTGACGCTCGCGGAGGCGGTCGTCCTCTCCTGCTTCGGGTTCGACGGCCCGCGCCGGCGGATCGTCTACGAGGAGGGCAACTTCCCCTCGGTCCGCTACCTCTACCAGGCGAAGGAACGGCGCGGAGCCGACATCGTGGTCGCCGCCGACGACGAGGGCGTGGTGGACGCGATCGACGAGCGCACCCTGCTCGTGCCGGTGACGCACGTGCTCTACAAGACCGGTGCGATCCAGGACGTGGAGGCGATCGTCGCCCGGGCGCACGAGGCGGGCGCGCTGGTCGTGCTCGACGCGTACCAATCGGTCGGGACGGTTCCGCTCGACGTGACGGCGCTCGAGGTCGACTTCGCCATCGGCGGCTCGGTCAAGTGGCTCTGCGGCGGGCCCGGGGCGGCCTGGCTGTACGTGCGGCCCGACCTTGCCCCGACGCTCGAGCCGGCGCTCACCGGCTGGCAGGCCCATGCGCGGCCGTTCGCGTTCGAGCCGGAGCAAGACTACGCCGAGGGCGCGTGGCGCTTCCTCACCGGCACGCCGAACGTGCCCGCCCTCTACGCGGCGACCGCCGGCTACGACGTTATCGAGGAGGTCGGCGTGGAACGGATCCGCGAGCGCTCGGTCGAGCAGACGACGCTGCTGATCGAGCTGCTCGACGAGGCCGGCCTCCAGGTCGGCAGCGGGCGCGACTCTGCCCGGCGGGGCGGCACGGTCTGCGTGAAGCCGCCCGACTCAAAGCGCGTCAACCGCCAGCTCGAGGAGCGCGAGGTGATCTGCGACTGGCGACCCGACGTCGGCCTGCGCCTCGGGCCACACTTCTACAACAGCGACGAGGAGCTCCGATTCGCGGTCGGGCAGATCGTGGAGCTCAGCGGGCGAGCAGCTCCAGCAGGCGCCCGGCGTACCTAGGCGCCGTCGGCTCGTCCTCGTGCATGAAGTAGCAGTAGACGTTCAGGTCACCGTCGAGCAGCGGCCGTAGGCGGCCGGCCCAGGTCGCGAGCGCCGCGTCGTCGTACGGCGGCTCGCGCAGGCGCACGTAGCGGAACGGTGCGTCGCCTTCGAGCGACCCCACACGGACGGCATTCCGGGGCAGCTCGGCCTCGATCCCGTCCCACGAGTCGTGGCGGAGATCGAAGGCCAGCTGCAGCGACGGATCGAACGAGCCGAGCACGAGCGCCAGCAGGCCCTCGTCGCGGGCGGAATTCACAACGAGGCGGATCGGGCCGAGCCGTTCGCCGAGAAGCCCGACCCGCTCCTGGAACGTCCCCAGGTCTGAGCGCCGGTGGGTGTTCAGCTTCGGCGCGAACCGGAAGCCGGGCGGCGTCTGCTCCGCCCACCGCTCGAACAGCTCCTCACGGGGCAGCCGGTACCCGGTCGTGTTGAGCTCGACGGTCGTGAAGCGCTCCGCGTAGTAGCGGAGGAAGTCTTCGGGCTTCGTGCCGCCGGGGTAGAAGTCGGGTCGCCAGGACGGATACGACCAGCCGGAGGTGCCGACATATAGCCCCGATACACTCGCCTTCGTGGCAGTCATGCCCGAAGTTATGCCCGACGGAAGCGTCAGAGTGCTCGACCACGGCTTCGTGCGCCTCGACGGCGCGATGGCCGACGACCTCTCGGTCGTGAACGGCGCCCGCGTCAGTTTCGCCAGGCGCAAGGAGGAGATGGACGAGTCCGACGAGGGCCTGATCCGCTTCCTGATGCGCGATAGACACGGCACGCCCTTCGAGCACAACTCGTTCCGCTTCCACATCCGCTGCCCGATTTTCGTGGCGCGCGAATGGATGCGTCATCGCGTCGGCTCGTTCAACGAGTTCAGTCTTCGCTACGCGAAGGCGACCGACGACTTCTACGTGCCCGACGCAGAGGACGTTCGCAGCCAGGTGGGCAAGCCGGGCGCCTACTCGTTCGAGCCGGTGTCGGACGAGGTCGCCGAGATCACACGCGAGCGGCTGCAGGACGTCTACGACACCGCCTACCGCGCCTACCAGGAGCTCGTCGAGCTCGGCGTGGCGCGCGAGCTGGCGCGCTGCGCGCTGCCCGTCGGTGCATACACCGAGTTCTACTGGACGGTCAACGCCCGCTCGCTGATGAACTTCCTCTCCTTGCGGAACGCGGAGACCGCACAGCGCGAGATCCGCCGCTACGCGCAGGCGTGCGAGCGCTTCCTCGGGCAGAAGATGCCGGTGACGTACGCGGCCTTCGTCGCGGGCGGCCGCACGGCGCCCTAAGGCGTCGCTTGCGACGCCGACCGTAAGAGGCCGTGCCGGCTTTTGCCGGCGCGGCCGTTTAACACGCTCGCTTGCGACGCCGACCGTAAGAGTCCGTGCCGGCTTCGCCGGTGCGGCCGTTTAACACGCTCGCTTGCGACGCCGACCGTAAGAGTCCGTGCCGGCTTCGCCGGTGCGGCCGTTTAACACGCTTGCTTGCGACGCCGACCGTAAGAGGCCGTGCCGGCTTCGCAGGTGCGGCCGTCTCAAGTCGTCAGCACAACCGGGTGGCTATTGCTGCCCGGTCGCTCGAGCGTGACGATCCACCCACCGGTGCGGATGAGGTACGGCGCGTTGAGACGGACGCTCTCACCGCTGGAGATGCGGAAGGTGCCGCACATGACGACCGGCTTGCCGTTGCGCGTCAGGAACATCTCGTAGTACTGGCCCTTGGGCAGCGGCTTGAGGCCGTGGGCGACGAACTTAAGCGGCCAGTTGCCGCTGGCGTCGAGCTCGCCGACGTCGATCGTGCCGGTCGCGTTCGAGGCAAGCGCTGTGCCGTGCATCGGGACGCTCGCAACCGTCTGGAAGGAAGGCTGCCTTGCGCGGCCACCGACGAACCCGCCGACGAAGGCGACCAGGGCGATCGCGGCGGCAAGCCCGAGCATCAGGCCGACGCGGCGGCGCGGGAGGAACGCAACCGCGCTCTCCTCGCGCTCGTCGAGGTCGGGCTGGGTGAGCGCCGGAGGCAGCTCCGGCGGCGGGCCCGCCTCGATCAGCAGCTCGTGCACGCGCTCGAGCCGCTCGCGCTCCTCCGGCGCGAGGTCCTCGCCCACCAGCTCGCGGAAGTCGGGCCGCCCCATCACGCGCGATCCTTTCCTACTGCGCATCGACCGGTCATTTCAGACGGAAGCATGGGCACAGCCCACGCGTCCTGACGCCGGCACCGCAAGCGGCGCCTCATCTCTCGAGCTCCTCGTCCAGCAGTTCCGCCAGCCGCGCGAGGGCGGCGCGGGTCCGCGTCTTCACGGTGCCGAGCGGGATGCCAAGGTACTCGGCGATCTCGGACTGCGACAGGCCGCTCCAGTACGCGAGCTCGATCACCGCACGTTCGTTCGCCGAGAGCTCCTCGAGCGCGCGGTGGACGCGCCAGGCCGTCCAGGCCGCCTCGGCGCGCTCGGGCGGGCCCGTGTCGGTGGACGCCTCCTCCGGCACGTCCGCCGGCGGCTCGGTGCGCGCACGGCCGCGGTCGGTGATCGCGTTCCGTGCCACGGCGTAGAGCCAGGGCGCGCCTGGGCCTCGCTCGGGCCGGTAGCTCCGCGCCGCGCGCCAAATGGAGGCAAAGGTCTCCTGCACCGCGTCCTCGGCGCGGCCTCTGTCGCCGAGCCGCCGCAGGGCGAGGCCGAACACGGGTCGAGCATAGCGGCGGTAGAGGAGCTCGAAGGCGCCGCGGTCGCCGCTCGCCGTGCGCGAGATCAGCTGTCCGTCGGTCGGGTCGTCGGCGGCCACCGCGGGCATGGTCGCTTCTACTCGGACCCGCGGCAAGGAGGGAGTGACGACCGCATACTCCACGAAAGGGATTACGACTCCGGCGCAGGCGCGGATTTGAGCGAGCGCCCGCCGTCCACGAACAGCGTCGTGCCGGTGACGAACTCCGCGCCCGCGAGGTAGACGACCGCCGACGCGACGTCGTCCGGCGAGCCGACCCGTCCCAGCAGCGTCTCCGTGGCTCGCCGCGCTTCCTGGCCCGGTTCCACCGCCACCGGGCCGGGTGCGACGCCGCAGACGCGAACCTCCGGAGCAAAGGCACGGGCGAGCACGCGTGTCAGCATCGCCTGGGCCGCCTTCGCCGCGGAGTGCGCCGCGAAGGAGGGCCACGGCTGGTAGCCGGCGACGTCCTCGATCATCACCACGCAGCCGCGCGAGGCGCGCAGGTGCGGGGCGACCGCCTGCGCGACGAAGAAGCTGCCCTTTGCGGTGGCGCCGAACGCGGCGTCCCAGTCGCGCTCGTCCAACTCCTCGACGGGCTTGGGTGCGAAGCCCTCGCCTGCCGCGACCACGAGCAGGTCGAGCCCGCCCAGGTCGGCCGCGGCCCGCTCGACGAGCGCGCGCGCCTCCTCGGGCCGCGAGACGTCGCCGTCCGCGCGGCCGGCGGCAACGACCGACCAGCCGTCGCCGCGGAGCCGTGACACGATCACCGACCCGATCCTCCCCGTGCCGCCGGTCACGAGCGCGCGCATCGAGCGAGTCATAGCACGCCGCAATTTCGGGCCCGTGTTCGGCGTCATCTCCACGGTGAAAGCGCTCTTCACAGCCGCGATCGCGGGTGCCGCCCTCGCCGGAGTGGCCGGCGCGGCCCCACCCGTCGTGATGACCCTGGCCGCCAGCCCCACGGTGGTCGCCTACGGCGCGCCGGTCACGCTCAGCGGGCAGCTCGGGACGAAGAAGGCCGACCAGCAGATCTCGATCCAGGCCACGGAGTGCGGAAGCACGAAGCAGACGAAGGTCACGACGGTCAGGACGGTTGCGAACGGCGCCTTCAGCGTCGCCGTCAAGCCGACGATCGGCACCGCCTACACGGGGCGCTACAAGAACGGGACGAGCCCGGTCGTCTCGGTCACGGTCAAGCCGGTGCTGACGCTGACGCGGGTCGCGCGAGGCAAGTTCACCGCGAAGGTGACCGCCGGCCGGGCGCTGACCGGCAAGTTCCTCAGCTTCCAGCGCTACAAGAAGCTGCGCAAGCGCTGGGGCCAGGTGAAGCGAGTGGCGCTCGGCGCCGCGGTGGCCGGGCCGGCGAAGCCGACGATGATCACCTCCGTCTCCTTCAAGTCGAAGCTGCCGCGCAAGAGCCGCGTGCGGGTGCTGATCTCGACCGCGCAGGCCGCGCCCTGCTACGTCACCGCAGCGAGCAAGCCGATCCGCGCCTAGCTACTTCGCAGTCGCCCGCTCGTAGGTTGCGGCGACCGCGTCCCAGTTGACGACGTTCCACCACGCGGCCAGGTACTCGGGGCGCCGGTTCTGGTACTTGAGGTAGTAGGCGTGCTCCCAGACGTCGATCCCGAGCAGCGGGACGTCGTCCGTCATGAGCGGGGAGTCCTGGTTGGCGGTCGAGTAGACGGCGAGGCCGGTGCCGTCGTGGACGAGCCAGCTCCAGCCCGAGCCGAAGCGCTTCACGCCGGTGTCGTTCACGAGCTGCTTGAGCGCGTCGAAGGTGTCGAAGGTGTCGTCGATCGCATCGGCGAGCGCCCCGCTCGGCTCGCCGCCCCCGTCCGGGCTCATGATCTCCCAGAAGAGCGAGTGGTTCGCGTGGCCGCCGGCGTTGTTGCGGACCGCCGTCTGCTTGTCGTCCGGAAGCACCTCGAGGTTCGTGAGCACGTGCTCGACCGGCTTGTCCGCGAGCGGTGTGCCTTCCAGGGCCGCGTTCGCGTTGTCGACGTAGGCCTGGTGGTGCTTGTCGTGGTGCAGCCGCATCGTCTGCTCGTCGATGTACGGCTCGAGAGCCCCGTAGTCGTACGGAAGAGGGGGAACCTCGAAGGGCATGTGTGCTCCTTTCCTCGCTCGGCGTGAGGCTAACAGGGCGGCCCCGCCGGCAAAGCCGGCAGGGCCTCTTAACGGCATCGCAAGCGACGCCTTGGGGTTAGAACAATCGGCGGGTCGTTATGCTCAGCCGTCCCGGGACGTCGAAAGGAGACCGCTTGGCCACGCTCGCGTTCAATCGAGAGGAGATCACGCCGCGGCCCCTGAAGCCCGCGCTGCTGGAGCTCGACGGCATCTCGCGCGAGACGGTCGAGGCGCACTACAAGCTCTACGAGGGCTACGTCAACAAGCGCAACGAGATCATGGGCAGGCTCGGCGAGCTCGACCTCGCCTCGGCGAACCAGGTCTACTCGGAGCTGCGGGCGCTGAAGGTGGACCTCAGCTTCGCGCTCGGCGGGATCAAGAACCACGAGATCTACTTCGACCACCTCGGCGGCGGCGGCGGCGAGCCCGACGGTGCGTTCCGGGATCTCATCTTCCGCGACTTCGGGTCGGCCGCGGACTGGCGCGCCGACCTGAAGGCGACCGGGATGGCGGCGCGCGGTTGGGCGTGGACCGCCTACGACTGGGACGAGGCGCGGCTGTTCAACTACATCGGAGACGCGCAGAACACGTTCCCGATCTGGAACGCGACCCCGCTCGTCGCGCTCGATGTCTACGAGCACGCGTACTTCATCGACTACCAGACCGATCGCGCCTCGTACATCGAGGCGTTCTTCGACAACCTCGACTGGGACGTCGTGAACGACTGGGTCAAGCAGTACGGAATCGCGTAGCCGCCCGCGCTAGACTCAGCCAGCGCGAGTCCTAGACTGAGAACCGTGGAAAAGGCCGTCATCATCGGCGCGGGGCCGCAGGGGCTGGCCGTTGCCGCCGGGCTCCGGCACGCCGGAGTCAGGCCCCTCGTGTTCGGCGAGACCATGGCGTTCTGGACGCGCCATATGCCGGCCGGGATGCTTCTGCGCTCCTCGAAGCGGACGTCGAGCATCGCCCACCCGGAGCGCAAACGGAGGCTCGAGTCGTATGAGGTGGAGCGGGGCACGACCCTCGCCGAGCCGATCCCGATCGGGGACTTCGTCGACTACGGCCGCTGGTTCCAGCAGAACGAGGTGCCGGAGGTCGAGCAGGAGCGGATCGCCTCGGTCACACCGACGCGCGGCGGCTTCCGGCTGACGACGGCGCGCGGCGACGAGCTCGCGGCCAGGCACGTCGTCGTCGCGGCCGGGATGGAGCCGTTCTCATGGCGGCCCCCGGAGTTCGCGCAGCTCCCCTCGGAGCGCGTCTCGCACCCGTTCGATCACGCCGACCTCTCGGGTTTCGCCGGGCGCACGGTCCTCGTCGTGGGCGCCGGCCAGAGCGCACTCGAGTCGGCGGCGCTGCTGGTAGAGGCCGGGGCCGAGGTCGAGATCGTCGTCCGCAAGGGCTACGTCACGTGGATCGCCGAGCGGGGGGAGAAGACCACGAAGCTGTCGAGGCTCGTCCACAAGATCCTCTACCCGCCGATCGACGTCGGCTCTCGTGGAAGCGCCTGGGTTGCCGCGGCGCCCGACGTGTTCAGGTGGCTCCCAGGAGGCATGCGGGCGGGAATCGCGTACGACATCCTCCAGCCGATGGGCGCAGCGTGGCTCGTGAAACGGCTGGAGGACGTCCCGATCCTGACGGGGCGCACCATTCGCTCGGCCGCCGGCCAGAACGGCGGCCTCCGAGTCGAGCTGGACGACGGCTCGGCTCGCAAGGCCGACCACCTGTTGCTCGCGACCGGCTACCGGGTCGACGTGCGTCGCTACGCCTTCCTCTCGCCCGAGCTGCTCGAGGAGCTCAGGGTCTCGGAGGGCTATCCGCAGCTCGGCGTCGGGCTCGAGTCCTCCGTTCCGGGGCTCTACTTCGTCGGCGCTGCCGCGGCGCGGACCTTCGGGCCGGTGATGCGCTTCGTGACGGGCTCGTGGTTCGCGGCGCCCGCGGTGACCCGAAGCGTGCTCGGGAAACCGCCCGCCCCGGTCATCTTCTCGTTCTAGATGACGACCAGGCGGGTTCTCGTCACCGACTCGGACGAACGCTCGGCGCTCGCGGCCTGTCGTGCGCTCGCCGCCGCCGGCCTCGAGGTCACCGCCGGTTCCAGCCGCCGGGTCTCGCCGGCCGCCTGGTCACGCTCCGTCAAGCGGCACCTGCGCTTGCCCGACCCGCGCTCGGACCAGGTCGGCTTCGTCGACGCTCTCGCGCGTGAGCTGCAGCGCCATCCACAGGACGTCCTGCTCTGCTCGACCGAGGCGGCCGCGCTCGCGGTGTCGCCGAGGCGGGATCGCGTGGACGGGCTCTGCCGCCACGGCCTTCCTCGCCACGAGGTGCTGGAGCACTGCCTCGACAAGCGCGAGTTCATGAAGGCCGCCAGGGCGGTCGGCCTCGAGCCCCCGCCGAGCGTCGTCGCGGGGACGTCGGACGAAGCCCGGGCCGCGGCAGAGACGTTCGGCTTCCCGGTGATCGTCAAGCCCTGGCGAAGTGTCACGGGCAACGGGGCGACCCGCGAGCATGCAGGCAGCGTGATCATCGACGACCGCGCGGTTCTCAGCAGGACCGTCGCGCGGTTTGGGCTGCCTGTGATCGTGCAGGAGCGGGACGCCACACCCGAGATCGTCTCGGTCGGCGGCGTCTTCGCAGGAGGCCGTCTGCTCGCCACCGTCGTCTCGCACTACCTCAGGACGTGGCCGCAGCGCGCAGGCTCGGCGTCGTTCTCCGAGACGGTCGAGCCGCCTTCCGGTCTCCTCACGCAGGTCGAGGCGCTGCTCTCGCGGCTCGGCTTCGACGGGTTGTTCGAGGTCGAGCTGATACGCAGGCGTGACGGCCGCTTCGCCGCCATCGACTTCAATCCGCGCATCTACGGTTCGATGACGCTTGCGGAGGCGGCGGGGGTCAACCTCGCCGCCATCTGGTGCGACCATCTGCTCGACGGCGATCGAGACGTGCCGCCGGCGCGCGTGGGCGTTCGCTACCGCTACGACGACGCCGAGGTGCGGAACGCTTTGTGCCACCTCAGGAAGGGCTGCATGCGGGAGTCGCTCGAGGTGATGCGGCCGCATCGCGCCGTCACCCACGCGTACTTCCGCTGGAACGATCCGGGGCCTCCGGTCGCGCGCGTCATCGAGTTGTTCTCGAACCGCCTCGGGCGTGCACTCCGCCGAAGTGACGACACGCCGGGCGTGCCCGTACGAACCATGACCGGCGCCACGACGTCGTTCCACTACGCGCTCGCGTACGCGGTCGGGGTTCCGCTGGTGCTGATGGCGAGGGTCGGGCGCGTGCTCAAGCGGCGGCCCGCGCCGGACGAGTCCCGGCGGCTCGTGGACCGCGCTCCACAGTGAGCGTCGTGCCGGCTCTGCTGGCCGCGATCTACGTCGGTGCGCTCGCGGGCGTGATCGCCGGGGGCGCGCGGCGATGCTCGGGCACTGGCGGCCGCTGTTCATGGGGTTCGCGCGCGGCGGGAAGGTGGTTGCGACCTGCGGCGGCGCGTTCCTCGGCGTTGCTCCTCTGGTCGGCGGAATCGGGAGCCGCGGTCTGGATCGTGTTCTTCGCCCTCTTCCGCTACGCCTCGCTGGCCTCGATGGCCGCTGCGGTCTCGCTGCCGCTGGCGGCGGTTGCGCTAGGCGAGCCCTGGCCGGTGATCGCCTTCGCGGCGGTCGCCGCGCTTGCGGTCGTTGCGCTGCACCGTCCGAACATCAGCCGCCTGCGTGCGGGAACCGAGAAGCGGTTCCGGTTCCGGCGCCCCGCCGAGTCGACTCGTCACAGTGTCTGACACCGGGTTCCCAGCTTCAGGCGGCTAGCCACTCGCGCAGCTCGGTGTGGCGCTCGGCGGGCGCGCCCTCCAGCTCGGCGCGCAGCTCGCCCACCGTGCCGTAGCGCTCGGCGACGACGTCGTGGGTGTGGATCGTCTCCAGGTTCACCTGGCGCGAGAGGAGGAAGTCGGAGTCGTCGAGCCCCGGGTAGCTGGAGAGCGCGTCGCGCAAGGCGATCCGCACCGAGTCCTCGACGAAGCGCGGCTGCAGGTGGGCGTGCTCGACGACGAAGAGCTCGTCCGGCCGCTTCAGCAGCTCGTAGACCGGTGAGCTCATCGAACCCTCGACGATTCGCACCAGCTCCTCCGCGTTGACGCGTTCCTCCGAGCCGACGAACAGCGTCCCGCGCCCGCGCTGGTTGTGAGTCGCGAGCGGTACCAGCTCGAGGATGCGCTCCACGTCGAGCTCGCCGAAGCCGGCCTCCCCGAGCCGCTCGGCCGCGCGCTCCCGCACGAGGCCCTGGGCGCAGGGGCAGGCGTTGATGCCCGTCGCCTCGACGCCGACGAGCCGCCGCGTTCCCTCCTCCGAGGCCGCCGCGAGCCCGATCAGCGAGACCATCTCCTGCGTCGCCATCCCGGTCACGGGGGTCTCGCGCTCCAGCGGGTAGCGCGCGACGATCTGGACCTCCGCCCGGAGCGCGTGCTGGCGCTGGACGATGTGCGCGGCGATGTGCTCGGCGAGGTTCTCGACCAGCAGCGCCTCGCCGATCACAACCTCCTCGATCGCTTCCTCGAACAGCTCCGGGAAGCGCGACATGTGCACGCCCTTCCGGTCGTGGTCGAGGTCGACGGTGCAGTCGATCTCGGCTGCGATCAGCTTCTCCGACCCGCTGTGGCTGATCCGGATCGCCTTCTGGACCCCGCGCACGCCCGCGCGCGAAAGCCCGAGGGGCACCTCGGAGGGCGCCGCCTGCAGGTCGTGTGCTAGAAGCTGCCGAAGCTCGTTCACCGCAGCAACGCTACCTACCGACCCTCTCCTTGGCCGAAGATCCCCAGTTCGCGCCGCTCGTGATGCTTGCGTGCCACGACCTCCGCACGCCGCTCGCGACCGTGCACGGCTTCGCGAACACCCTCGGCCGGTCCGAGGGGCTCGACGAGACCTCCGCGCGCTACGTCGAGATGATCGAGACCGCCTCGAAGCAGATCGCGGAGCTGATCGACGAGCTCTCCGTCGCCGCTCGGCTCGCGGCGGGCCGCTACGACCCGCCGTTGCGCGCGGTCGACACGCTAGAGCTCGCCCGATCGGCCGCGGAACCGCTCGGCGCCGACCGCGTCGGCCTGACCGGCGAGGGCAGCGAGGTCGAGCTCGACCCGGACGCGGTCGGTAGGGCAATCGGCGCACTTGCCCGCTGCGCCCTCCGGCACGGCGGGCTCGAGCGGGTCGAGCTCGAGGTCCAAGGCTCCGAGCTCACGCTCACCCCGGTGACCCCCGCATCGGCGCCGGTCGTGCTCGGCGAGGACCTGCGCGACCTCGGTGCGGCGGTGGCCGTGCGGGTCATCAGGGCGCGCGGCGGGAGCGTCGAGCTCGCCGGCGAGACGCTGCGGATCCGCCTCGCGTG
Source organism: Actinomycetota bacterium (assembly GCA_046726435.1). Lineage (GTDB taxonomy): Bacteria > Actinomycetota > Thermoleophilia > Gaiellales > Gaiellaceae > AC-32. Next base: position 31,219 of record JBKPAM010000027.1, read on the forward strand.
ACGGACGCGTTCGTCAACGTCGACGACTTCGAGGAGGCGGCCAGGGAGCGCCTCGATCCCGGCGTCTACGGCTACATCGCGGGAGGCGCGGGCGACGAGCAGACCCTGCGGGCCAATGCGGCCGCGTTTTCGCGCTGGGAGCTGCGGCCGCGCGTCCTCGTCGACGTCGGCAGCGTCACGACCGCGACCACGGTGCTCGGCTCCGAAGTCGCCCTGCCGATCCTCGTCGCGCCGTCAGCGTTTCAGCGCCTGGCCGATCCCGAGGCGGAGCTGTCGACGGCGCGCGCGGCGGCTGCTGCGGGCACGGTGATGATCCTCGCGACTCTCTCGAGCGTCACGCCGGCGGAGCTCGCCTCGGCCGCGCCGGATGGAGCACGCTGGTTCCAGCTCTACTGGTCGCGCGACCGCGGCTTCACGAAGGCCCTGGTCGAGGCGGCCGTGAAGGCCGGCTTCGAGGCGCTCGTGCTCACGGTCGACCTGCCGGTCCCGGGCCGCCGCGAGCGAGACCTACGCGCCCGCTTCGCGCTGCCCGAAGACCTGCCGCTGCCGAACCTGCCGGTCAGGGTCCAGGGCGAGAGCTTCCACACCGCACTGCACGCGGCGGTCGACGACACTCTCACGTGGCACGATCTCGAGTGGCTGCACTCCGTGTGCTCCCTGCCGCTCGTGGTGAAGGGCGTCCTGACCGCCGAGGACGCGCTGCTGGCCGCGGAGCACGGCGCGGCTGCGGTCGTCGTCTCCAACCACGGCGGGCGCCAGCTCGACGGCGTGCCGGCCGCGCTCGACGTCCTGCCCGAGGTCGCGGAGGCTGTCGGCGAACGACTCGAGGTGCTGGTCGACGGCGGCGTCCGACGCGGCGCAGACGTGCTGAAGGCGCTGGCGCTCGGCGCGCGGGCCACGCTCTCCGGCCGCGCGGTGCTGTGGGGGCTCGCTGCCGCGGGCGAAGAGGGCGCGACGCGCGTGCTCCAGCTCCTGCGAGACGAGATCGAGCTCGGGCTCAAGCTGCTCGGCTGCCCTTCGCCCGCGGACGTGACGCGCAACCACGTTCGCCGGGCGACCGTATGATCCCGTCCGTGCGCGAGGGGACGCTCACGACGCGGGACGGCCGCACGCTGGCCTACCTCGAGCGCGGCCCGCAAGACGGCGTGCCGGTGATCCTCTCGCACGGGACTCCGGGCAGCCGACTCACGCGCCACCCGGATGCAGACATCTACGAGCGCCACGGCGTGCGCGTGGTCGCTTACGACCGCCCGGGCTACGGCGGCTCCGATCCGCACCGCGGCCGCTCGGTCGCGGACGCGCCGGCCGACATCGCCGCCATCGCCGACGAGCTCGGCCTGGAGCGCTTCGCGGTCGTCGGCGGGTCGGGGGGCGCGCCGCACGCGCTTGCCTGCGGGGCCCTGCTCGGCGAGCGGGTGGCCCGCGTCGGAGCTCTCGTCACGCCGGCACCCTTCGATGACGACAGCTTCGACTTCTTCGACGGCCTCGCCGATCTCAACGTCAAGGAGTTCAACGCCGCGCTCGCGGGCGAGGCCGCCATCGAGGCGTTCCTGCAGGCGTACGTCGACGGCATCCGCGCCGACGTCGACGCGGTGATCGACGAGATGCTGACCGAGCTGCCGGAGATCGACCGCGAGCGTGCGTCCAAGCCCGAGCAGCGCGCGATCATGAGGGGGTCCTGGCTCGAGGCCGTCCGCCAGGGCTCGCGCGGCTGGGCCGACGACGACCTGGCCTTCGCAAAGCCATGGGGATTCGAGCTCGAGGACGTCCACGCCGAGACGCGCGTCTGGCAGGGCGAGCTGGACGTGCTCACCCCGCGTCCGCACGGCGAGTACGTCGCGGCGCGCCTCCCGAACGCGCGCTTCGAGTTGCTCGAGGGCGGCGGCCACTTCCTGGACGAGGAGTGGGGCGTCGTCTTCGACTGGCTAACCGCAGGGGCCAAGGCGGCGACCCCCTGATGCACGTCGTCCTCGCAGTGGCCGACGTCGACCGGTCGTACGCGTTCTACCGTGAGGTCTTCGGCTGGGAGTCGCACCTCGAGTGGCCAGGGGAGTACACGGAGCTCGTTCTCTACACCGACGACCGCTTGGGGCTCTACCGCCGCGACGGCTGGGCCGAGACCGCGGGGGCGACGCCTGCCGAGCTGAACGGCGCGGTGTCTCCGGCCTACCTCTACGTGCGAGTCGACGATCTCGACGGCACCCTCGCCCGGCTCGAGGCCGCCGGTGCGCGTCCGCTCAGCCCGCGCCGGGCGCGCGGTTGGGGCGACGAGGCGGCGTACTTCGCCGACCCGGACGGCAACGTCGTCGCGGTCGCGACGCGCCGGGCCTAGGGCCGCTGCGCCGCCGCTCCCGCGTAACTCGAGGCCGCCCTTTGGGCTAACGCAGCAGCCGCGACAGCCGGCGGTCCTTCAGAACACGACTTCCGGTCTGGCAGCTTGGGCAGTAGTAGATCGTGTGCTCCTCGAAGTCGACGCGCTCGATCGGTGTGCCGCAGACGTAGCAGGGCTCGCGGAGCTTGTTGTGCACGCGGTAGACCTTCGCGTCCTTCGCGCCGCGCTCGCGTAGCTCGAGGCCTCGCGTGAGCTCCGAGTCGATTGCCTCAGCGAGGGTCTGGACCTGTTCCGGGGACAGTCCCTGGGCCGGGGCGTACGGAGACAGGCGCGCGGTGTGGAGGATCTCGTTCGCCCACGCTCGGCCGATGCCCGCGATCACGCGCTGGTCGCGCAGGAGCGAGTGAAGCCGGCGCGGCTGGTCGGCCAGGATCTGCCCGAGCCGCTCCGCGCCGAGGCCGAGCGCCTCCGGGCCGAGGTGCTCGAGCTCCGCCTGCGCGGCCTCCGGGCTCAGCAGCCAGACACCGGCCCGCTTCTTCGGCCCGCCCTCGGTGAGCACGAGCTCGCCCCCGCCCTCGAAACGCAGGCGGAAGGCCGGCCTCTTCGGGCCCTTCTCGCCCGCTCGGAGGTAGCGGACGCGCCCCGCGGACATCAGGTGAATCAGCAGGACGAGCTCTCCGTCCTCGGTCGGGAAGAGCAGCCGCTTCGCCCGCCGCTCGGCTCCGGCGAGCCGCCGGCCCTCCAGGACCGAGAGCGGCGGGTCGAAGGTCTTCAGCGTCGCGACGTGAGCGGGGCCCGCGTGCTCGATCGGGAACGCGCTGACCGGATCGTCGAGCGAGCGCCTCAGAGCCTCAACCTCAGGTAGTTCCGGCAATTACCCTCCCTGCAATGAATGAGCCGCTCAGGGTAGCCGTGCGCCGTGGAGCGATTCTCGAGTGCGTCCACGAGGTCCACGCCGTGGCCCTGCGCGACGGCACCGTGCTCGCGGCTGCCGGCGACCCGTCGCGGCCCGCCTCGCTGCGGTCGTCGGCCAAGCCGATCCAGGCGTTGCTTCTCGCGCGCGCGCGCGAGGATCTGGAACAGGACGAGGTGGCGATCGCTGCGGCCTCGCACTACGGCACGCCTGAGCACGTCGAGGTGGTGCGGCGGCTGCTGGCGGCGACGGACGGCCGCGAGGAGGAGCTCCGCTGCGGCCTACAACCGGGCCGGCCACCAGAGCCCATCTTCCACAACTGCTCCGGCAAGCACGCGGCGATGCTGGCCGTCTGCCGCACGAACGGGTGGCCGCTCGACGACTACCGCGATGACGACCACCCGCTGCAGCTCGCCCTCGTCGGCGAGGTGGCGGCGGCAGCCGAGCTCGATCCGAACGAGGTCGAGACGGGGCCCGACGGCTGCGGCGTCGTCTGTTTCGGCGTGCCGCTCGAACGCGCCGCGGCAGCGTTCTCGCGCTTCGAGCGGCTCGACGGCGGCGACCGGATCGCGGCTGCGATGCGCGCCCGGCCCGAGCTGATCGGCGGCGAGGGCTCGACCGACACCGAGTTGATGCGCGCGAGCCCGGGCTGGATCGCCAAGGGCGGGGCCGAGGGCTTGATGTGCGCAGCCTCGAGCGACGGCGTCGGGCTCGCGGTGAAGGTCGCGGACGGCAACGCGCGCGCTCTCCGGCCCGCGCTGGCGGCGTTCGGAGCCGCCTTCGGTCTCGAGCTGCCGGGGTTCGCAGAGGTGACCCTGAAGGACACGCGCGGCCGGCCCGCGGCCATCATCTCGCTCGTGTAACGAAATTGTTTCGATTTTCCGAATTCGCGTGTAACATCCGACGCGCACTGAGGGTGAGCCGGGGATGGGACGCACCGGCTCTTGTGGTTTTTAGGTAGGTCGCAGCCAGCCGCGAGACAGCCGGGAGGTCAAGTGCTCACCGTCGACATCTCTCTTCCCGACGTTGAAGAGCTCCACAAGCTCGTCCAGGACGGCGTCGAGAAGGGTTTCCTCACCTACGACGAGATCGTGTCGGGCCTGGAAGAGGTCGAGCTCACGAAAGAGCAGATCGAGGACTTCTACACGTACCTGATCGACCACTCCATCGAGCTGATGGAGGGGGAGCAGCACAAGCATCCGCCCCACGAGCAGCCCGCCCTCGCCGAGGAGGAGAAGGGCCCCAAGCTCGACCTCACAGTCGAGCCCTCGCTCGACTCGCTGAGGCTCTACCTCCGCGAGATCGGCAAGGTGCCGCTGCTGACCGCCGACCAGGAGGTCTACCTGGCGAAGCGGATCGAGCGCGGAGACATGGCCGCCAAAACGCAGATGATCGAAGCCAACCTTCGGCTCGTGGTCTCGATCGCCAAGTCCTACCTCGGCCGAGGCCTGAGCTTCCTCGACCTGATCCAGGAGGGCTCCCTCGGCCTGATCCGCGCGGTCGAGAAGTTCGACTACCGCAAGGGCTACAAGTTCTCGACCTACGCGACCTGGTGGATTCGCCAGGCCGTCACGCGGGCGATCGCCGACAAGGCGCGCACGATCCGCATCCCGGTGCACATGGTCGAGAAGCTGAACAAGGTCGTCCACATCGAGCGCCAGCTCGTGCAGCGGCTCGGCCGTGAGCCGCGCCCGGACGAGATCGCCGCCGAGCTCGAGATGACGACCGCGGAGGTGCGCGACATCCTGCGCATGGCGCAGCACCCCGTCTCCCTGGAGAAGCCGATCGGCGAGGAGGAGGAGTCCGAGCTCGGCGACTTCGTCGAGGACGAGCAGGCCGAGTCGCCGTACGACACCGCGCAGGTCTCGCTGCGGCGGGAGGACATCGAGAACGCCCTTGCCTCGCTGCCGGAGCGCGACCGCAAGGTGATCGAGCTCCGCTTCGGGCTCTGCGGCACGCAGCCGTGCACGCTCGAGGAGGTCGGCCGAGCCTTCGGCGTGACACGCGAGCGCATCCGCCAGATCGAGAACAACACGCTGAAAAAGCTCGAGTCGCTGCCCGAGGCACAGGGTCTCAAAGACTGCGTCTGAAGGCACGGAGGAACCCCTGGTTCCCCCGTGAGCCCCCTCCTTTCGAGACGTTTCCTGCGTTCCGGCGTTTCACATGCCGGCGGCTCGAAGCTCGGGCGAACGTTCCCGGCGCCCTGAGCCTCCCGCCGGGCTAAGCCCGGCTCCGGCGGCCATTCGCGGCGATGCAAAGGAGCTGACTAGAGACACTGCTCACTCGGTGGCCCGTCGTAGAATCACGACGGCGTGGCTTCCCAGCCGAATCGTGCGATCCCGATGCTCTCCTACGAGGACGTCGGGGCCGCGGTTGACTGGCTGACCGAGGCGTTCGGGTTCCACGAGTCGGGCGAGCGCTTCAGCGGCGACGAGGGACGGGTCACGCACGCGGAGCTCTCGCTCGACGGCGCGACCGTGTTCCTCGGCTGGCCGGGCCCGGACTACCGGAGCCCGAAGCGCCACGCGGAGGAGTGCGAGCAGGCGGCGCGTTGGCTCTCCACCCCATGGGTGATCGACGGCGTCCACGTCGAGGTCGACGATCTCGACGCGCACTACGAGCACGCGCGCGGTGCGGGCGCGACGATCCTCCGGGAGCCGGAAGACCTGCCTTTCGGACGGCTTTACTCGGCGGCGGACCTCGAGGGCCACCGCTGGATGTTCATGCAGCCGAAGTAGCTAGGCCTGCTCGGCGCGGTCGACCGGCACGAACAGCCGGCAATGCGGGCACTTGTAGCCCCGCGGGCCCTGCGCAGTCGAGGCGACGAGCAGCTCGCCCTCGAACTCTTTCCCGCAATGCGGGCACACGATGCGGTGCTGAGGGGCCATGAAAGTCAAGCTAGCAACAGCTACCCGGTCCTCGACGCTTCCAACCGCTCCAAACGCGAGCCGCGGAACCGCTACAGCGAGCGCTGGAGGATCGCCAGGCCGCGCTCGAGCTCCTCGTCGCTCGCCGTCAGCGGCGGCAGCAGGCGGATGACGTTGCCGTAGAGGCCGCAGGAGAGCAGGAGCAAGCCGTGGCCGCGGGCGGCGACTGTGATCTCGCGGGCGCGCTCGGGCGTACGGTCAGCCAGCTCCACCGCCAGCATCGGCCCGAGGCCGCGCACCTCGCCGATCTCGTTGTGGCGGGAGGCGAGCTCGTCCAGCCGCGAGCGGAGCAGCGCGGCGATCTCGCCCGCCCGCTCGCGGAATGAAGGCTCGGCGAGCTGGTCGAGGACGGCGCACGCGGCAGCGCACGAGACAGGGTTGCCGCCGAAGGTCCCGCCCAGGCCGCCGGGGTGAGGGGCGTCCATCAGCTCGGCCCTGCCGGTTACGGCCGCGAGCGGAAGGCCGCCACCGAGCGTCTTGCCGGAGACGATCAGGTCCGGCTCGACACCGGCGTGCTCGATCGCCCACACGGGCCCCGTGCGGCCACAGCCCGACTGCACCTCGTCGGCGACGTAGACGATCCCGTGCCGCTCGCAGAGCTCCTTCAATGCGCGCACGAACTCGGCCGGCATCGGGATGAACCCGCCCTCGCCCTGCACCGTCTCGAGCACCACGCAGGCGACCGCCTCGGCCGCCACGTCCTGCTTCAGCAGCAACTCGACCCCGGCGAGCGCGTCCTCGACGCTCACGCCGCCGTAGGGGTACGGCGCGGGGGCGCGGTAGACCTCCGGTGCGAGGGGCCCGAAGCCCTGCTTGTAGACGAGCTTCGAGGTCATCGCCATCGTCAGGTTCGTCCGTCCGTGGAAGGCGCGGTCGAAGACGATCACGCCGGGCCGCTTCGTTGCGGCGCGGGCGATCTTGACCGCGTTCTCGACCGCCTCTGCGCCGGAGTTGACGAGCAGTGTCTTCGTCTCGCTCTCACCCGGCCAGAGCGCGTCGAGGCGCCGTGCCACCTCGACGTAGGGCTCGTACAGCCCGACCATGAAGCACTGATGCAGGTAGTGGTCGACCTGCTCGTGGACCGCGCGGACGACCGCCTCGGGGTTGTGCCCGAGGTTCTGGCACGCGATCCCGCCGGCGAAGTCGAGGACCTCGTTGCCGTCCGCGTCCCAGAGCGTTGCGCCTTCGGCGCGCGCGACCACGAAGTCGGTGGTCGCGATTCCGCGCGGGACGAAGCGCTCGCGCCCCTCGCGAACGGTGGTCGAGTCGTGAAGCTGCTCGGTCTCGATCCTCGAACCCTACTGCGCCTGTTGCGCGGTGGCCGGGAAACCCCGAAGATCGAGCGGAATGGCGGACCGTGATGCGGCAGCACGGAGAGACGCGCTCGCCGAGCGCCTGTTCCTGGACGCCGTCGGGGCGTTCGAGCTTTTCTCCGTCTACCTCGGCGATCGGCTCGGCCTCTACCGGGCGCTTGCTGATCGGGGGCCGATGACGCCGGCTGAGCTCGCGGCCGCGGCGGGCATTCACGAGCGCTACGCGCGCGAGTGGCTCGAGCAGCAGGCCGCGGGCGAGCTGCTGGATGTCGAGGAGGACGGGCGCTTCGTCCTCCCGGCCGGTCACGACGAGGCGCTGCTCGACGTCTCCAGCCTCAGCTACGCCGCGCCGACGGCACGCGCCGTCCTGGCCTCGATCCGCCCGATGGACGCCCTCGCCGAGGCCTTCCGGTCGGGCGGCGGCGTCCCGTACGCCGACTACGGCGACGATCTGCACGAGGCGCAGGCGGCTTTCACGCGCCCGCTGTTCGAGAACCTGCTCGGCAGGGAGTGGCTGGCATCCGTGCCGGAGATCCACGAGCGGCTCACCTCGGATCCTCCGGCGCTGGTGGCGGACGTCGCCTGCGGCCAGGGCCGATCCTGCATCGAGCTCGCGCGCGCGTACCCGAAGGTGCGGGTCGACGGAATCGACTCCGACCGCGCCTCGATCGAGGCCGCCCGCAGGAACCTCGAGGGCAGCGGTGTGGAGGACCGCGTCGAGTTCCACGAGCGCAACGCCGCCGACCCGGGCCTCGCCGGCCGCTACGACCTCGTCACGATCTTCGAGGCGCTGCACGACATGTCGTACCCGGTCGACGTCCTGAAGGCTGCGCGCTCGCTGCTGGCCGAGGGCGGCCTGGTCTTCATCGGCGACGAACGGACCGAGGAGACGTTCACCGCGCCGGCGAGCGAGACCGAGCGCCTGTACTACGGGTTCAGCGTTTTCCACTGCCTCCCCGTCGGAATGGTCGGCGAGGGCGCGGCCGGGACGGGCACCGTCATGCGCCCGGCGACGGTCGCGGACTACGCCGATCGGGCGGGTTTCTCCGCCTGCGAGGTGCTTCCGATCGAGCACGACTTCTGGCGCTTCTACCTGCTCCGGCCTCAGCCACCTTCGACCCGCTAGGCTCGGAGCGACCGGACTGCGGGGGTTGAAGGAGGAAAGCAATGGCGTTGCAGATCGGAGAGACGGCACCAGACTTCCAGGCGGAGACGACCGAAGGAACGATCCACTTCCACGACTGGATCGGCGACTCCTGGGCGGTCCTGTTCTCGCACCCGAAGGACTTCACGCCCGTCTGCACGACCGAGCTCGGCTACATGGCGAAGATCAAGCCCGAGTTCGAGCGCCGGAACGTGAAGATCATCGGCCTCTCG
>JBKPAM010000028.1:0-14239 GCA_046726435.1 Actinomycetota bacterium
CATGCGGTCGAAGCGGCGCCGCTCGAGCCCGGGCCCGTGGCGCCAGACGCGCCGCCGCTCCCATCCCTAACCGAGACGACCACCCGACCCGCTGAGGACGCGGTACCGGTCCCGCTACCCCAGGGCGAACGTCCCCCACCCGTTTTCGATGGCCGCGTGGCGTGCCCGTGAGGAACGCGTTCGATCGTGGACCGCGAGCCTTTATGACCAAGGAGAGCAGTGAGCAAGTGGTCTACACAGCGGCGGAGCTTTGACGGCTCGAGATTCGGCGGGGCAAGGATCCGAACCCGCGCGGCTTGAAGTGAGATATCGTCGCCGCGATAGACACCATACGGAGTCGCTCTGGGGTATGAGGGGAGGAGAGATGACAAGGCGATTGGCAGCGCCGTTTCTCGCGATGGTGCTCGTGTTCGGCGCTGCTCTCGCAGTGAGTGGCGGGGCGGGGGCAGAGGAGCCGAAGCCGGACTTCGGAATGGCAGGGAAGCGAACGGCGACACCCGACGTAGCCGGTTTTGCGAAGCAGCACGGTCCGTTCTCGCAGTTCGAGTGCTTCGCGGAGAGCGGGGGAGCGAACACGAAACTCGACTGCGACGACCCGTTCCCGAACAACGAGCCCGACATCGAGGTCGATCCGACGGCACCGGGCCACATGATCGGAAGCTCGAACGATTACGGGACCTGCTGCGACGAGATCTACACGACGTTCGACAACGGGGCAACCTGGGCGAACATCAACATCTCGCGGGAGAATCCGGCGGTGATCGGCAGCGATCCAGTCACCGTCTTCGACCGCAAGCACGGGACCGCGATTCACTCGTCGCTGAACTTCAACTTCAGTCCGGGACGGGGCGAGACGTGCCGCGGCGACGTCGTCGTGTCGGTCTCGACCGACGGCGGTATCAGATGGTTGAGACCCGTGATCGTCGACACCGGGATCGGCTGTGACACGTTCAACACGCAGCTCTTCAACGACAAAGAGTGGATCGTGACGGACAACAACCCGTCGTCGCCGTTCTATGGGCGGTCATACCTCACCTGGACGAAGTTCGTCTCGGCGTCGGGCGAGTACCTCTCATCACCGATCTTCGAGTCGCACTCGGACGACGGCGGCTTCACCTGGTCGACGCCGCACGAGATTTCCGGTTCGAACGCCGCGCTTTGCACGTTCCAGGAGTCAGGCCCAGCGGGGGCCTGCGACGAAGACCAGTTCTCGGTGCCGACGGTGGCGCCCGATGGCACCGTCTACGTCGCGTTCGAGAACGAGCAGAACCAATCGCTGTGGGAGGCCGGCGAGCAATTCGACGACCAGTACCTGTTGGTGAAGTCGACGAACGGCGGGGTGACGTGGTCGAGTCCGACGTTCATCGTCGGGCTCGAGGACGGATCGCGCGACTATCCGCTCAACGTCGATGACCGGCAGACGCTCAGCGGCTACCAAGTCCGGGTCAATTCGGCCGGCAACATCGTCGCCAGTCCGCGTGCGTCGGAGAACGGGAAGCTGTACCTCGTCTTCTCAGATAACCGGAATGGCACGCATGACGTTGCCTCGCCCGTGACGAATACCGACGTCTTCTTGATGACCTCGACGAACGGCGGAAGCACCTGGTCGGGGCCGACGCAGGTCGACCCGAGCCCGACTGACCAATGGTTCCCGTGGGTCGACGTGAATCCAACGAACGGCACGGCCGGCATCCTCTACAACGACCGCGAGACGACCGACACGTCGCTCTACGACGCGGCGCTGAGAGAGTTCCCTGGTTCGAAGACGATCGTCAGTACGGCCCCGTCGCATCCCACGCAGTCGCGATTCTTCCGCGCCGAGGTTGCCGGATGCGAGAACTGCGCAACGTTCCACGGCGACTACATCAACATCGACTACGGCTCGAACGGGAAGGCCAACCTGGTCTGGACTGACATGCGCGACCCCTCGGACGTGCCCGGTCTCTATTCCCAATTCATCTACTTCGCGCAGAAGTAGCGCTCTGCGGAGGAGGTGGGCCATGCGCGCCCACCTCCTCCGCCTTCTCCTGGCGAAGGATGAGTCGGGCACGTAAGTCAGGCGTGGTGAACTGTGCCGCTTGAACAAGTCAAGCGACTACGCGAGGTCCCATTGTGATGCGGAGAGCCCGTTGAGTCCTCCTACGCTGTTGCGCACGATCTCCTTACGGCGAAGGCCGATAGACCGAATGGCTGGTTAGCGGTCCTGGAGCGCGTCGAGCCCGACCGCGAAGGCAACGATCAGCCGCCGGTCGACGTCCCCGAGCTCTGGTCCGAGCTCGAGCAGGTAGCGGTCGCGGAACTTCCCGAGCACGCGCTTGTACGTCCCGACTTGCTCGCTTCCTCGGAGCAGCACGAAGTTGAACGGCAGCCAGCTCAGCAGCGATAACCAGTCGGCGCCGATGTCGGCGAAGCGGCGCACGAGCGCCACGAGCCAGCTCGCCTCGTGGGCCTCGAGCAACTCCACGCCGGCAGCGTCACGGACATGCCAGTGGCTCCGCAGCAGCGAGCGCGTGAAGTTCTTCTCGAGCATCCCGATCACGTTGCCGGCCGCGTCGAGCACCTCGTGCCGGCCGCGGAACTCGAACACCGACTTCGACTTGATCATGAAGAGGTGCGCGTCGTCGTCGGGCGAGAGGCGGAACCGGATGTCCTCCTTGATCTTCATCTTCTTCTGCTTGACGTAGAGCAGCGGCCGCCCCTCCTCCGTCGAGCCGGGCGCGGGCACGCTGATGCGGTATTCGTTCGCGATCGGCTTGAAGGCCTGCTGCACGAGCAGGCGGTCCGCGCTCTCGAGCTCGCTGAGGACGCTCGTGGGGTCGGGCGCGATGGAAGCCACGGCGAAGATGGTAGACGCCTTTGTGCGAGAGTCGGGCCGTGGAGACCGCGACGCAGGCGCTGCACCGGCTCACCTCCTACGAGCCGGGCCGCGACTGGAACGAGCCCCGCGACGACCCACGCGTCCTGCAGGACCTCGAGACGAACGACTTCGAGCGGCTGCCCTGGTTCTACAAGCGCTACGACGAGTCGCTGCTTCGCGTCGAGCTCCCTCGGGAGTTGCCGCCGACGAGCGCTCCGGCGGTCGGGGTGCTGGCCGGCACCGCCGGGGTCGCGCCGGCCGAGCTCGACCTGCCGCAGCTCTCGCGCATCCTGCACCTTGCGGCCGGCGTCGTGCGGACGGTGGAGCGGCCCTACGCGACCTGGCTCTTCCGCTCCGCCGGCTCGGCCGGTGCGCGGTTCCCGCTCGAGCGCTACGTCGGGGTGGGTGCCGGAGGGCGGTGCGCTGCCCGCGAGCATGTACTGGTACCAGCCGCAGGATCACGCGCTCGCGCAAATCGGCCCGCCGCCGCGCGGGGGCGGGCCCGCGATCGTGGTCACGGGGGTTCCGTGGCGTACGGGCTGGCGCTACCGCGAGCGCGGCTACCGGCACGTCTACCGGGACGCCGGGACCATGCTCTCGCAGCTGCTCGCGGCGGCCGACTCGGCGGGCCTGCAGGCGTCGCTCTACACCCGCTTCCCCGATCGGGCGGTCGGCGAGCTCGTCGGCGCCGACGGTGTGCACGAATGGCCGGTCGCGGTCGTCTCGCTCGGCCAGGAGAGGCCTGCGCTCGAGGCGACCGGCCCGGCGGCCTTTGGTGAGGTCGACGCGAACCCCGTCGAGTTCCCCCTGGCAACCGTCGCCCAGCGGGCGGGCGAGCTCGAGACGCTCGGCGAGCCGTCGGCGCGCGGCGAGCCGGTGAACGTTCCCGAGGAAGGCACCGATCCGGTCGAAACGGTCGTGCTCTCCCGCAGCTCGCAGCGGCGGATGGACCCCAACGGCAGCCTCTCCGAAAGCGTGTCCCGGAGCATTCTCGGCGCTGCGCTGCGCGGCGTCTCGCTCCCGCACTTCGTCGTCGTGCACGCGGTCGACGGGGTCGAGCCGGGCGTGTACCGCTGGCCGGACCTCTCCGCTCCCATGCTGCCCGGCGAGCTGCGGCGCGAGCTCTACCGCATCTGCCTCGACCAGGGCCTGCCCCGCGACGCGGCGTTCGTCGTGATCGGCGCCGCCGACGTGGAGGAGCTCGACGACCGCGAGTACCGCGAAGCACAGCTGACCGCCGGCCTGGTCGAGGGGAGGCTCCACCTGGCGGCCTACGCGCTCGGCGTGGGCGCCTCCGGCATGACCTTCCTCGACAGCGAGGTACCCGCGCTGCTGGGCGCGCCGCTCGATGCCCTCCTCTTCACCTGCGTCGGTGTGCCGGAGTACAAGCCAAAGGTGGGCGGCCTCCCCGGCGCGCCGACGGAGTTCCGGCAGGTGACCCCGCGCCTCGATGACCAGGAGGACTGATCGAAGGCGCCGTTACCGCTTTTCGCGCCGCTGGTGACACGGAGAGCCAACGGCGCCCCGCCCAACGTCTCGCGCTGTTCGTTCTCCGGCTCTGGCTGAGCGACGCCCGCTGCAGACGCCAGTTCGTCTACCGCGTCGCCTTCCATACATTCGCGACACGTGAGGGGCGGCTGCCGCTCGACAGCCGCCCCTCGATCTCAGTGGTTGCCTACCGGCTGGAAGTAGTGATCGCCCATGTAGCCGGCGACGTTGAGGCCAAGTCGTTCTCCCTGCACGTCCGCGGTGCGGAAGTGGAGCCCGGCCCAGACGCGGGCGTTCTCGATCTCGCGCAGCGCCTGGGAGAACCGCTCGTAGTGATTCGGGTGATCGGTGACGACGAAGCTGCTCGCATCAAACGCGATCTCGTCGGTACCGAAGAAGAGCCGCAGGGCGCCGACGTGGCCGCCGTCCAGGCACATGTGGCCGGATGGGTGCTCCGGGTACGGTGCGCTCCGCAGCGGCGTCCAACCCGCCTCGGCGATCGTCGCCGGGTTGCCGTCCTCCGCCGCACGAGCGATCGCGGTCCAGGGCCGCCAGAAGTCCCAGTGGTACTTGTCGTTCCAACAGTTGATGGAGGCGTCGGCGGCGGCCAGGTTCATCATCGCGAGCAGCCGGGCGCTGTCCGCAAGGTCGATCCCGTGTTCCTCGACCAGGTCGCGCGCGATCAGGCTCCAGAACGGGCCACCGGCGCCCGTCCAGAAGAGCGCGGTGCGGGTCTGGTCGGGCGTGCGGGCCGTGCTCGTGACCAGGCCGTCGCCCCCGAGCGCCTTAACCTCGTTGTAGTCGGTCGTGTACGCGGCGCTCGTGAGTGCGTTTGGACCGTCCGTGCGGAACTGCGATGAGCTCTCGATCAGGAACGGCTTCACGCCACCGACCCACGGCGTCGGATCCAGTGCGATCGTTCCGTTGGGGAGCAGTGGACTCCATTGTCCCACCGGGATCTGGCTGAGATCTCCGTTCGGAGCTCCCCTCCACTGCGAGGGCCCATAGCGGCCGTCTCCCGCTCGCGAAGCGAGCATCGCCTGGGCGGCGGCGTGCCCGGCCGCGATCCCCTGCGCCTTGAACGGTGAGGCGTCGATGTCGTTCAAGGAGTCGTCGTATGCCGCTCGCAGCGAGTCGAGCAGGGTCTGCCGGTTCGGGAACGCGATCCCCTGCGGAACGCCTCGCACGATGCTCGAGAGCACCTCGTAGGCGGCGGTCGCCACCGCGGCATCCTCGGAGGCAGTCGCCGCGAAGCGGCGCTTCAGCAGGTACGGTCGATAGTGCTTGGGCTCGATCGCGTTGACCGCGTCGTAGACGGCGCCCTGCGTCATCCCCAGGTGGATCTGGGCGGCCGATGGCGCTCCGCCGGCCGCCGGCGGCATCGTGCTCAAGGGCGGTTGCAGCAGCGTGCTCACCGCGATGCGGTTCCACTTGAGCACCTCGGTCGGCTGGGTATCCGGCGACGCCCCGGGCGCCACCACGACGGCAACCAGCGCGATCCCGGTGGCGGCGACGACTGCCAGCCACGTTCGTCGGAAGCCTTTCATCTTCCCCTCCTTCGGCGGCCGTCGGACTCTCCCCCACTGGGCTCGACCACTGTCGCGCGCCAGCCTCCTGGGTGTCCATTCGTCATTCGTCGTATCTTTGGAAGGGCGCGTTCTTCGAAGGGACGCATCGCTTTGAAGGACGTGTGCATGCGCAGTGGGTGGCAGAGCCTGCACGGCCCCGCCATGCTTACGCTTGGCGTTCATCTCAGCTCCTATCTTCTGTGTTGTTCGCTCTGATGAGTGCGGAGCGCCTGCTCCGCGGGGCGTCAGCTATGTCGCCTCAGCCGGATCCCATCTCTCATCACCTCCTCACGCCGGTTGAGGCGCGAGGGGGAACAACACTGTTCCTCCCCAGTGTCCACCTTTGTGCTGGTTGAGTCAAGCCGTGTTGCCCTGAACCCCGCGCTTCATGGTGTCGCTCGAGGTAGGAAGGGCGTGGGCTCGCTCGGCCTGCGCAGGCGATGAAAGTGCCCGCGAGTTACACCACCTCCTGGATCTTGACTTGGCGTGTAGGCCGAACGGCCCATTGAGGGCCTCACCTTCCGGTGCTATTACCTCCGTGGCGGCAGGGGTGAACTGCGGCATCGGGCAGGGGCGCCCGGAACGCGAGCGGAGTTAATCCCCCTGGTTTGCCCAAGTCGTCCGCCGCTGCACGTGGATCGCTCCTGAGGCCAAGGTCGTGCACGGGAGAAGCGTCGACCTTCTCACTGCCACCCGCAGCTCGGCGATGCCCGGTGGTGTGCCCGCCTCCGCCCGGGGAAGTCGAACGGGCCCCCAGCATGCCGGAGGCCCGTTTTTCATCCGCATCAGTGTGTCGTGACGGGAGTGGTGACGGAGTTGAACTTGTTGCTCGGGAGCCCGGAGATGCGTGGCGCATTGAACGCAAAGATCCCGAACTCCTCGTCGCTGATCCGATTGGCGGCGACCGTCACCTGCCGAATCGGGTCGACGGCGCTCAGGATGCTGATGCCAGTTGGCCCATCGTCGCCCGGGATATCCTCGTCGGGGCCGTCGGCCGCGACGGTGTTGTTAACCACAACGTTGTCCTCGATGTTCTGGAACGGGGTGTGGCTGTGGATCGCGACTCCCGGCAGGCCGTTGTGCATCGCGGTGTTGCCGATCACGGAGTTCCCCCACGCCGCTGCGCCAGGCGGCCCGGCGAAGACGCCGATGCCGGCAGCGCCGTTCCCGTTCGAGGTGTTGTGCAGGACGAGGTTCTGATACACGCCCGCCACGTTCGGAGCCGCCGGCGCGCCCAGCTGGAACCAGTGAGAGGCGAGCGTGATGCCGCAGTCGAGTGTGTTGTCGAGCACGCGGTTGTCGCGGATCACGTTCCCGCTTGTCGGGCCGTTCTCGTCTGTTAGCAGGATGCCGCCGACGTTGTTCTGGACGAGGTTCTTGCTGACGGTCGATCCAGTGACGCTCTGCAGGTGAATCGCCTCGCCGCAGTCATCCGGCTGATCGACGCAGAGCGGATTGAATGGTCCATACGCGTCGTTGTTCACGACCGTGTTGCTCGAGATGGTGACGCCGGATGTCTCGAGCACGAAGACCCCCTCGAGGCCCGCGTTCATCACGGTGAAGCCCGTGAGGCTGGTGCCGGCTGCGCCTGCCCCTGAGATCACGACACCATTCGGCGGCGCCGTCTGTCCGGCCGCGTCGATCGTAGCGTTGTGCCCAACAAGCGCGAGCGTCTTGGTTACGACCACCGACTCTGCATACGTCCCTGGCGCGACGGAAATCGTGTCGCCGCTGCTCGCCTGGCCGACCGCATAGGTGATTGTCTGGCACGGCGACGCGGTACAGGTCCCGGTGTCCGTCCCGGTGGGTGAGACGTACCGCGTCGTGCCTGCCGCGCCCGCGCCCGCGCCCATCGCCAATACGACGACGGCGCTGCAAAACATTATGAGAGTGAGCCGCATCTCCCCTCCTTGGTTGTGAGAAGCCGACTCCCCGCCCGCGCTATTTCGCCTGGCTCCTGCCCGAGGGCCGCACAAGCTCCTCCGTTACGAATCACCAGCCTGCTACGAGATCGCGCGAAGTTCAAGGGGCGCTGGCCAGGTCGTGGCACTGTCAGGGACGCGCCAGCTGGTGCCCCAGGCGCGCTCGAGCTGACGATCTTGATCGCCCGCAAGGATTCCGCGCCGGGCACCCACGGGTCGCGGCCCGCCGGCTGCTGCGCTACCTCGCGGAGCACCCCGAGACGACGATCGACGAGGCCGCGCTCACCGCTTCTTGCCTGGCGGCCCTTCCCGGCTCCGGTCAGGCGGACGCCGCGCAGGCGTTATGGGCCATGACCGGAAGAGCAACTTAGGCGGCGAAGAGGTAAGGGCGTAGCGTCAAGTGAGCGGAGGGCGGCGGCCCTCTCCCGTCGACCGCCGCAGGGGCGGCTCACCCGGGGACAAGCCGCGCAGCTTCGACTCACCGGTGGGGCGGTCAGCGCCGCAGGGCCGACCACCCCACTTAATTCAGCGCTTCACTTGAACATCCACGCCGCACGAAGGATTAGGTGACAACAGACCTATTGGTCGCCTTCGCGCGCAGTGCGTCAGCCGTACTTCCGCTTGTAGGCCAGCTCGAGCTTCTGCGCCTGCTTGAGCGTCAGCGTCCCGTCGCAGACTTTCTTGCGCCAGGAGTTCTCTTTCGGGTCGCTCTTAGCGGATTGAGAGTGCGGCTCGGGCCAGAGGTTCTTCCTGGAACGCGGAGCGCCGCCGAGCTCGAGCGAGATCAGGTGGTCTTCCTCGTAGTGGCGCGGGTTGCGGTTGGCGTAGCGCCAGGCTGCCAGCTGGGTTCGCTTGAGCGCGCTCGTGTAGCCCGCCGGCGGGCGGATCGTCGCCGTCCAGCCCTTGACGCAGACCGTCTTTCCGATCGTCGCCTGGGTGACCTTGTAGTAGCGGGCGCCGTGAGTGTGAATGGGCAGGATCAGCGCACCGGCGCCTGCTACTGCAAGCGAAGTACTAGGCAACCCTACGGCAGCGCTCAGCGCAACAAGGAGAGCGCAACGACCTCGCCTCGATCGCGTTGCTAGCTGGGTGTGACGAGCCAGGCCTCCGGTGCGCCCTCGACGCCGGCCCGTTGCATCACGTCCCTCAAGGCCTCTGATGAGGCGAACGCCTGTGCCTCGCCCGCCGTCTCGAAGTCATGCCAGACGGTCACGTCTTTCGGGTCATCGATCGCCTGGAACACGGCCTCACCGATCACACCCATAGGCCGACGCGTGGCGTCGAACTCGTCGTAGACCTTCCGCCAGGCGTCGTAATCGGCCACACGGTGCCGCACAAACAAGCGAATCATCAGACCCTCCTCTTCGGTTAGAGCCTCCCGCGGCGGCTCAGCCTCGTGCGCACACGAAAGAGGTTACGCCGATTCAGGCTCTCCCTCTAGACTCGGGAAAGCCGTCCCGGCCCCGGGGAGGAGGAGCGATGATCGCCGGGCAGCAGAGGCAGGCGTCAGGAGGACCCAAGGAGCCGATCGTGAGACGCTTCGTCTCCTTTTCCGTTCTGGTTGCCGCGCTCGTGACGGTACTCTTGCCGGCCGGCGCGAGCGCCCAGGAACCCGACGTTGTCCTATACGGATCCGGCACGGCGCTGGTCGACGGGGTGCTGGGCTTCGGCGAGTGGGACGGCGCGCGTGTGCTGAGGTTCGAGGTCGCCCGCCCGCCGAACGACGGCGGCGGCACGATGCCGATCGCGCTGCGTGAGATGAACGACGGCAAGAACGTCTACATCTCCGTCCTCATCGAGCAATGGTATGGCCAGCCGACACTGACGGACTTCGTCTTCGACAACGACCACGACGGCGCCTTCACCGAAGCCGACGACTCTATCGGGGCCGAGGTCGCCTCTGGCGCTTCACTCCCAACCTTCCGCGACGGCTTTGTTGGTCAATGTGTGCTCAAGAGCTCTTCTCCTTGCTTGTTCCCCGACAGCTCCGCGGGCGGTACGACCGACGGTGCCGCGGCGGCGTACTGGTCGCCAACCAGCTTCGAGCTGATTATCGAAATGTCGCACCCGCTCGACGATGCCGACAACGCCCACGACTGGAGCCTTGCGCCAGGGCAGGTCGCCGGCTTCGTGCTCACGATGAAGATGCTCAGTGCGAGCCCGAGCTGCACCTCTGGCTGTCAGGCGGTCACGAGCTTTCCCGAAGCCGGGATCGGAGACCTCGTCGTTGCTCCCGACTCGGTGGCCCCGGAAACGAAGATCATCTCCTCGCCGCCCCAGCTGACCCGTAGTGTCCGCGCCAAGTTCGAGTTCTCAGGCTCCGACAATTTGACCCCTACCGAGCGGCTTCGCTTCTCCTGCAAACTCGACCGCTCTGCCTTCGCGCCCTGCTCAAAGCAGAGGGTGCTGCGCGTCTCGAACGGAAGGCACCGTCTGTTGGTGCGGGCCCGTGACCAGGCCGGGAACGATGATGCGACCCCGGCCGCGTACCGCTGGCGGGTCGACCTGACCAAGCCGACCAAACCGCGCATCGCCCTGCAACTGGTGGGCAAGCGCGTGCGCGTGGCGCTCAGCGCCCGGGACCGCGATGACCCAGCCCGTAGGCTCAAGTTCCGCTGCGCGTTTGATCGGAGGAGCCGGCAGCTGTGCCGCGCCCGGTTCACACTGGCGCTTCCGTCAGGCCCTCACCTCCTCCGGGTGCGCGCCGTAGATCCGGTGGGCAACGTGAGCGCCGTGACGATGAAGATGTTCTCTGTCGCCGCTAGATGAGCCTAGTGTCGCCGAACTCGCGCTCGGCGCAGTCCGAGCAGTAGAACGCGAGCTCGGGCGGCTCGTCGTCGGTGTGGTACGCGCTCCAACGCTCGTCGTCGGCCGGGAGCCAATGCGCCTCGCATTCGGCAGAAGAGGGGATCAGCGCCACGCTCTCGGCACTCACAGGGAGGAAAAGTCTAAGGCGCGTTCGGCTCGCCGCCCGGCCTAGCCTGCGGCGCGAGCCCTGCTTCGGTTCCTACACTTTGTCCTGGCGTCCGGGGCGTTTGACGGCAGACCCGCGGGACTTCCGCCAGCGACCTCACACCCCCGAGGTCCGCCTCGGCGCCTCTCGTGCCTCAGTCGCGGCCGAACTCTCGCTCACCGCACTCCGGGCAGGTAGAACGCGAGCTCGGGCGGCTCGTCGTCGGTGAGGTAGGCCCGCCAGCGCTCTTCGTCTGCCGGTAGCCAGCACGCCTCGCACTCGGCGCAGCGGGGGATGATCGCGACACCTGGGATCTGCATTCGTTGCTCCTGAGTTCGACGGGCCGGGAAGCAGCCGCATCGCCTCCCGGCCCGCATGGAACCTACGAAAACGCGGCGGCGCTTGCCTAGTACCATGGCGCTGGAGAAGCTCGGGAATGACCTAGCTGGCTGTAGTTCCTGTGCGCTGTCGTACCGTGACGCTCTAAACCATTTCGATCACCGCGCCGAGTACGAGCGCGCTCAAGGGGGTGAGCGGATGATCACGCGACGCGGAGGCGGCCGAACGCCGAGTTGGACGCGTCTTGCCGGCCTGTGCGGCCTCGGTTGGTTCGTGCTCTTTGCAATCGGAGGCATCATTTTGCAAGGTGAGCCGCCCGCTTACGACGAACCCATCGCCGAGGCGCGAGAGTTCTTCGCCGACCACGGTCAGAGGTACCTCGTCGGCGACTACCTGGCCGATATCGCGTTTGTGTTCCTCTTCTTGCCGTTCATCGTCGGGCTCCGAAGCCATCTTGGAGCGGCCGAGAAGGGTGGACAGATCGGTTCTCGTCTCGTTTTCGCTGGAGGTTTGGCGACGGTCGTTGTCGGTGCCGCCTCGACCGCGTTCCTCGACGCAGTGGCGCTCGCTGAAGGAGGCTCGACACTCGATGACTCGACAATCCGCGCCCTTCTATATGCAGACGCAGTCGCGATCGCGGGCATCGGTATGCCCGCGGCACTGACCTCCATCGCCGCGGCTGTCGTCATTCGGCGCACGCGTGCATTGCCTTTGTGGCTTGCGCCGGTCGGAGCTGCAGCCGGCGCTCTGCTTCTCATCGGCGTGGCATTTCCAATCGAGCGGGATGCGGACGGCGTCCTCTGGACGATTCGCTTCGTCGGGTTCATCTCATTTGTCGTCTTCGTCGTCCTCACCTCCATCTGCTTGATTAGGTCCGATCAGGCGGAATCATCACTAGCACCGCTCCCAACCGCGTAGCCGAGGGCGCGCTGCTCGGTCGGATGCCGGTCGTTGCCCGCCGGCGCTCGTCCGCCGCTACAAGTGGCTCATCCGGCCGCGTCCTCCACGATCAGCACGGGTGGCTGGTCGGCGTCGTCATCGCGCCGGCCAGTCACTCGAAGCGTCCTGCGACCCAAGTAGATGCAGTCGCCCGAACTCCAGTTAGGAACTGCTGCCTGAAGCGTGGGCGGGTTGGCGGGTTGGCCCTCCGCCGTCTCGAGCCTGAATAGAAAGCCAGCCATCCGATCTACCTCCCTCCGCCTGGGGCCGGACGGCCGGAGACGAGCATATCGCCGAGACCACACCGGGACCACACCGGCACGCGAGCAGGGCGAACCCACGGCAGGGACGGCATTGGAGGAATGCGGGTTTGCGCATGGTTGGGCTCCCCATGCCTTTCCGGAGAGAACCGACGAGAGGAGTGGCTGTGGCCCGTCAAATCGTGCACATCGAGATTCCGGAGGACGACACCGAGCGGGGACGCCAGTTCTGGGGCTCGCTCTTCGGCTGGCAGTTCGAGTCGTACCCGGGCCGTCCGAGTACCACATGACCCGGATCAGCGACCAGCAAGGCGCGGCGATCACCAACATGCAGCCCGGCAAGAAGGGAACGCGCGCCTACTACGTCGTCGACGACATCAACGCCGGAGCCGCACGCGTGAAGGAGCTCGGCGGGAGCGCCGACGACCCGATGCCCGTCCCGAACATGGGCTGGTTCGCGACCTGCACCGACCCGCACGGGAACGAGTTCGGGCTCTGGCAGACCGACACGTCGGCCCCGGCTCCGGAGTAGCCCCGGGCGTTAGTTACTGCTCGCCAAGGCACCGCTTGCGGTGCCGCCTGGAGGACGCGCGGGCTTCGCCCGCGCGTCCGTTCTTCGGCGTGGCGAGCTACTGCTCGCGCGCCGCGTCCTCGCCGCCGCCGTTCTGCTCGCGCTCGCGAAGGAACCGCGTGAGCTCCGCGGCGAGGGCGTCACCCGACGGCAGCTCCGTGGCCTCCTCGATCTGCTCGGCCCGCCGCTCGAGCTCCTCGACGTAGGCCGCGGTCTCCTCGTCCGAGGCGACGGCCTCGCTCACCTGCTCCTCGTAGGTGCGCGCGGCCTCCTCGAGCTCCTCCGCGTCGACCTGGACCCCGACCAGCGCCCCGAGCCGCTCGCAGAGCGCGAGCGCCCCACGCGGGCTCGGCGTCAGCGAGACGTAGTGCGGCACGGCGGCCCAGAGGCTTGCCGAGGGAATCCCGCGCTGGCGGCAGGCGTCGTGGAGGACGCCGACGATCCCGGTGGGGCCCTCGTAGCGCGACGCCGAGAGGCCGAGCCGCTCGACGAGCTCCTTGTCGGTGGCGCTTCCGGTCACGGGCGCAGGCCGCGTGTGCGGCACGTCCGCAAGGAGGGCGCCGAGGGTGATCATCAGCTCAATCCCGAGGTCGCCGGCCAGGCCGACGACGAGCTCCGTGAACGTGCGCCAGCGCAGGTTCGGCTCGATCCCGAGCAGGAGCACGACGTCGCGGTCGAGCCCGTCGGGCCGCGCGTGGTAGAAGCCGGTCTCCGGCCAGTCGATTCGGCGCGTCAGGCCTTCCTCCAGCGACACGTGCGGCCGGGTTGCCTGGAAGTCGAAGAAACCTTCCGGGTCGACCTCCGCGAAGCGCTCCGCATCCCAGGTCTTGGCGAGGTAGCCGGCGGCGAGCGAGGCCGCCTGCGCACCGTCGTTCCAGCCGCGAAAAGCGGCCACCATCACCGGCCGAGTGAGCTCCGGCCGGCCGTCGAAACGAAGCTCGTCGGCCACTAGTCCAGTCTACGTGCGGGCTCGCACGAGCGCGGCCGGGGGGCGCCACAGAATCGTGACGAAGGCGACGAGCAGCCCCCAGACCGCCCCGGCGACGCCGACGTGCACCAGCACGAGCGGCCACGGCAGATGCGTTCGGTACTGCACCTCGCCCAGCGTCATCTGGACAAGGAGCAGGCCGAAGACGCCGAGCCCGAGCGTGAACAGCCGCGGCCAGCGCTCCCGTTGCGAGGCGAGGTAGCCGAGCAGGAACACGAGCCCGATCCCGAAGAGTGCGACTGCCACCGCGTGGACGTACACGAGCGGTTGCAGCCGCCAGAGCCGGTCGACGTGCTCGGCCCCCCCGCCCGAGTGCGGCCCGCCCGCGGTGGCGAGCGTGCCGGTGACGAGCAG
>JBKPAM010000029.1:0-5668 GCA_046726435.1 Actinomycetota bacterium
CGCGCGCGTCGCGAGCAACGAGCCGGCGAGCACGAGCGCGAAGCCGATTCCCATTCCGACGGTGAAGCGCTCGCTCAGCACGGTGACGCCGAGCAGGGCGGCGACTGCCGGGTTGACGTACGTGATCACGGTCGCCCGAACAGGGCCCGCTTCCGCGATCAGCTCGAAGAAAAGGACGAAGGCGAGCGCGGTACAGACGACCGCCAGCCCGACCATCGACGCCACGACGCTCGCGCGCGGCACGTGCGTCGGGAAGCTGAACGCCGCTAACGGGATGTAGACGAGCGCGACGAGCCCGAGCGAGGCGGCGATCACGCCGAGCGGAGGCAGGTCGCTGAGCCAGCGCTGCAGGATCGCGGGGCCAATGGCATAGCAGACGGCGACGAGCGCGAGCTCGGCGAGCGCGGTCGCCGACGCCCCCTTCACGTCGAGGCCGACGATCGCGCCCACGCCGACGATCCCGATCAGGAGCCCGGCGAGGTTTTGACGCCCCGGCCGCTCGCGCGTCCCCGTCGTGGCGGCGATGACCACGCCGACGAGCGGCACCGCGGCGATCAGCAGCCCGGTCAGCGAGCTCGACAGCCGCTGCTCGGCGGTGCCGAGGGCAATCCAGGGGATGGCGATCTCGACGGCGGCGAAGGCGGCGATCGGCACGAGGCATCGCCGCAGCGGCGCGAGCTCGCCGCGCGCCGTTGCGAGCGGCAATAGGAGCAGCGCCGCGAGCGCGGTTCGGAAGAGCACGAGCGCAGACGGGCTCACCTCCCGTA
The DNA here is from genome assembly GCA_046726435.1 of Actinomycetota bacterium. GTDB lineage: Bacteria > Actinomycetota > Thermoleophilia > Gaiellales > Gaiellaceae > AC-32. The sequence continues at coordinate 768 of JBKPAM010000029.1, forward strand.
CCGCGACACGGATCATCAGGTACGGGATCCCCCAGATCACGCACATGGCGGCGAACAGCGCCCACCCCCGCCCGCTGATCGACCGCTGTGCCATCACCCCAGCCTACGGACCGCGGCCGGGTCGACAGCGGCCGTGTCCTGATGGAGGGCCAGTAGGCGGTGTGGACACCGCCACATCCGAACAGCATCAACTCGAGAGTTCGGTGGATACACCATCTTGACGACGCCGTCCTCGGGCGCCCCACATACGCCGCGAGCAAGACGTGAGCGCAGAGCCGCGTCGTCTCGCATACTTATGGAGTCGAACGAAAGCTGGCAACGGTTATCTTCGTCGATCTGGTCGGCTCGACCACTCTCGTCTCCGCATCCGATCTGGAGGTCGCTCGCCGCCGCGTAACCCAGTTCTTCGAGCTCGTCGCAGGCAGCATCGAGGCGCACGGCGGCACCGTCGAGGCGTACGCGGGCGACGCGGTGATGGCGGCGTTTGGAATCCCGCTCGCCCACGGGGACGACGCCGAGCGAGCGCTCCGGTCGGCACTCGAGATCCGTGCGTCGGTCGGTGAGCTCGGGGTCGAGTGCCGAATCGGCGTCGAGGCTGGTCAGGTTCTCTCCGAGGATTCCGAACTGACGCTTGCCACCGGTCCGGCGGTCAACCTCGCTGCTCGCCTGCAACAGAGCGCGGAACCAAACGAGATCCTCGTCGGTGCCGGTGCACATCGGCTGGCGGCTCACGCCATCGAGCTCGAGGAGGCGGGCGCGCGCGACCTCCGCGGATTCTCGGAGCCGGTGGCGGCGTGGCGCGCGATGTCGGCATCCGAGCAACGCAGCCGCCCAAAGCCTGTGCCGACCGCGCCGATGATAGGGCGCGATGCCGAGCTGGCGCTGCTTCGCAATACCTTTAACCGGACGGTCCGTGACCGCCGCGCCCATCTGGTCACGCTGTACGGCGAGCCCGGTGTGGGCAAGAGCCGCCTGGCGCGCGAGTTCGTCGCCGGCCTAGAGGGGGCGACTGTGCTGGTCGGACGCTGTCTCCCCTACGGAGAGGGGATTACGTACTGGCCGCTCGGTGAGATGGTCAAGCTCTCCGCGAGAATCTCCGACGACGACCCGGCCGAGGAAGCACGCGAAAAGCTGTTCGCGCTCTGCGAAGACGAGGCGGTGGCGGACCTCCTCGCCCTTGCGCTGGGCTTGCTTGAGGCCGAGACCGATCGCAGCCAGCAGGAGATTGCCTGGGCTGCCCGCGCCTGGGCCGAGACTCTCGCAGGCGAGCACCCGCTCGTGCTGGGCTTTGAGGACATTCACTGGGGCGAGGAGCCGTTGCTTGCCTTGATCCAACACCTCGCGAGCTGGGTGCTCGACGCGCCGCTGCTCATCCTTTGCCTGGCCCGCCCGGAGCTGCTCGAGACCCATGGAGCGTGGGGCGGAGGGCGCGTACGCGGGGCGATGATCGAGCTCGGCGCGCTCCGGGAGGCTGATGCCCAGAAGCTCGTCGACGCGTTGCTCGGTGCGACGGTGGTCTCGGGCGAGATTCGCGAAGCGGTCCTCGCGAAGACGGAGGGAAACCCGCTGTTTGTCGAGGAGACTGTCCGCATGCTCGCCGACGGAGCCGACGGCGGGATGCCGATTCCGGACACGGTGCAGGCACTGATCGCCGCCCGTAATCGACGGGCTACCGCCTGACGCGAAATCCGTGCTCCAGCGCGCTGCCGTGATCGGCCGCGTGTTCTGGCGGGGTGCCGTGGTAGACCTCTCGAGCGACGTCGGCGAGGTCGACGAGCTGCTCGAGTCGCTGCTGCTGCGCGACTTTCTCATGCGCGAGTCGCACTCCTCGATCAGCGGCGACGAGGCCTACCGCTTCAAGCACATTCTCATCCGCGAGATTGCCTACTCGGGTCTGACGAAGCTCGCGCGCGCGGAGCTCCACGAGACGTTCGCCGCCTGGCTCCACGAGCGCGGGGTGGAAGAGCTGGTCGAGATCCGTGCGTACCACCTCGATCGGGCGACGTCGCTACGGACCGAGCTCGACGGCAAGGCGCCCCGCGAGCTCGTTCGCGAGACCGCCTCGGCGCTCGAGGCGGCGGGCAAGCGTGCCTTGGCCCAGGAGGCGAATCGCTCCGGCCGCCAGCTGCTCGTGCGCTCGGTCGAGCTCGAGCCGACGCTGGAGCGGCGGTACCAGGCCGCTCGGGCGGCGTGGCGCCTTGACGACATCCCTACGGTTGCGATCGAGATGGAACAAGTCCGAGCCGACGCCCGAGAGGCGGGGGACCGCCGGATCGAGGCCCGCGCGCTCATCGCCCTTGGTGCTGTCACCGCTTTCCGCGAGTCCGACGCTCCGCGAGCGCGCAAGCTCGTCGAGAGAGGGTTTGCGCTACTGGCGCCGGACGACTTCTTCGGTCGCTTCCACGCGCTCCGCCAGCTGTCGACACTTGCGAGGTGGGAAGGCGACGGGGTCGGCGCCCGCCACTACGCGGGCAAGGCGCTCGAGGCCGCACGTGCCACGGGGCGAAAGAACTTGATGAGCTGGGCGGCGAACGGGTTGGCGGTCGCCTTTCTCTGGGATGGCGAGCTCGACCGCACGGAGGAGCTCGCGACGGAAGCAGTACTGCTATCCGAAGAAAGCGGCGGCATCGTCCCTCGCGGCGAAGCCCTCCACTCTCTTGCGACCGTCGCCGAGCTCCGCGGCGACACCGATCAGGCGGTCGAGCTGTACGAACGGTCGATCCGCCTTTTTGCCGAGGCAGGTGCGGTGCTCGACCATGCTCGCAGCCTCAACTACCTCGCCGAGCTGTTCATCAAGCAACACGACTACGAAAAGGGAGCGCAGCTGGTCCGCGAAGCCATCCGGATGCTGACGCCGCTCGGCGACCGCGGCTACCTCTGCGAGAGCCAGCGCGTGCTCGCCGAGGCCCTCGTTCACCAGGGCAAGCTCGAGGAGGCGGAGCGCTACGCGCTGGCGGCGGTGCAGACCGTGGGTCCGCAAGATGCCAGCTCGATCCCTGCCACGAAGACGACGCTGGGCGTCGTGCGGGCGGCACAGGGCAGGCACCACGAAGCTGAGGTGCTGCTTCGCGAAGCGGTGGACCGGGCAGCGGATCTCGCTCCCGGCTGGGTCTACTCCGCGAGCGTGAAGCGCCTGGCGGAGTTCCTGAGGGCTCGCGGCCGCACCGACGAAGCCGCGGAGCTCGAGGCTCCGATCGATTCCCCCACAAGCGTCGGGTGACAGCGCCCAACTAATCGCGAGGTCGCGGCGGGAGCCGCAGGGCGCCGCGGCCCCGGAAGGCGGCCGGATGCGCTGGGCGACTCGCTCTCAGCTCGTGGATGCCTGCCCCGCGAATTAGTATCTGCGGCTGGCAGTTATGCCTTTCGGGAGCGGATCATGAAGTTCCGAAGCTACGTCGAGCCGCCGGAGCCGATGAGGGGCTGGAAATTCCCCAAGAGGTTGTGGACGCACTCGGTGGAGGCAAGCGGCCGAGTGTGGCCATCACGATCAACGGGCATTCATGGAAGAGCAGGGTCGCCATCATGCGCGGCCGCAATCTGCTCGGCCTGAGCAACGCCAACCGACAAGCCGCGGGTGTCCAGACGGGCGATGAGGTCGAGGTCGATGTGGAACTCGATGCCGAGCCCCGCGTCCTAGTCGAGCCCGCGGACTTCGCCCAAGCCCTGGACGCCGACCCGGTCGCCCGCGCCGCCTACGACCGGCTGGCTTACAGCCGCAAGTTCGAGCACGTGCGCGCTATCGAGAGCGCAAAGAAGTCCGAGACGCGCATGCGGCGCATTGAGAAGGCCTTGGCAACGCTGCGGGCCGTGGAGTCGGCGGCAAGTACTAAATCGCGGGCTGCGCCGCGGCGTTGACCTCTACCGATTACCAGGCGCTCAACGAGACGCCTGGAGTCGTCGAGGACGCGTGTGCGCAGCCGGTCGCTCCGCCTCCCGATCTGCCGGAGCGCCCAGCTGGCTCCCTTCCGCACGTAGGGCCGGTCGTCGTCGGCTGCGGCCATGACGGTCGGCAGTAGGTCGGCGAAGGCGCGATCGTCTGTGCGCTTGTCGTGCACGGCACGGACTGCAACGACGACGAAGGCGGCGCGCTTGACGAACTCTTCGGATCGCTGCGTCCATTCGACTGCCTGACGATCCGGATCCCCTTTGGGTGCGGAAGACCTCATCGAAGGGGCGCTGTACCTGCTGTCGCGGTTGCGGATCAGAAATCTCATGCCGCTCTCGGTGAGGTCGAGGCCGAGGTTGCGGGCCTGCTGGGTGACCCACTCGCCGGTCGGATTCCAGGCCGCGCCCGGCGACGAACAAGCGCGCGCAGCCGAGCCCGGACGGCGAAATAAAGGAAGGAGAAAACCATGCCGTCGATCGTGCCCCAACCCCCTCTCGCCGCACCGCCGTGACAGCGATATCGGCGCCTTTCACGTCACAAATCCGCTGAGCGCCCGCAGCTCGTCGACACGAAAGACGTCCTCGTAAGCGCGCAAAGCCCGCCAATGTCACATTCGCTTGCTCTGGTTCGTCGTACATGGTGAAAGACCGATTCGTTTGTTCGCGCTCTTGCGCAATAGCGGTTCGAAAGGAGAGAAATGCCGGTACTTCACGACGACAGAGTCCGCCGGATGACGGCAGTCGTCGAGGCTCGTGGGCTTCGCAAGCGTTTCGGTGAAGTCGAAGCGCTGGCCGGTCTCGATCTCGTTGCCGAATCGGGGCAGGTCACCGCCTTGCTCGGTCCCAACGGCGCGGGAAAGACGACCTTCATCAGCGCAGTTGCGACCTTGGTCCGTCCCGATAGCGGTCAGTTGTATGTGGCGGGAATCGACGCTTGGTCGGAGCCGGGCCGCGTTCGCCGCATGATCGGGCTCGCGGGCCAGTCGGCTTCGGTGGAGCCGGCGATGACCGGCCGC
>JBKPAM010000030.1:0-26874 GCA_046726435.1 Actinomycetota bacterium
GCTGGAGGCGGTGCTGGAGACCAGGTCGAGCCGGTAGGACGTGGGGACGCCGTCGAACAGCCGGGTGCCCTCGCCCGCCACGTAGGGGAACAAGGACAGCTGGAGCTCGTCGATCAGGTCGAGCCGCATGAGCGACCGCCAGAGGCTGACGCCACCCCAGACCACGATGTGGCCGTCGCCACCCCGCCTGAGCTTGTCGATCTCTTCTGCCGTGTCACCGGCGGCGATGGTGGTGTTGGCCCAGTCGGCCGTCCTCAGGGTCCGGGAGAAGACGACCTTGCGCCCGGCGTTCAGGATGTCGGCGAACGGGTGGTCGGTGGCCGTTGTCATGGATTCGGCGATGGCCTCGTAGGCAGTGCGGCCCATGATGTGCGCGTAGGCGCTCTGGAGAAAGTCGAGTTGCGCCGGGTCGTCGGGCTCACGGTTTTCGGGCAGGTCGAAGCAGAACTTCCAAAACTCGGTGCCCTCGTCGGCGAGAAGGCCGTCGAGCGAGTAGTTGAACACAGTCGCTATCAGCTTCCGCATGATCAGACCTCCATGGTCTCGGGTCGTCTGGGGACCGTGCTTGCTAGGGAACGCGCCTGCTCCGGGCCGCAGCGCCGCGTGGCCGCGGCGTCTGTGGCCTGTCGCTAGTGCTTCAGACGCCACTGCCGCCCGGAGGTCATCGGTGCCCGGTCAACTGGCCGGTTGCGCGGAAGGCCGAGGGCGCTCACTTGCACGAGCGTACTGTCGCTTGGGAGCGCAGTCAGGGGTAATCGCAACTCTGTAGTTGCGGGGGGTACGGGAAAACGACTTGAATGATGCGTCGTCGTCCCGGCAAGCCGACCGAGACGCGGAGCGACTTGCCGTCCCACGTGACATCAGTCAGGACGAGGATCAAGGCTACGAGAGCAATCGTGCGAGGGCGGGGCATCGTGCATGAACCCTATTCACGCAATACCGGGCAGAGCCTCAGAGCCGCCGCGCGTACCTCAGGACGGCTCCGACCTGCGTCGACCCCACACGAAGTAAGCGATCGGCACAGCACCGAGTGAGTTGACGAGTGTCACGGCCGCCGCCCACCTCGCCTTCGAGCCGCGAACCTCGCTCGCGGGCCGTCGCGCAAGGTCGATGAGCGCGGCGATTTTGAGCACGCCCTCGATGGCGGTGGCACCGACGATCAGACGGCGGGTGCGAGGCGAGAGGTCGCTCCACTTCCTCCTGGTCACGACCGCACCCTACGCCGGGACGGCCACGGGTGCCCTCGACGGCAATCTCGTCACCGGCTCGATCAGCCACGGGACGAGCGCCACACCGAGGCCTGTCGGCGGTGACGACTCGCAGACCGCGATCGAGGCGTTCGACACGCCGCGCTCGGCTACCAGGCGCCAGCTGTCTACGCTGCAGCCCGCACCCACCCATGATCGACTCTCACTGACTGCGGCACCTATGCCACGTGCTTCAGTCGGCGGTGGCGGGTGCGTACTGCGGGCGCCCGGTGGGCCGGTAGACCTGGATCGTTACGCCCTTCGAGTCGGCGCGCGAGTCGACCAGGTCTAGCGCGATGTCCGGGCCGGTGTCGGGGAACAGCCGCGTGCCCTGGCCGAGGACCACGGGGACGACGAGCAGGATGATCTCGTCGACGAGGTCGTTTTCGAGCAGCCATCGGATCAGGGCACCGCTGCCGTGCACCTGCAGCTCACCCGCCGGCCTGGCTTTCAGCTCGCCGATAGCAGCCGCGAGGTCACCGGAGAGGACGGTCGTGTCCGCCCAGCGCGGTTCGGTGAGCGTGGTCGATGCGAGGTACTTGGGCTTCGTGTTCAAGGCAGCTGCGATCGGGTGGTTGCCCGGATCTTCCGCCCCGGCGCGAGCCCGCTCCTCCGCGCCCCAGTAGCCGGCGAAGAGCTCGTAGGTCCGCCGGCCGAACAGGAACGCGTCGGCGCGCTGGTAGGTCTGGTTGATCAACGTCAGGCTCTCGTCGTCGAACACCCCCATCGCCCACCCGCCGCGCTCGAACCCGTTCCTGCGGTCCTCATCCGTCGCGCCGCCGTTTCCCTGCATCACTCCATCGACGGTGACTTGCGTCATGGTCGTCAGTTTCATGGGTTTCTCCTTTCTCTCGTGGTGGTCCGTCTCGTCATGACCACACCAAGGCGCGGATCTCATCGATCGCAGCAGAGTCCGTCCGGCGGAGCCGAGCTGGAGGATCTGGAATACGAAGCGAATCAGGATCGCTACCTGCGCCAGCGTGCTCACGCCAACGCGACCGCCTCGAAGCAGCCGTCGCCCGCGACAGCGAACGACTCGGCCGCCTCGTCAACGACCTGCTCGGCCTCGCCCGCCTCGAAGCACACCCAACCCGCGCGCTGGTCGACCTCGCAACGATTGCACGCCCACTCCTCGAAGTCGCACACCCTGACCTCAGGGACATCGGCCGCGGCCACGCCGTGATGCACGAACTACACGCGCACTAGCAGCGGCCACGGTCCGGGAACTTCGAAGGAACCCAGAGGTAACACCAGTGAGGGCACACGCCTCGGTTCCCTTTCGTTCACTGCGCCGAGCCTGGAGTGTGTTGCCACATGTCGTTGACGATCTTCCATCCGGCGGACGTCCGCGCCAGATGGAGGTACTCGGTGTACACCGCTGAGCGGACCGTCACGTTGGCAAGGTCACCAAGCACGTCCTCGACCTCGATCTCGATGCGGAGGTTCCCCGGGCTCTCGCCCTTCCCGCCCCCGCGCGCCGTGGCCTCGATCATCCGCTCGGCTGAGATCGTCCGGAGCGTCTCTCTCTGGGAAGGGTCGTTTTCGAGCGAGCGCTTGATGAGCTGGGGATGCAGCGCGCGTTCCATGCGGACCGGATCGCCGTCGAACCACCCCTCGAAGTAGTCGAGAACGGTTCGTTCGATCGCGGCGCGCTCAGTATCCGGGTCCCCGCGAGCCAGTACACGACGATATTCCGCTCACGCATCGACCGCCGCCCCGATGGACAGTCGTGCATTGTGACCATCGAGATCGATCCGAATCGGCGACTTCTCGATGGCGCTGACCTCCCCAATCAGCGTCGCCAATTCGGCGAACGCGCCGCCGAGCTGTCCCGTGACGAGCTTGAGGAGTGCATCGTGCTGCACGGGCGTCGCACGCTCGTCGATGTGAATCACTGCCCGCCACCTCGTTGCGCTGTCGGCGGTGGAGGCCAAGAGGGCGGCGCCCAACCCGCCGACGTCCACCCCCTCGATCCTCCCGTCATCAACTCTCCAGGCCAGGGTCCAGGAACTGACCGTCACGCCGGACAGTTCGCAGGTGTTGATGCCGGTGCGTTCGGCTGCGCTCCAGGGGGAACACCGAGGTAGGTGGCGTAGAGCGTCACCGGCTTCGTCCCGTCGTTGCGGGCGAGGTGGACGTGGTTGCGCGGCTCGACGAAACCTTGCCCACGAGAGAACCGCTTCGGCCCGCAGTTCGGGTACCTGCTGTCGTAGAGCGTGAGAGTGCCCGACGTGACTGCGACGGCGACGTACGCCGGGTGCGAATGCCAGCCGAAGCTGCCGCCGGGTGGAACCTTCACCTTGACCACCATCAGGTCGGCGGGCTTCTTCACGGAGATCTTGTACGACTGGTGCAAGGTCGCGAGAGCGACCGGTGTCGCCGTGATCAGCGGTTGCCCGGCTCCGAAGGCCGTCGTGGCGGCGACGATTGCGAAGAGCGCGAACGACGTGGCTGCAAGGAGCTTCATGTCGATCCTTTCGGAGATGTCGTTCCAAACGCTAGGACTCATGCGCCGGCGCGTCTTCGGCGACACCACCCAATCTCGCGGTCGGTCGAGCGCAGCTCTGTCGGGCAGCACGCAGTCCCCCGGAAAGCGCTAGAGCGTTCCGGAGAGCTGACTCACCCGCGCGGCGACCGCCGCCCTCGCCGCCTTCCCGGAGAGGCCGAGCTTCCTGTACACGTTGGACAGGTGCCGTTCGACCGTGCGAGTGCTGAGGTAGAGACGGGCCGCGATCTCCTCATTGCTCAATCCATCCGCCACGAGCTCGAGGACCTGAAGCTCTCGCCCGCTCAGTGCGTCGAGCTCGGTACCTGACCGCCAGGTGGGGATCCCGAGGAAGCCTCGAAGCTCGACGAGGAACGTCTGCCAGGCGGGCTCCTCGGTGAGGAAGACGTGATTTCGTCCCTCGAGCGGGACGAAGCGTGCGTTCGGAACGGCAGTGGCGAGACGCCTGCCCTCAGCAAACGGAATCATCTGGTCGTCGCGGGCGTGGAAGACGATCGTCGGTGCCCGCACACGCGGGGCCAGATCGGTGACGTCGATCCTGCGGAAGGCCTTGCTGAAGCGGAGTGCGTTCTCGGGCGACGCCGAGATCCGCTGGAGCTCGTCGATCCAGTCCATGACCTCAGGCGTCGCGCCCGGTACGAGCAGCGTCGTGAACACGTGGCGGAAGACGGGATTTGCTTGGCCCCAGCCGATCTTGATCAGCGAGTCGAGCGCCTCGCTCTCTTCGCGGTCTGTCGCCGTGGGCTCGTTCCCGCCCAGGTAGCCGCCGCACAAGACGAGGTGGCTGACCCGCTCCGGGTGCCGAACGCCGTAGGCGATCGCGATCTGCGCACCCTGCGAGAGACCGAGCAGCGTGAAACGGTCGACGCCGGCGGCGTCAACCACCGCCTCGAGGTCTGCCACCCACGCGTCGAGCGAGTAGTCCTCGACCTCCCAGTCAGAGAGCCCAGTTCCGCGCTCGTCGTAGCGGATGACCTGGTTGGTCTCGCCGAGCGCTTCCAGCCATGGCCGCCACAGCGGGCTCTTCCAGTCGAACTCGAGGTGCGTGAGCCAGTTCGGCGCCTTGACAATCGGCGGGCCCCTCCCGTGGGAGGCATAGGCGAGACGCACTCCGTCGGGTGCTGCACAAAACCGAATCTCCTGTTCCAACGCGTGAATCGTACGAGTGCCGGCACGCGCGGCGAGCCCGCCAGGCGCGCCGGGTCTCAATGAAGTGTCATTCGTTGACGCACCCTCGGACCTCGTGGCAGCCAAAAGTCGTCAGGGTCCGACCGAGGCCGCCGCCCGAGGCCTGGAACTGGCCTGCTGCCTCTCTAACCGCTCGAGTAACAAGACCCTAAGAATCGGAGCGCGGTGCCAACTCATCGGCCGATCGTGCGTCTTTTGTTCTTCGCATGAGTGCTGCCTCGACCATGGACCGACAGGAGACGATTGACGCCGCGATGACCGACACGGCATCGCGTCAGCGCGTGCGCACCGGCTGGGCGTGGCTCGCGGGGGGCGACGGCTTCGTCCTCCGGATGGTGCCCAGCGAAGCGAGTTTCCTCAACGGGCTGGGTATGTGGGTCGCCGGGATGGCGGTCGTCAGCGGCTTCGGGATGACGGTCGCTGCCAGCCAGTGGTGGAGTACGTCGATCACGAGCGTTCTGTGGGTGCTCCCGCCCTGGGCCGTCCTCTACTGCCTGATCGAGCGCCTGGTCCTGAAGAGCTTCGGCACGAGCTGGTCATGGAACCTGGTGCTCACGATCCCGCGCCTCGCGCTCTCGCTCGCGATCGCGCTCGTGATCGGGCTCCCGATGGCGCAGGTGATCTACAGCGGCTCGATCAACGACGAGCTGAGCAAGACGACGACGGCGCGGATCCACGAGACGACGAACCAGATCACGCGGACCTACGACGCAAAGATCGCAGCGGCGCAGAAGGAGATCGCCGCCGCGCAGGCCAGAGAGGCGAGCCTCCAGCGGCAGGTCACAAACAGCCGCTTCCTTGCCGACTGCGAGGCAGGTCTTGCGAGCTGCTCACAGACCCACAAGCTCGGCCGCGGGCCCTACTACAAGCGAGACGCCGGCCGGGCGGCCGCCGCCGTGGCGGAGCTGAAGCGCGCCGGACCCCAGATTGCCGCGACGATCGCCGCAAACCGCCGCAAGATCGCGGTCTGGAGGGCCGCCGAGAGCAGCCAGATCGCGAACCGGGTCGCCACGATCAAGGCCGACCGCGACTTCCTCGCCCGCCAGGCGGCGCTCGACCGCGTCGAGAAGGCGAGCCCGTCCGTGAAGAAGTACGTCGAGTTCTTCCTTGCGTTCCTGATCGCGATCGACCTGGTCGCGCTCATGCTCAAGCTCACACATCTCTTCAGCACCGGCGGCGCCTACGAGCGGAGCGCTGCCGCGCTCCGGGCGAACGACCTCGTCGAGGTGCACCGCCTCCAGGAGCGCGCCAACGTCCTCACCCGCCGCATCACGCTCCAGGCGCGGGCCCAGGAGGAGGCCGATGAGCTCAGGATTCGGGCCGAGATCTCACGCCAGCCTGAGCTCGAGAGCGATGAGCTCAGGCTGAACGAGCACCCGAGCCGCCGCCCATCGCTCGGCGGCCCAGCGACCGCCACGCCGCTCGGCGACTAACGACCAGCAGCCGATCGTGTAACACGCTCGCCGAGCTCGAGGAGACGGCCTCACGGGCTACGAGGCCGTCGCCGCAGGCTGGCCGGCGCCGACTGCACGGGGCCATCCTACGACGCTGCCTGCGCTTGGATCTCGCCGCCGACCGCGCGCCAGACGAGTGCCGCGGTGCGCTCGGGCCAGCGGTGTGGTGGCGGCGAGCCGGCGAGTGCGCGTGCGTACCAGGAGCCGGTGCCGAGCGTGACGGCGATGTCGAGGTCGGCGTCCTCATCGATCAGGCCCTGGGCGCGCGCCCGCTCCAGGATCGCGCGCAGCCGCTGACGACGGGGCGCGATGACGCGCTCTTGGTAGCGAGCACGTACTCCCGGATCGATGCCGTCCTGAAGCATCGTCCCCACCAACGACATCCTCCCCGGCAGCGACACACCGTCTTGAAAGTTCGCGAGCTCAGCAATGAGGTCGCGATACGGGTCGTCGGAATCAACTGCGCCGGCCGCCTCATCGGCTGCCCGCTGCAGAGCTGCGGCGGCGAGGCTGGCCTTCGTCGGCCAGCGCCGGTAGACGGCCTGCCGAGTCGTGTCGGCGCCGTGGGCGATGGCCGCAATCGACATCGCCTCGTAACCGGACGCCGCGAGCTGCTGGCCCGCGACCGCCAGCACGCGCTCGTCGATGCCTCGATCTCGCTTCCGTCCGCGCGTCTCTCTCATGCAACCTCTTTTCGATACATATATGTATCGTATTTGTCTCTTCCGACGGAAGGAGCTGAAGATGGTCGTCGAGTACATCCGCTACACCGTCGTCGCCGAGCAAGCCGAGGCGTTCGAGAGCGCGTACACGCGTGCCGGCACTCTGCTCGAGCAGGACGAACACTGCTTGGCCTTCGAGGTTGCGCGTGGCGTTGAGGAACCCCAGCACTTCATCGTCCGCATCGAATGGGATTCCCTCGAAGGACACGAACACGGCTTCCGAGCGTCGCCGCACTTCCGCGAGTTCTTCAACGCCGTGCAGCCGTTCTTCCGGGATATCGACGAGATGAAGCACTACGAAATCCGGCGCGGCGGAGCGGCCCCCGATGGCAAGTGACGCTCGGCCGCCCTTCGATAGGGTCCGGTTGACCTTCACCCGACCGAAGGGGAGTTTGGTATGGCGTCGATTTCCGAGCGGGAGAAGCGGGAGGTCGAGGCGGCCAACGCCTCTGGCAACACACCGGTCGTCTTCGTCCACGGCCTCTGGCTGCTGCCGAGCAGCTGGGCGAACTGGGCGGACTTCTTCAAGCAGGCCGGCTATGCGCCGCTGACGCCGGACTGGCCAGACGATCCGGAAACGGTTGAAGAGGCGCGGGCGAACCCGGACGTCCTGGCCAAGAAGACCTTGAAGCAGGTCGCCGATCACACCACCGAGGTCATCAATGCCTTGGACAAGAAACCGGCGGTAATGGGGCACTCGACCGGGGGCCTGCTGGCGCAGATGCTCGCGGGCCGGGGCCTCTCGGCGGCCACGGTGGCGATCGACCCCGGAGTCTTCCGCGGCGTTCTGCCTCTGCCGGCCTCGGTGCTCAGGGGAGTGGGCCCGTTCCTGGTCGACCCGCGCACCCGCGGCCGCGCGATCACGCTCACCTTCGACCAGTTCAAGTACAGCTGGGCGAACGCGCTGGACGAGAAGGAGGCGAAGGAGCTCTACGACACGTTCCACGTCGCCGGCTCCGGGATCTCTCTCGTGCAGATGGGCAACGCGAACCTCAACCCGTGGACAGAAGCGAAGGTGAACACGACGAACCCCGACCGCGGTCCCCTGCTGATCATCGACGGCGAGAAGGACCACACGGTGCCGTGGGCGATCGCGAACGCCGCCTACAAGCGGCAGAGGCACAACCCCGGCGTGACCGAGATCGTGAAGATGCCGAACCGAGGCCACGCCCTCACGATCGACCACGGCTGGCGCGAGGTCGCCCAGACGGCGCTCGACTTCGTCAAGCGGTTCACCTAACACGAGGCGTTCCGCCGGCTCTGCGCCGCCGCGAAGAGGACGTGCGGGCGACTGCGCTTGGATTGTCTCGATCCTCCGCATCCCGATCGTCGTCGAGCGCGCGCTGAAACCGGAGTCTGCCACACCATCTTCAAGGCCCAGCCGCGCCCGGATGGCCACGCGGTCGGACGTGGAACTCCACACGAGGGGGTGGCATGATCGTGATCGGAGGGGGCGCGGAGTGCCGAAGCCGGTTGGAATCAACCACATCGCCCTAGAAGTCGGCGACCTCGAGGAGGCGCTCGCCTTCTGGGAATCGATCTTCGGCCCGCTCGAGCTTCGCAGCGAAATTGGGAGGACCGCCTTCATCGACATGGGCGATCAGTTCATCGCAGTCGTCGAGGGGCGCAGCCAACCGCGCGACCAGGCGCGCCATTTCGGCCTCGTCGTCGACGATAAGGAGGCCGTGCGCGCCCGCCTCGATGAGCTGGGCATCCGTGTCTTCGGGGAGATCGGGCTCGACTTCTATGACCCGTGGGGAAACCTGGTCCAGGTGGTCGACTATCGCGACGTCCAGTTTCTGAAGACGGACGAGGTATTGCGCGCACAAGGTCTCAAGGGGCTCAAGAAGCCGGAGCGCGCCCGCGAGGAGCTGCGCGCCAAAGGCATCAGGTCCAAGTAGCCGGTGACTGTGATTCGTCAGGCGTCCCGCGTGATCGTGCGCCACGCACCGAGGCCGAGGGCGAGCAGCATCCAGACGCCAAGGACGGTGATGATTGCCGTCAGCGACATGCCCAGGCGGCCGGGTGGGGCGCCGTTGAGGAGCTCCTTGGGCGCGAGATGCCAGAGGGCGAGCCCGAGGATGGCTTCGGCGCCGACGCCGGGGTTGTGTAGGCGCTGCACGACGGGGGTGACGAGGAGCTGGAGCGCGGCGAGGATGCCGAGCGTAGTCGCGCGGGAGCCGAGCAGGGAGGCGAGGCCGAGCGCGAGCAGGAACATCACGGTCACGTAGAGCTCGAGCCACAGTCCCGACTCGATCATCAGTGCGGTCGAGGGTGTTCCCCGCGACCCAGGCACCAGCTGGCTCAGGGCTGCGATGGCCGCGAAGGCGAGCGCGCTGAGCGGGAGCAGCAGGATGAGGCCGCCGGGGATGCGGGCGGCATAGAGCTGCCAGCGGGGGCGGCCGGTGACGACGAGGTTGCGGAAGCAGCCGCCGGCGAGGTCGCACGCGCCGGCGCTGGCGCCGATCAGCACGGCGGCCACGGTCGCCAGTTGGGTGAGCGAGTAGATGCCGTCGTCGAAGTGGCTCAGGCCACCGATCAGCTTGTGGTGGGTCGGGTCGGTGGCGTGCAGGATCGCGACGATCGCAAAGGACGCCACGGTCGCGCCGACCGTGACGCAGAACGAGGCGATCATCAGGCCGCGGCGGGTGGCGAGCTTGAGGATCTCCGCTCGGACGAGCCGCGGCCCCCGGGGCCGCCGCGTGGGGAGTGCGAGGGTGGTCATGCTGCTTCTCCCAGTCGGGTTGTGATCTCGAGGAACTGCTGTTCGAGCGAGGCGCGCTGGAGCTGGAGCCGGTAGAGGTCGAAGCCGGCGTCGAGGAGGATGCGGGCGATCTCCGCCGTCGATGTGCGCGCGTCGTCGCCGGCGAGCTCGACCAGGAGCCCGCCGTTGTCCTCGTGGACCGCGTCGACGTCGGGGCGCAGGCGCAGCAGCAGGGCAGCGCGCGCGGGATCGGCGCACTCGACCCGCAGCCGGGTGGCGGTGCCGGCGGTGAGCTCGGCGACTCGGCCCTGGAGGACGACTCGGCCGCGGTCGACGATCGCAACCTGGTCGCAAGTCTTCTCGACCTCATCGAGCAGGTGCGAGGAGAGCACGACGGTGCGTCCCTCGGCGACGAGCGCGCGGATCAGCTCGCGCAGCTCGAGCATGCCGGCCGGGTCGAGCCCGTTCATCGGCTCGTCCAGGATCAGCAGCTCGGGGTCGGCGATCAGGCAGGCGGCAATTCCGAGCCGCTGCCGCATCCCCATCGAGTAAGTGCCGACGCGGTCGTCGGCGCGCTCGGTCAATCCGACCCGCTCGAGCGCGGCTTCGATTCGTCCGTGCGCCTCCGGCTCGCGCGCGGCGGCGAGCGCCCACAGATTCTGGCGACCGGTCAGGTGGTGGTGGAAGCGCGGCTCGTCGACGATCGCGCCGACGCGCCCGAGCGCCCTGCGCCGCCCGGCGGGCAGCTCGAGCCCGAGCAGCTTCATCGCGCCGGCGGTCGGCTTGGTCAGCCCGAGCAGCATCCGGATCAAGGTCGTCTTGCCGGCGCCGTTGGGACCGAGGTAGCCGAACGCCGTCCCGCGCGGCACGCGCAGCTCGACATTGCTGACGACGGTTGCCGCGCCGAAGCGCTTCGTCAGCCCCTGGGTCTCGACTACGTCGGCGTCCATGCGGTCGAGACTAGTGCCGGTTCTGAGTGACGACCTCGGCCGAAGAGTCGAAATCACGCTCAGCCAGAGAGATGAGGTTCGTCCGCGGGTTCATCCGTTCGCATGAGGCGACCCGCGAGGGCGAGGAGTAGCGTGCGCGGCGTGAACCTCCGCGAAGTCGTGCCCGCTCGCCTGCGACCGCTCGCTTGGGATACGGCGCTCGCGGTCGCGATGGCGATCGCCGGCTTCACCGCGGCATCCACCCACCATGGGAGCGCAGCGGCAACGGGCCTGCTGTTCGTGCTGGCTGCCTTCGGGACGCTGCCGCTCGCCGTCCGCCGCCTGTATCCAGTGCCCGTGCTCGCCGTCGTGGTGGCGGTCGCGGCGATCGCGGGGTTTGGCTACGACGGCTGGTGGCCGTTCGCCGCCATCGTTGCGCTCTACACGGTGGCTGCGCACTGCCCACGGCGGACGGCCATCGTCGCCGACGCTGCCACAGTGCTCGTGCTCGGCGCCGCAATCATCCATCTGGTCGATTGGAGCCCGCTCGGATGGGACGACTTCGCCGTCGTCGTGGGCCGTGTCGCGCTCCTTCTCGTGGCCTGGCTGCTCGGCGACAACCTGCGCACCAGGGGGCCTACCTGCGAGCGGTGGAGGAGCGCGCGGCGCAGCTCGAGCGCGAGCAGGAGGCGAACGCGCGCCGCGGCGCAGCCGAGGAGCAGGCACGGATCGCGCGCGAGGTGCACGACGTCGTCGCGCACAACCTCAGCGTGATCATTGTGCAAGCGACCGCGGCCGACGAGGTCTTCGCCTCCGACCCGGACGATGCGCACCGCGCGGTGCGCACGATCGGCCGCACCGCCCGGCAGGCCCTCGACGAGCTCCGCCACGTCCTCGGCAGCATGGGCGAAACCGGCCTCGCACCGCAGCCGACCCTCGGCGGACTCGACGGCCTGCTCGAGCAGGTACGGGCGGCAGGCCTCGCAGTCGAGCTCGAGATCACCGGCAAGCAACCGGAGCTGCCGCCCGCGCTCGAGCTCTCCGCTTATCGGATCGTGAAGGAGGCACTCACCAACACGCTCCGCCACGCCGGCGCAGAGCGCGCCGTGGTGAAGCTCTCCTTCGATCCGGACGCGATGATCGTCGAAGTCTCTGACGACGGATCCGCCCCGCCAGCCCGAAACGGCGGCAACGGGCGCGGCCTGATCGGCATGCGCGAACGCGTCGCGACCTTCGGCGGCAGCCTCGACGCAGGCCCCGACTCAGTAGGCGGCTTCCGCGTCACCGCGCGCCTGCCGCTCCCGGCGGCGCGACGATGACCATCCGGGTTCTGTTGTGCGACGACCAGGCGCTCGTCCGTGACGGGTTTCGGATGATCCTCAACGCCCAGGAGGAGATCGAGGTCGTCGGCGAAGCCGGCGAGGGCGCCGAACCGGTCGAGCTGACCAAACGGCTACTGCCGCACGTCGTGCTGATGGACGTGCGCATGCCCGGCATGAACGGAATCGACGCAACCCGGCGCATCAGCGCAAGCGGCGTCGAGAGCCGCGTCCTGATCCTCACCCACCTTCGACCTGGACGAATACGTCTACGAGGCGCTGCGTGTGGGCGCGAGCGGCTTTCTGCTCAAGGACGTGACCGCTGCGCAGCTGGTCGAGGGAGTGCGCGTCGTCGCCGCCGGCGAGTCGATGCTCGCCCCGACCGTCACCCGCCGCCTGCTCGAACGCTTCGCCGGCAGTCTCCCCGGCGGCGAGGAGCGAACACCTCCCTCGCTCGCCGTCCTGACCGAGCGAGAGCGGGAGATCCTCACCCTGCTCGCGAACGGTCTCTCCAACGCCGAGCTCGGCGCGCGCCTCTACCTGAGCGAGCCGACGATCAAGACCCACCTCTCGAGCATTTTCCGCAAGCTCGGCGTGCGCGACCGCGTCCAGGCCGTGATCGCAGCCTACGACGCCGGCCTCGTCGAGCCCGCGCGGCGCCCGAACCGCTCGCGCATCTCCTGAGCCGACACTCCAACGACTCGACCGTCCGAACGGACGAGCGCCCCGCTGCAAACGATCCGTTCGTATGAGCAAGGCTCCCGACCTCCGGCCGAGGCTGCGGCCTGACACGTCGCCTAGCCTCGAACGCATCCTCGAGGCCGCACTCGGAGAGAGCGCAGAAAGGCGGAACCGATGCGACACGCAGCCCCCCAGCTACTCCGTCGAACAGGCGCGGTAACGGCGATCGGCCGCTGGAGCGCCCGGCACCCGTGGCGAGCGATCGCCCTCTGGCTCGCGTTCGTGGTCTCCTGCGTGGGCGCGCTCGCCCTCACCGGATCGAAGACGCTCCAGAACGGCGCAGTCGGCGAATCGGCGCGCGGATACACGCTGCTGGACAAGAACCACGTTCGCGGCATCCCGCAGTTCGACTACGCGTACCTGCACAGCGATTCGGTGCGAGTCGGCGCGCCTGCGTTTCGCTCGGCGATCGCGGACGTCCGCGCACGGATGGGGCAAACGCTTCGAGCTCCGGTCACCGTGCGCGTGTCGGCGACCGACCACTCCGCGCTGCTCACGGCGCGCGCGACTCAGGAGTTCGGCGTGGTCAAGACGGTGCTGGACCGCGCAGCGCGAGCCCATCCCCAGCTCACGATCGGCGGGGACGGTCCCGGTAGCGGCGGTGCCACCAGCTCGAACAGGGACCTGCACAGGGCGGAGAAGCTCGCGCTGCCGGTCACGCTGATCGTGCTGCTGTTCGCGTTCGGATCGGTGGTCGCTGCGCTCGTGCCGCTGCTGGTTGCGCTGACCGCGGTCGTCGCGACGTTCGGTTCGCTCAGACCGATCAGCCACCTGGTCGCGCTCGACAGCAGCGTGAAGACGATCGTGCTCCTGATCGGGATGGCCGTCGGCGTCGACTACGCCCTCTTCTACGTGATCCGATCGCGCGAGGAACGCCGGCGAGGCCTCTCGTCCCACGAGGCGCTCGCGCGCACGGCCGCCACGTCGGGCCGGACGGTCGTGATCGCAGGAACGACAGTCGCAATCGCGATGGCCGGCCAGTTCGTGATCGGGTCGGCGATCTTCAACGGGATCGCCGCGGGCACGATCACGGTTGTAGCTTGTGCGGTGGCCGCCTCCCTCACCGTGCTCCCGGCCGTGCTCGAGCTGCTCGGGCCGCGGCTCGACCGCGGCCGAATCCCCTTCCTCCCGCACCTGCGCACGGACACGAGCACGTCGCGGTTCTGGCCGGCCGTGATCGCGCGCGTGCTGCGCCGCCCGGTGGTGTCGTTGCTCCTCGGTGCCGGCCTCCTGGTTGCGCTGGCGATCCCGGCGCTCCGTCTGCACGTCTCCGAACCGGACTCCGACACGCTCAAGCCGCGGAGCGACTCGGCACTGCTTGCACGGATGCAGGCCGAGTTTCCCAGCACGTCGGCGCCGGCCGCAGTCGTGGTCAGCGCCCCACCCGTTGAGCAGCCGCGCGTCCGGCGCGAACTGAAGAACCTCGAACGTCTCGCGGCCGCGCGCGGGGTCGCGCACCCACCATTCGCCGTCAACAGGAGCGACGACGGCTTGACGACGGCGCTCGCGCTCCCGCTCACGGGTCTCGGAAACAACCAGGCCAGCCGGAACGCGATCCATGTGCTGCGCACTCAGCTGATCCCGCAAACGCTCGGTCGGATCCACGGCGACGAGACGGCGGTGACCGGGACGGTTGCCGAGGACGTCGACTTCACCCATCAGGTCAAGCACGGGATGCCGTACGTGATCGCGTTCGTGCTCGCGCTCGCGTTCGGGCTGCTGCTCGTCACGTTCCGTTCCGTCGTCGTGCCGCTGAAGGCCATCGTCCTGAACCTGCTCTCGGTCTCCGCTGCCTACGGCGTCCTCGTCCTTGTCTTCCAGCACCACTGGGCGCAGGGCCTGCTCGGATTCCACTCCGACGGGGCGATCATCGCCTGGCTGCCGCTCTTCCTCTTCGTCGTGCTCTTCGGCCTTTCGATGGACTACCACGTGTTCATCCTCAGCCGTATCCGCGAGGCGTACGACGAGGGGATGAGCAGCGACGATGCCGTCCGCTACGGCATCACGCGCACGGCCGGGGTCGTCACCAGCGCGGCGCTCGTGATGGTCGGCGTCTTCTCGATCTTCGGCACGCTGACAGAGCTGGACGTCAAGCAGGCCGGCGTCGGTCTCGCGGCCGCCGTCCTCATCGACGCGACGATCGTCCGGGCTGTCCTGCTCCCCGCGTCGATGAAGCTCCTCGGCGACTGGAACTGGTACCTGCCCCGTTGGCTCGACCGACGACTACCAGGCACGAACATCGAACCGAGTGAAGCGAAGGTAATCGGCGCACCGGCTCCGGCGACAACCTCCGACTGAAGACGAAGCGAAAGGAGCGAACACGTGAGGGCAAACGCACCCGAGATTCACGCGAAGTACGTCCTCGCCTACGAGTCCGCCGATGACGTGGTCGCGAAAGCGCCGATTCACTTCCCGGCCCACTGGGCCCGCTGCCTCGAATTCCACGAGCGCGGCACGCTGCTGATGGTTGGGACTTTCGCCGATCCGCAGGCCGACGGTTCGATGGCGATCTTCACCACCCGGCAAGCAGCCCAGGAATTCGTCGACGGCGACCCCTTCGTTCAGAACGGCGTCGTCCGCAACTGGAGCATCCGTGAATGGAACGAAGCCCTCGCCAATTAGACGGTCCGGAGAGCTTCGGTTGGCGAGAGTCGTGCGGCGCGGATAGCGGGGAGAAGTCCCGCGATGGCGCCGATGAGGGTGGCGGCCGCGAGGCCGCCGGCCCAGGCGGTGGTTGGGACGACGGCCGTCCAGTGCTTGATGTGAGCGTAGATGATGGTGGAGATGGCGCCGGCGGCGACCCCCGCGGCGCCGCCGAGAACGGCGAGGAGGATCGCTTCGCCAAGGAACTGGGTGCGGATCTGGCCCTTGGTGGCGCCGAGCGAGCGCCGCAGGCCGATCTCGGAGCGCCGCTCGAGGACGCCGATGAGCATGATGTTCGCGACGCCGACGGCGCCGACAAGGAGGGAGACGGCACCGAGGCCGAGGAAGAGGCTGTTGAGGGCGCCTTGCGCTTGGGCCCGGGCGGTGAGCGCGGCCGAGGGTTGGCTGACGTCGACTTCGTTGGGGGCTTCGGGGTCGGCAGTGGCGGCGAGGACGGAGTAGACGGCCGCTGTTTGGCTCGTGACGCTGCGGACGTAGATCGTGGTGGGATGGCCGTCGAAGCCGAGCCAGCGTATGGCGGCGGGGAAGCCGACGAGGGCGGAGTCGTCGATCTCGGGGGCAAGGACGGCGGGCTTGAGGATGCCCGCAAGGTAGAACCACATGCCGCCGAGCCAGATCCGCTCGCCGGAGTAGATGCGGTCGATCCCGAGCAGGCTCGCCGCCTGCGCGCCTAGCACGGCGACGGGTTCACGTGCAGTTGCAGCGTTCAGATAACCCCCTGCCACAGTCGTCGTGCCCACGGCTCTGGGGAGGCCGAGGCTGGCGGCCCGGACGGCGAGACCATTCGTGTTGACCGTCGGGATGTAGGGACTGCGGTAGACGTTGGCGCTCGTCGAGCCGGTCTCCTGCACTTGGGTGACCGGGCCAACGCGGCGGATCATGCCCGGCGCGGCGAGCGGCAGCTCGGCCGCCTGCCCGAACAGCGTCTGTCCATTGGTGACGGTGAGCAGGTTGGTGCCGAGCCGGTCGATCTCGGCCAGTAGGCCGGCCTGTGAGGATGACGAGAGTCCGAGCACGGCGACGATCGCGGCGACCCCGATCGCGATCCCGAGCGCCGACAGCGCCGCGCGGACGCGGCGGGTGCGCAGACCGACGCTGGCTACACGAGCCAGATCGAGGAGGCTGAGCCGGGGCGATGCGAGTTCGGCCTCCATCACCGGACGGTGTCGCCCACGACGCGGCCGTCGAGCAGCTGGATCCGGCGCGGGCAGCGGACTGCGATCGCGTGCTCGTGAGTGATCACGACGATCGTCGCACCGTCGTCGTTCAAGGCCTCGATCAGGGTCATGATCTGCCCGCCGGTCGTGCTGTCGAGGTTGCCGGTCGGCTCATCGGCGAGCAGGATCGCGGGGGCGCCGACGAGGGCGCGCGCAATCGCGACGCGCTGCCGCTCGCCGCCGGAGAGCTGGGGCGGGCGTGCCTTCAGCCGTTCGCCGAGGCCGACCGCGTTCAGCGCGTCTGCCGCCTGCCTGCGACGTTCCGCTGCCGCGACGCCGGCGTAGAGGAGCCCGTCGGCGACGTTGTCCAGCACGCTCGAATGCTCGGCGAGGAAGAACTGCTGGAAGACGAATCCGATCCGGGTCGCCCGCACTGCCGCGAGTTCGCGATCTCCCAGCTCCGCGACGTCGAGGCCGGTGATCGAAACCCGGCCGCTGGTTGGCCGCTCCAGCGTCCCCATTAGGTGCAAGAGACTCGATTTGCCGGAGCCGGAGGGGCCAACGACGGCGACGAGCTCGCCGGCATCGACGCTGAAGCTGACGCCCTGCAGCGCCGCAACCGGTGGGCTGGCGTCATAGGTCTTCGTCACCTCCTCGAGCTCGAGGGTGGGCGCCTCGGCGGTCACGAGGCGGGCCCCACCACGCGCTGACCGACCGCCAGGCCGCTCCCGGCCACTTGCACGAGTCCCTGCGCGTCGTCGAAGAGGCCCGGCCTCACCGCCACCAGGCGATGAGTGCCGTTCGCTTCGACCTCCTCCACTGCATAGCCGCCGCCGGCGAGCGCAACGAGCGCGTCCACCGGCACAGCCAGGGCATCATGGACGCTCTGCTCGGTGATCGAGACCTCCACCGGCGCCTGGTCGAGGTGGCCGGCCGCTCTCGGGTCGAGGAGGCGAACGTCGACGTCAATCGTCGGCGAACTCGAACCGCCGCCGCTGTTCTGGTTGTTCGAGGGGGCGGTCGCAACCTTGCCGATCGAGGTCACAACACCAGGCGTGGTGCTGTTGTCGGGCAGCGTGATCGTGACCCGGTCGCCCGCCTTGACCTCCGACTGCTGGGCGGCGTCGAGCTGGACCGAGACGTCACGGCGGGTCGAGGTTCCGGTCTCGACCGGGCCGGGCTGAACCGGTGCGCCCAGGGTCGCAGTTACCGTTGTCACCCGCAGCGCGCCGGGCTCGAACACGACCTGGCCGAGCCGAAGCGTGCCGGTCTGGGTGAGGCTGTGCGCCTGCTGCAAGGCTGAGATCGCTGCGCTCGTCGCCGAGGTGAACGCATCGCCACTCGGCACGCCGAGGCCGAGCGCGCGCAGGTTCGCGTTCAACTCGGCGACGTCCACCCCCTGCGACATGCCGGCGCGGAAGGTCCGCCACGCCGGCGTCGAGCCGTACAGGAGGAGCGTCGGCTCGCCGTCGATTGCAAAGAGCGGCTGCCCGCGACGAACGATCCGTCCAGCCGACGGCAGCATCGTGAAGACAGCCTGCTCTCCGGGTGCGAGCGAAGCGGGCTCTATCCCGGCCAGCAGGGACACCGTCCACAAGCCTGCGTAGCCGAGCGTGCCACTCACTTGCGTTTGCGAGGAGAGCGACGTTCGCTCCACCCGGCGGGTCGAGGTCGGCGAGCCGTTGTCGAAGCCTGCGTTGTGCACGCCCGACGCACGACCGGCGAACGGATCGGCGATCGCCACGGCCAGGGCGGCTAGCGCGACGAGGAGGAGCCCGCCGACGAGCATGCTCCTGCGCGTGAGCCGGACTCGGATCGGACTCAAGCGCCCCAGTCGGCGCCGCGGCTGCTGTCGCTCATCACCCGCCAGCGTGGCAGCGCTTCCTGTCCTGGGGCTGAAGACGGTACCGGTCTTCAGCCGGCGCTCAGAATCGGCGGCCGGCTCAGGCGCCCGCATGGCTGAGCGCCTCTCTGACCTTCGCAGGCGTGAGCGCGCCATGCGACGCCGGCAGGCACGCCTGCACGACCCGCAGGAAAGCCGGTGAGTGCACGTCGATGCCCTGGGCCTGGACCATCTCGACCGTCAGACCACCCTGCGCTTTCGGATCCGGGAAGCGGGTCACACCATGGCTGCGCATGCACCGTGCGAACGACAACTCGTCCGCGAGTTGGGTGCGCGTCTGCCGGGCCGTTTCCTGCGACCCGCTGCCGCCGTTCGGAAGAAAGCGTCTGCAGGTTCTCTCGGCCGCCTGGAACCGGGGGTTGCTGGCCGCGAGTCGGTGCACGGTCAGCTTGAGGCTCCGTCCGCCGACACGCCGCGGGTCGGGGAAGTTCGGCATGCCGTGGGAGCGCATGCAGCGGGAGAAGGCGACCGCTCCGTTCCGCGTCGTCGTCGTGGCGGCGGTCGTGGTGGAGCCGACGCTCGCAACCCTGGGAGAGCCGCCGCCGCTACAGCCGGCCGCGAGCAGCAAGGACGCGGCAACCGCGACGACGGAGGTGAGGATGAGTGACCGGCGGCACCACATGATCTTCGGCTCCTTTCAGTCGAGAGCAAGAGAAAGCTCACCACCGCAACCTGAACGGATCGCTGCTCTGTCTGAGAGGTTGCTGAGAGCTTCCTTAGAAGCCGCCGTTCTCCGGATCGAAGCGGAGGGTCACGAGCACGCCGCCACCCTCGGCATTCGCGACGGTGACGCTGCCTCCGTGGTCGTCGACGGTCTGCTTGACGATCGCGAGCCCGAGCCCCGAGCCGGGCATGGCGCGCGCCGCGGCCGCCCGGTAGAAGCGGTCGAAGACGTGCGGCAGGTCGGCCTCGGCGATGCCGGGCCCGTGGTCGCGCACCGTGAGCGTCCCGTCGACGAGCCGAATGTCGACGGTGCCGCCGGGCGGGCTCCACTTGATCGCGTTGTCGAGAACATTGTCGACCGCGCGCTCCAGCCGCGAGCGGGCCCCGACAAACCGGCAAGGCTCCAGCAGGCTCTCGAAGCGCAGCTCCGGCGTCCTGTGCTGGGCCCGCTCGACTGAAGCGGTGACGAGCTCGTCGAGCGCGAGCGGCTCGCGTGCGTCGACAGACCTCCCGTCGCGGGCGGCCTGGATGAGATCGCCGACCAGCGCCGAGAGCTCCTCGATCGAGCGGACGGCTGCGCCGAGCACGCGCTGGCGCCGTTCGCCGGGCAGGTCCGGCCGCGCCAGCAGCTCGATGTTCGCGCGGTGGGCGGTCAGCGGCGTCCGCAGCTCGTGCGAGGCGTCCGCGATCAACTGCTGCTGAGCTTGTTGCGACTCGTCGAGGGCTGTGAGCATCGCGTTGAAGTCGGCTGCCAGGCTTGCCAGCTCGTCCCGGCCGCTCACCGGGATCCGCTGCTTGAGATCACGCGTCACGCTCACCGAACGCACCGTCCCGGCGAGCGTTCGTACGGGGCGCAGCACCGCATTCGCGGCCAGGCGTCCGAACAGGCCGGCCGCGAGCGCCCCACCGAGCGTCAGCCCGAGCAGGAGCCAGCGGACGCGGGCGATCGTCGCGTTCGCCTCGGTCAGCGGGCGTATCGTCCGCACCAGCCCGTCGCTCGAAGAAGGCAGTCGCATCGTGTACAGCCGCATCGCCACACCGGCGAAGCGAACGTCCCGGAAGTACGGGGGCGACAGCCCGCTCGCCACCGATTTGTCGCGGCCGACCAGGCGCACGAACCCGGGCTGACTCCCATTCGAGAGGACGGTGACCCTCGGGATGACCTGGAAGAGGCCGGACGCGTCCTTGCCGAACAAGAGGTGCGCCGTTTTCGAGCGGGCGGCCTTCTTCAACCGCGCAGCCTTCTGCACAGCCGAAAGCGGCAGCGGGCTATTGGCGGCGACCCACTTCGACGCCGCGCCCTCCGCCGACTGGATCAGCGAGACGTCGATCTGTTCGTGCAGCTTCGAGCGCACGTCGACGTAGATCACCGAAGATGCGATCGCGAGCGCGACGAACACGGCACCTCCCCCGGCGAGTGTCAAGCGCGTGCGCAGGCTCACGGCTCTCGCAGCGCGTAGCCGACGCCGCGCACCGTGTGGATGAGGCGCGGCTCTCCGCCTGCCTCCGTCTTTCGTCGCAGGTAGCTGATGTACACGTCGAGCGGATTCGACGTCGGCCCGAAGTCGTAGTTCCAGACCCGTTCCATGATCACCTCCCGGGTCAGCACCTGACGCGGATTGCGCAGGAACAGCTCGAGCAGCGCGTGCTCCGTCCGCGTCAACTCGAGGCTGCGTCCACCGCGGGAAGCCTCTCGCGTCTGCTGGTCGAGCGACAGCCCCGCAAACCAGAGTGGCGCGTCCTCGCCCGCCGGACGCGTCCGCCGCAGCAGCGCGCGCACGCGGGCAAGCAGCTCCCCGAGCGCGAACGGCTTCACCAGATAGTCGTCCGCTCCGAGATCGAGGCCGCGGATCGTGTCCTCCTCCGAGTCGCGCGCCGTCAGGATCAGCACTGGCGTCCGGTTTCCCGCCGCTCGCAGGCGCCGGCAGACCTCGAAGCCGTCCAGGTTCGGCATCAGCACATCCAGCACCACGGCATCGAACTCCGCCTGCCCCAACCGCTTCATCGCCGCAAGACCGTCAGCCGCGGTCATGACACGGTGGCCCTCTAGTTCGAGCGCGGTCTCAACAGCCTCGCGGACGTCCGGATCGTCGTCCACGACCAGAACGCGCCCGCCCCGACCTTCAACCGCGTTCATCAGCGCCCGTTCATCGCCGGCCTCCACGCCACGCGGAGGCAGAGGATTCTCACGGCCAGTCCAGGTGGCAATGCCACAGCCACCAGTGCAACACAGCAACCTGAGCTAGCCGAACCCGAAGCTTAGAGCTTGCTTAAGGCTTCGTGAGATGCGCGCTCACGGCTGGAAGCAGGCCTTGTGTGCGGCCCGCCACAGTGGCGAGCCCTGATCGATTCCAACGGAGGCAGGGTCGGGTTCGCGGCCGTCGCTACCAGGGTCGGGATAGTTCGGGAAGCCGTGGGCTTGGATGCACCGGGAGAACATCAGCGCCTCCGCTCTCATCTGCTTGAACCGGGCAGGAGTCATCCCGCTTCCGAAGCCCGGGAGCAGGTGTTGACAGGCGTTCTGGGCCGACTGAACCTGGGAGTTGCCGGCCCCGAGTTGCTGGAGAGTGAGCTTGGTCTTGTCGAACAGTCCGCTCCTTTCAGGGTCGGGCCAGTTCGGCACCCGCTTGGAGCGCATGCAGCGGGCGAAGGCGACCGCGTTGTTGACCTGCGCCGACGCTGACGAGGTGTTGGAGGAGGAGGTCGTGCCGCTGTGCGTTGTGGTCGTGCGGAGCTGTGCCACGTGACTGCCCGGTGAGCCCCCGCAAGCGGTCGCCACCAGGGCCAGGGCGGCCGTGACGACGATCGTGGCGACGGCAACGCCGCGACGGTGCTTTGGATTCGGCGTGGTGATGCGTTTCATCGCGACACCGTCAACCGACGGGCGCGCCCGTCAGACGCGTCCCGTTACCCGTAATGGTGGCAACCTGCTTCGCCAATGCCATTGCACAGAACGGTTCCGTTTTGGCCGGGAGCGGGGTGCAGCAGGTGCGAACACCTGCCGGACTTGGCATCCATTTGCGGCGAATCCGGGTTGATCCGGCCGTGGAGATAGAAAACGGTCTGCCCATCGCTATCGGTGGTGGGATCGGGCCAGTCGTGCACGCCGTGGGAGCGCATGCATCGCGCGAAATCGAGCATGCCGCTCACCGTGTTCTGCACCTGGGTGTTGGTCGGCTGGAGCAGGGATGCGCAGGCGCTCTGGGACGCCTGGAACCGCGAGCTGCTGACCCCGAGATGCTTCAGGCTGACCTTCGGAATCGCTCCGCTGCTGTCGGGGTCGGGAAACTGCGCCACGCCATGGGAGCGCATGCAGCGGGAGAAGGCGAGCCCTCCGTTCTGCCCCGCTGATCCTGCTTGCCGGTTAATGGAGGTGCTGCTCTGCGTTGCGGTAGTGCCGAGCCGCGCAACGTGACTGCCCGGCGAGCCGGCGCATGCCGCCGCCGGCAGAGCCAGCCCGACCGTGATGATGCTGGCGACCGCGGTTCGCATTGTCTGTCAGCGTCGCAGCCCTTCCTGTGCTGGCCCTGAAGACGGAGGTGGTCTTCAGGTAGCGCTCAGGAGCGGGCCGCGATACTTCGCTTGTGAGCGCGAAGTCGCCACGGGTGGTGCTCGTCGAGGACGAGGAGCCCGTCCGCCAGGCGGTCGAGCGCACGCTCCGGCGGGAAGGGATCGCCGTCATCGGGTTTTCCGACTATCCCGGCCTTGAGCCGGTCCTCGCCGCAGCTCCCGATCTGGCGGTGCTCGACGTGCTCCTTCCCAGCGGCGACGGGTTCGAGCTGGCGCGAGAGCTGCGCGCCGCCCGCGATCTCCCGATCGTCTTCCTGACCGCCCGCGACGCGGTCGAGGATCGGCTCGGCGGTTTCGAGCTCGGCGCCGACGACTACCTGGTCAAGCCATTCGCGCTCGAGGAGCTGCTCGCCCGAGTGCGGGCCGTGCTGCGGCGAACGGGTCGCTTGGGGGCAGCGGTCGAAGCCGGCGACGTCGTCGTCGACGAGCAGGCCGGCCTCGCCAGCCGCGCCGGTGCGCGGCTCGAGGTCACCCCGACCGAGCTGCGACTGCTCGCCTACCTCGTCCGCCAGCGCGGCCTGGTTCTCTCCAAGCACCAGCTGCTCACGCAGGTCTGGGGCTACGACGCCTACGACCCGAACGTCGTCGAGGTCCATGTCAGCGCACTCCGCCGCAAGCTCGAGGCACACGGCCCGCGCATCCTCCACACGGTACGCGGCCTCGGCTACCGACTCGACCCGCGATGAAGACAGGCTCGCTCCGTGCCCGCGTCATCCTCACCACCCTCGCCGTGCTCGCGATCGTGCTCGCCGCCGTCGTAACCGCGGTCACCCTCGCCTACCGCGCCAAGCTCGACGGCGACCTCCGCAACCGGCTGAGCCACGCCGGTGTCGCCGTCGAGCGTGCGGGCTCCGCGGCCGACGCAAAGCGACTCCTGCCGGGCCTCGCGCTCGAGGGTATTTCCACCCGCTTCGCGGCAGCTCCCGCGACCGGACCGGCGAAGACCGGCACGGCGATCCAGACGCGCGGATCGCTGCTCGTTCTCGACGAGGTCCTCCCCGACGGGATGCACGTCTCCTTCAGCGCCAGTCGCGCGAACATCAACCACGCCGTCACCAACCTGGTCCTCGTCGAGCTCCTGGTCGCGGCCGTCGCGCTCGCGCTCGCCACCCTCCTCGTGTTCCAAGGCACCCGCACCGCCCTTCGCCCTCTCTCCGCGGTCATCGAGACCGCAACACGGATCGCCCACGGAGACTCGAAACTCCGCCTCGAGCCCAGCCGCACGGACACCGAGCTCGGCAACCT
This sequence comes from Actinomycetota bacterium, assembly GCA_046726435.1. GTDB lineage: Bacteria > Actinomycetota > Thermoleophilia > Gaiellales > Gaiellaceae > AC-32. Next base: position 24,013 of record JBKPAM010000030.1, read on the forward strand.
CGCCGCCGCCTTCGACCAGATGGTCGACGCCCTCGAAGCGGCCGTCGAGGAAGCGCGCGCGAGCGACACCGCAACCCGTCGCTTCCTCGCCGACGCATCCCACGAGCTCCGCACCCCAGTCGCCGCCCTCCAAGCAAGTGTCGAAACCCTTCTGCGCGAACAACCCGAACGTCCCGAGCGCGACCGCCTCGAAGCAGCCGTCGCGCGCGACAGCGAAAGACTCGGCCGCCTCGTCAACGACCTGCTCGGCCTCGCCCGCCTCGAAGCACACCCAAGCCGCGCGCTGGTCGACCTCGCAACGATTGCACGCCCACTCCTCGAAGACGCACACGCACGCGCACCCGACGCGAGCATCACCCTCGACGCCGACAACGACACCACCGTGCGCGGCGCCCCGGACGCGATCGAACGCGTCCTCCGCAACCTCATCGACAACGCCCTCGCCGCCATCCAACCCACCGGCCGAGTCGAAGTCCGCCTCCAACGGCTCAATGGGTACGTCCAGGCGGGCGTCGCCGACGACGGGCCCGGCGTGCCCGAGCACGAACGCCAACGCATCTTCGAACGCTTCGTCCGACTCGACGCCAGCAAACCCGGCCACGGCCTCGGCCTCGCCATCGCCCGCCGCATCGCCCAGCAACACCACGGCGATCTCACCTGCGACCCCACGCCGAACGGAGCCAGCTTCACCCTCCGCCTTCCCACCGAGCACTGAGAGCGCGCCGGCTGGAGCACCTTCGCGAACAGCGGTTCGTCTTATCCACTAGGCTCCGCCGCGATAGGGGGAGAGTCAACTGAGGAGGGATTCATGAAGGGTCTTGTGCGGCCGCGTCGCTCGCTGTGGCTGGTGGTTGGGGTCGTGATCGCAGCGGTCGTGGCGTTTGCCGCGGCGGCCGTTGCGGGACTTCAGCCCGCGAACCTCGGGTTCACGCCGAAATCCGAGGCGCAGATGACGAACATCGATGTCGCTCGGGCATATGCCAAGAACTACTACGGCGCTCCAACGGCAACTTCGGGCCCCAACGGGACCTGGAACACGCCGCTGAACCTGACGAGCAACTACGCGGACGAGGCGCGTTCGGCCGCGAAGCAGGGCGACAACTGGCTGTCTGCGCGCTCGAAGGTGCCGGACCGAGCGATCGTGCTCGACGTCGACGACACGACACTGACCACCTGGAACTACGAGCTCTACAGCAACTGGGACTTCAACCCGACCACGAACGCCCAGTTCGTCGGTCTGACGACGGACGCGACGGGCACCCACTTCACCGGAAACGCGTTCCCGGCCACGCCTGGGATGGTCGACCTCGCCAACGACGCCAAGGCCCTCGGCTACGCGGTCTTCTTCCTCACCGGCCGAGGCGATTCGCAGCACGCCGCGACGATCGCCAACCTGGTGAGCGACTCCGCGGCCGGGCTGCCAGACCTCACCACCGTGACCATCTCCGGGAAGACGGTCCCGGAGATCGACGCCGGTTACGTGATGCCAACGCCGATCGACACCGGCCACGGCGGCTTCACAGACGGCCTGTTCACCAAGCCGGCGGTCGGCTCGTACCCGGCGTACCTCAACAAGCCGGAGTTCTGTGGGCCGTCCATCGCGGCCGGCGTGTCCTGCCCGACCATCCAGTACAAGTCGGGGACGCGGGCCTACATCGAGTCGCAGGGCTACGAGATCGTCGGCAACTTCGGCGACCAGTTCAGCGATCTCCTAGGCGGCTTCGCGGACAAGACGTTCAAGATGCCGAACCCGAACTACTACCTCCCCTAGGCGAGGAGTAGCGCGGAAGAACTCGATCGAACAGAACCGCTCCCCCTTCGCGACACGCATCCGAGGGGGGAGCGGCGAACTCCCGACGGCGGGACTTGGTCCGCTTTAGCGAAAGCTAGTCAGTCGCGACGGCGCGGATGTGATACGGCCCTTCGGCCAGCGTAATTTCGCACGGCCGCGGGCCTTCGGCGACGATCGACGTCGGAAGCGGCCGCGCCGGAAGCCCGATCGGAATCCAGCCGCGGCCGGTCGGGGCGACGATGACGACCCCGTGGTCGTCGCCGATCGCGGTGAGCAACCATCCTTCCCGGCCACCCCAGAGGATGTCCGCGCCTAGCACCTCCTGGATCGCTGCTCGCGTCGCGTCGGTATCGGCCGTCGCGATCCCGATCTCGGCCACCTCGACCAAGGAGCTCGGGCCAAACGGCCCGTCATCGTCATTATCCAGGTGGGGACTCGCGATCAACTCCACGACGTTGCCGCCGGCATCGAGGAAGTAAAAGGTCGAAGCGCCACGATCGGTGCGCACGATCGTCGCCCCCTCCTCCACGTCGCGATCGCCGTGGAAGGCGAGCAACTCGTGCCGCTCGCCGATCCACGCAGCGGCGTCCTCGATCGAGCCGCGTGGGACGTTGATCGCGAAGTGGTAGCGCGGATCGACCTCAGGCGGGGCTGGCTCGAAACGAATGGTCGACGCCTGGAGCGGGACCTCGATCGCGCCGCCACGCTCCTGCACGGGCAACCCCAGCGTCGCACCCCAAAAACAGCCTGAGCGCCGCAACTGCTGCTCGCAAGCATCAGTTCACGAATGCGCATCCTGTTCCGATCAAATGCCCGGGAACGGTGAGGAAGACCAGCGCGGCTTCCGATCGCCCGCCCCTAGGATCTCAGTGCGGCAGGCGGCGGAAGGCGGTGTACGCCGGCTTCTTCTTCCCGTTCACCGTGATCAGGCCCGACTGCCAGCCTCCGAGGCGCCCCTCGTCCCTCAGCAGGAACCAGAGCATCATCGTGATCCTCGGGTTCTTGCGGGCGATCTTGTAGGCCTGGGTCAGGTACTTGGCCTGCTTGCTCCAGCTGACGCCGAAGGTCCG
>JBKPAM010000031.1:0-4362 GCA_046726435.1 Actinomycetota bacterium
TCGCCGAGGCCTATGACCTCTACCAGCGCCGCCTGTTCGCCTCGAACGCCGTCGACTTCGACGACCTGCTGATGCTCACCGTTCAGGTGCTCGAGCGCTTCCCCGACGCTCGCGAGCGCTGGCAGAAGGCGTTCCGGTACATCCTCGTGGACGAGTACCAGGACACGAACCACGCCCAGTACCGGCTCCTGCAGCTCCTGGCGGAGAAGCACCGCAACGTCTGCGCAGTGGGCGATCCGGACCAGTCGATCTACGCCTTCAGGGGCGCGGACATCCGGAACATCCTCGAGTTCGAGCGCGACTTCGGCGAGACCCGGACGGTCGCGCTCGAGCAGAACTACCGCTCGACCAACAGCATCCTCAGCGCGGCGAACTCGCTCATCGAACGCAACCGCGAGCGCAAGCCGAAAAACCTCTGGTCCGAGCTCGGCGAGGGCGAGCCGGTGCGCGCGCTCGAGGTCGAGGACGAGCACGCCGAGGCGCGGTTCGTCGCGGCGGAGATCGCGCTCCTGGTCGAGCAGGGCTGGAGCAGCAGCGAGATCGGGGTCTTCTACCGGACGAACGCGCAGTCACGCGTGCTCGAGGACGTTCTCGTCCGGCAGGGCGTCGCCTACCAGGTGATCGGCGGCCCGCGCTTCTACGAGCGCGCCGAGGTGAAGGACGTGATCGCCTACCTGCAGGCGATCGACAACCCCTACGACGCCGTCTCGCTGCAGCGGATCGCGAACCGGCCGCGGCGCGGGATCGGCGACGCGAGCCTCGCTCGGCTGCAGGCGCACGCGGACGCCTTCGGGATCTCCCTCTGGGAAGCGCTTCCGCAGGCGGAAGAGGCCGGGATTGCCGCCGCGCCGCTGCGCGCGGTGCATCAGTTCCACGGGCTGCTCCAGTCGCTCCAGGCGGGGGCGCTCGAGCTCGAGGTCGCCGAGGTGATCGAGCGTGTGCTCGAGCGCAGCGGCTACCTCGACGCGCTGCGCGCCGAGCGTACGATCGAGGCTCAGGGGCGGGTCGAGAACCTCCAGGAGCTCGTGGGCGTGGCGCAGGAGTACCAGCACACCGCGGAGGAGCCGTCGCTGTCGGGCTTCCTGCAGGAGATCTCCCTCTACTCCGACCAGGACGCGATCCGCGGCGAGCAGAGCCTCGTCACGCTGATGACGCTGCACAACGCGAAGGGGCTCGAGTTCCGCGCCGTCTTCATGATCGGGATGGAGGAGGGGATCTTCCCGCACACGCGCTCGATTGAGGAGCAGGGGCTCGAGGAAGAGCGGCGCCTCGCCTACGTCGGGATGACCCGCGCGAAGGAGCGGCTCGTGCTCACGCATGCGAGCGCCCGCTCGCTCTGGGGAAGCCGCTCGTACAACCTGCCGTCACGCTTCCTCGACGAGCTTCCGGGCGACAAGGTCGAGCGGCACCGGCTGCAGCCGGCCTCGTGGTCCGGCTACGGCTCGCCAACGGGAATCGCGCCCAGGTCGGACTTGCCGACGCTCTCGACCGGCGATTCCGTCCGGCACGAGACGCTCGGCGAAGGAGTGGTCACCGGGATCGAGCAGGGCGGCGTCGTCACCGTCCGGTTCGCGGCCGACGGCAGCGAGCGGCGGCTGATGCTCGACTACGCGCCGCTGGAGCGCATTTGACGGTCGAGGTCAGGGTCTGCGCCCCCGAGGAGGTCGGCCGGGCGCTCGAGCCCATCTGGCACTACTTCGGCGGCCGCGCCGAGCCCGAGGATGTCGAGCGGCTCTCGACGATCCTGCCGGCGGAGCGCGTCCACGCGGCCTTCGAGGACGGCGCCGTCGTCGGTGGAGCAGGGGCGTACCTGTTCGAGACGACGGTCCCCGGCGGCGCGCAGGTTCCGACCGCCGGTGTGATGGCGGTCGGCGTGCTGCCCACGCACCGTCGGCGGGGCGTGCTGACGCAGCTGATGCGCCGCCAGCTGGCGGATGCCCACGCGCGAGGCGAGCCGCTCGCCACGTTGTATGCCTCCGAAGGGGCGATCTACCCGCGGTTCGGCTACGGGCTCGCGTCCCTTTCCGGTGACATCGAGCTGCCGAAGGAGCACGCCGTGCTATGGGACGACGAGCCGCTCGGCCAGGCTCGGCTGGTCGACACCGAAGAAGAGGTCCTCGAGCTGCTGCCGGGGATCTACGACCGGGTCCAGGGCGAGACGGTCGGGATGTTCACTCGAACGCAGGACTGGTGGCGCGTTCGGCGGCTGGCGCGGCGGTCCGGGCGGCCGGGCGGTGAGCAGATGCGCGTGGTGATCGAGCTCGACGGGACGCTCGAGGCCTACGCGCTCTACCGGCTCAACTTCGCCGCCGAGCACATGATCTCGGGGACGACGCTCGAGATCTCCGAGGCGCTCGGTACCTCGCCGCGCGCGCTCGCCGCGATCTGGCGCTACCTGCTGGGGATCGACTGGGTGGCCAAGATCAGCGCGTACTGGCTGCCGCTGGACCATCCGCTCTTACTCTGGCTGCGCGAGCCGCGCCGGATGCGGTACTCGGTCGCCGAGGCGGTCTGGGTGCGCCTGGTCGACGTCGGCGCCGCGCTCGCCGCTCGTGAGCTCGGCGAGGGCGCGGTCGTGCTCGACGTGCGGGACGAGTTCTGCCCGTGGAACCAGGCGCGCTGGCGAGTCGCGGCGGAAAGCGTCGACCGGACGACGGCCGAGGCCGACCTGCGCCTCGACGTGAACGAGCTCGGCTCCGTCTACCTCGGCGGCTTCACGTTCGACCAGCTGCATCGGGCCGAGCGGCTCGACGAGCTCAAGGAGGGTGCGGTTGCGCGAGCGGATGAGCTCTTCCGCACCGAGCGCCAGCCTTGGTGCCCCGAGCTCTTCTGACAGCCGACGCGGTGGACAGCCTGTTTTTCTTCGGCGACCATCTGCCGATAGGGCCGACATGCGATTCCCCTCGCGTCACGGGGTCTGGTGGCTGGAGCGATCTTCACCGTCGCTCTCATCGAAAGGCACGACCGGGGCGAAGGGCGCGACAGGCGAACGTGGGCCGACGGGCGTACGCGGGCCCACAGGCGCCCGTGGTCCGACCGGGGGTACCGGCCCAGCCTCGCAGGTGGTCGGCGGCGGAACGGCGACCGGCGGGACCCTCACGGCCAACGCGTTCATGGGCATGTTCGTCTCGGGCTCGAGCACGACCGAGGCCGCGGTTCAGCAGCCGATGCCCGTCGCCGGGACGCTGAAGAACTTCACCATCCGGCTGGACGCGGCCCTCTCGGGCGGCAACGTCGATTGCGTACACGGTGCGCAAGAACGGTGCAGCTACCACACTCACGTGCACGATCACGACTGCCAGTGCCGCCCTGACGTGCTCGGACGTGACCCACACCGTTTCCTTCGTCGCTGGCGATCTGATCTCGATCGGGAGCACCCGCACCGGCAACGTCGGCGCCCAGGGGACCCGCTGGACGGCCCAGTACCAGTAGGCCGCTAGCGCACGGCCTCGACCCAGTCGAGGGGCTTGCCGCAAAGGCTGAGCACGTTGGCCGGACTAACCGAGGCAACGGGCTCGCGCTCGTCGACCGGGCTCAGCGCGACCGGCCCGAAGGCGAACGGCGTGGCGCCGCTCCCGGGCCGCCAGCCACCGCGGTCGTACCGGATCGTCACCTGGTGCCGGCCAGCTGCCAGCGGCGTCGAGCCGAGGTCGGTGTAGAGGCCGGGCCAGTTGAGCTCGTTACGCAGCGAGCCGACCGTGCGCCCGTCGATCGAGACCGAGGCCAGGCCGAACCAGTCGCCGGCGATCCAGACGGTGTAGACGTCGTCTGCGGGCACTGGGACAGTCATCGTCAGCGCGCCGCTCGATGGCGGGTTGCCGAGCGAGATCGCCTTCGGGCGCGTGGCCGTCACGAGTGAGGAGCCTCGCAGCCGCTCGACCTCGGCACACCGCGGGACGGCTGCGGCTTGGCTGATGTCGCCGAGGGGGAGGTGTGTGACGATCGTCTCCCTCGGGTGCTCGGGCCGCTGCCAGACCTCGTAGTAGCGGCCGCTCCAGACAAGGCGGTACACCGACGACGGCCTGCTCGCCGCCGGCCCGCGGCGCAGGACGAGCGTGCGGTAGACGAGCACCCCGTCGAGCCGGAAGCGGTCGATATCGGCCGAGGCGCCCTTGGCGAGCAATTTGCCGTTCGTGAGGTAGACGAAGCGCCGCCGCAGCTCCGAGGCGCCCTCGGGGTCGAGCCGCCGCAGGAAGTGCCTGACCCCGTATGGCTCGTATGTCGTCATCAGCGCCGGACCGTCGCCTGCGAAGCGGTGGCCGATCGTCTCGAGCTCGTGCAGCTGGCCGCGCGGTGCGAGCCAGACGTCGTGGTACTGGAGGGCGTTCGACCAGAGCACGCCGCCCGCGAGCGTGAAGGTTA
>JBKPAM010000032.1:0-21726 GCA_046726435.1 Actinomycetota bacterium
ACGACCACCGACCCTTCCGTCTCGATCTGCGCCTCCAGCGACGTCCGCAGCGAGAGCTCCATGTCGGTCGCGGCGAGCTCGAGCTTCCCCTCGGAGGCCCGCAGGAGAATCCCGGCGAGGATCTGCACGGTCGTCCGCGTCGAGACGCCTCGCGAGACGATCCCGAGCGCACGCGTCAGCTCCTCACGAGGGCAGGTGACCCTGAGCGTTCCCTGTGCAACCACAGCTTCAGCTTCCATCATTTATGAAATTCCTTTGTCGTAGTCGTAGGGAGTGTGGAGCACGGGGATGACGCCCTGGTCCCGCTTGAGGAGCGGCATTCTGCTGTGGGCGGCAGGTGGGGAGAAACGGGCCCTGTCTACAGGGGCCCTGTCCGCAGCCGATTCCCTCCACAGCTTCACCGCGCCTGCTTGATGCGCGCGGTCAGCTCTTGCACAAGGTTGTACACATCCCGGTCCTCGCGGATCATGCGCGCGATCTTCGAGGTTGCGTGGATCACCGTGGTGTGGTCGCGGCCGCCGAACTGCTTGCCAATCTTGGGCAGCGACGAGTCGGTCAGCTCGCGCGACAGGTACATGGCGACCTGCCGCGGGTAGACGATGTTCTGGGAGCGCTTGTCGCCGCAGAGCTCGTCGAGCGAGAGGCCGAAGCGATCGGAGACGAGCTCCTGGATCCGCTCGATCGAGACCTGGTGCACCTCACCCTGCGGAAACACGTCCTTGAGCACGTCCTGAGCAAGGTCCTCGGTCATCGGACGACCGGTGAGCGAGCAGAAAGCGACGACCCGTGTGAGCGCCCCTTCGAGCTCGCGGATGTTGGACGAGATGCGGCCGGCGATGAACTCGAGCACCTTCGGGTCGGGCACGTGGATCCCGTCGGTCTTGACCTTTTTCCTCAGGATCGCGATCCGCGTCTCCAGGTCGGGCGGCTGGATGTCGGTAATCAGCCCCCACTCGAACCGTGAGCGCAGCCGCTCCTCGAGCGTCGAGATCTCGCGCGGCGGGCGATCGGACGAGATCACGATCTGCCCGCCGGCCTCGTAGATCGAGTTGAAGGTGTGGAAGAACTCTTCCTGGATTCGCTCCTTGTGCTCGAAGAACTGGATGTCGTCGATCAGGAGCAGGTCGTAGGCCCGGTAGCGCTGCTTGAACCCCTCGATCCGCTTGTCGCGCAGCGCGTTGATGAAGTCGTTCATGAAGGTCTCGCTCGTCACGTAGCGGACCGAGAGCTCGACCTGGTTGTCGTTCACGTACTGCGCGATCGCCTGCAGAAGGTGCGTCTTGCCGAGCCCGGTGCCGCCGTAGATGAACAGCGGGTTGTAGGCCTGGGCCGGCGCCTCGGCGACGGCGAGCGCGGCGGCATGCGCGAAGCGGTTCGACGAGCCGATCACGAACGAGTCGAAGGTGTACTTCGGGTTCAGTCCGAGCGCCATCGCCTCGCGGCGGTGCACCTCGACCGCCTCCGGGAGCTCGCCTTCGTGCTCGGTCACCGCGAGCTGGATTCGACGCTCGTGCCCCGTCGCGTCACCGACCGCGGCGTTGATCAGGCCGATGAAGTGGCCCTCGATCCAGTCGCGCGTGAAGTCGTTCGGGACGGCGAGCACGAACGTGTCCTGACTCAACTCGAGCCCCTCGACGTGGTCGAACCACGTGCGGTACGTCGTCTCGTTGAGGGCGCCCCTGAGCCGACCAGACACCTCGCTCCACAGGCCTTCCGCTGTCAGCTCGATTGAGGGCTCCACGCTGCCGGTTCGTGCTCCTTGTGGGGGAAGGCGAGGGCCGAGCATAGCAGCGAGGCGGCGGCCTCTCAACGCCCTCGCGGGCGTGCCCGCGTGGACGAAAAGTGCCGAATTTACAGGGGGAAAGGTACACTCCACACCTGCGTCCACACCTGTGGACGGTCCTGCCGGAAGAGGCGACGCTTGCATCGTTCGGAGCGGCTTGCGCGCCATGTTTCACGCTCTGCTTGTGCACCGAAAAGTCTGTGGAGAACCGTTCCCGAACGCCTCGCTATACTGACTTTCGGCCGCCCGATCCCGGGCGGTTCTTCTTCACCTCTCCGACTCGTGAAACGGACCTACCAGCCCAACGTGCGCAGGCGGAAGCGGAGGCACGGCTTCCGCGCCCGCATGTCGACGCGTGCAGGCCGCGCGATCCTGAAGCGCCGGCGCGCGCGGGGCCGCAAGCGCCTGTCGGCCTGAGCGTCGAGCGTGCAACGCCGCCACCGCCTCTCGCGCTCGCGCGACTTCGATGCGGTCTACCGGCACGGCCGCTCCGTCTCGACTCGCTACCTCGTCCTCTACTGGTTTGCGCGTGAAGATGATGCGGAGCCCGGCGCCCGGGTGGGGCTCGCGGTCCCGAAGGGAGTCGGCACCGCCGTCGTGCGCAACAAGCTGAAGCGCCGCCTGCGGGAGGCCTTCCGCGAGCGCCTCCCGGAGCTGCCGCAGGACCAGGACTACGTGCTCGTCGCCCGGCCGGGACTGGCGGAGGCGGTAGAGGCTCGCGGCTTCGACTGGCTCGGCGAGCGGGTTGGCGAGATTCTCCGGAAGGCCGCGGCATGAGGCGTCGCTTGCGATGCCGACTTCAGGACGTGCGGGCCTGCCCGCTCGTCCGTGTGCGCAACCAGCCGGAAACGGTGGACTTCGAGGTGACGGTGTGAGGTACGCGCTGCGAGCACCGACCTATCTCGGCCTGGCCCTCGTCTACCTCTATCGCTTCACCTTCGGGGCGCTTTCCAGCGGCTCGTGCAAGTACCACCCGACCTGCTCGCAGTACGCGCTGGACGCGCTGCGCCGCTACGGCCTCGTGCGCGGCTCGATCCTCGCCGGCTGGCGCCTGCTCCGCTGTAACCCGTGGAGCCGGGGCGGGGTCGACTACGTCGAGCACCAGAGACCTTTCCGATGATCCTCGCGGCTCTCCACCTGATCCTCGGCTCGCCGCTGTCGCCGCTCGAGGACCTCCTCCGTCACGTCCTCAACTGGCTCCACAGCTCGATCGGCCTTACCTGGGCCTGGTCGATCGTGGGCCTCACCGTGATCGTGCGGCTGCTGCTGGTGCCGCTCACCGTCCGGCAGATCCATTCGATGCAGAACCTTCAGCGGCACGCGCCGCAGATGAAGGAGATCCAGAAGAAGTACAAGGCCGACAAGAAGCGCCAGCAGGAAGAGCTGATGAAGTTCTACCGCGAGAACAACATCAACCCCGCCGCGTCCTGCCTGCCGCTGCTGGCGCAGTTCCCGGTCTTCATCGCGCTCTACCTCGTCCTTCGCCAGTTCTCGAAGCACCCGCCCGCCGGCGACCTTTCCTGGCTGTACGGCCTCGTCCCGAACATCGCCGATCACGCGAACCAGCACTGGTCCGGCTACCTGCTGCTGGCCGTCTACGTCGTCAGCCAACTCGTGTCGACGTACCTGATGTCGTCGACGATGGACCGCTCGCAGCGGATCCTGATGATGGTCCTGCCGCTCGTCTTCGTGACGTTCCTGCTCAACTTCCCGGTCGGCCTCGTCATCTACTGGGTCACGACCAACCTGTGGACGGTCGGGCAGGGACTCATCACCCGGCGGTTGGTGCCACGGCCCACGCCGCCCGAACGGCGAAGCTCGCGCACGCCGCCGAAGGAGGGCGCACCGGCCCCGGCCGTCACCTCCGAGCCTCCTCCCGCCCCGGCCCCGGCGGCCTCGAACGCACCGCGCCGCGTGCGGCGCAAGAAGAAGAAAAAGGCCCGGCGATGACCACGCTACGCGTTTGGTTTGGTCGCGCTGATCGTTCTGTGTGCCCGGTGTACAGGGCCCACTCGGAAGCAATTGCGTGACCGAGGCTGAGGGGCTTCAGGTGGAAGCGACCGGCGAGACCGTCGGCGAGGCGAAGTGGGCCGCGCTACGCGAGCTCGAGAAGCTCCAGCCCGGGATCGACAAGGCGGCGGTCCGGTTTCAGGTGATCTCCGAGGGCGAGCGCGGGCTGCTCGGCGTGGGCTACGCGCCGGCGCGCGTGGTCGCGACTGCGGAACCGGTCGCAGCGGTGCCTGCCGCCGAACGGGTCGACGAGAGCGATGAGGCCGCCGAGGTGCGCGAGGTGCTCGATCGCATCGTCGAGGCGGTCGGCGTGCGCGCCAGGATCGAGATCGCGGAGGACGAGGAGACGGTGAGGGCGACGTTCGCGGGCGGAGAGCTGGGACTGCTGATCGGAAAGCACGGGCAGACGATCGACGCGATCCAGTACCTAGTGAACGCGGTCGTCTGGCGCGGCCGCGGCGAGGAGCGCAAGGCAGTCGTGGTCGATGCGGCGGGGTACCGCGCGCGACGTGAGGCGACGCTTACCGCGCTGGCGACGCGCAGTGCCGAGCGAGCGGTCTCGTCGGCCCAGCCGGTCGATCTCGAGCCGATGACGGCGGTCGAGCGGAAGGTCGTGCACCTGTGCCTGAAGGACTTCCCGGGCGTGGTCACGCGGAGCGAGGGCACGGAGCCCAACCGCTTCGTCGTGATCGAGCCCGAGTAATCGAGCGCTGGCTCGACCAGCTCGTCGCCACCCCAGGATTGACATCGCTTTCAGGTGAGGAGGCGCGGCGGGTGCACCTCGAGGAGAGCCTCGCCGCTGTCGGCGTCGTGCAGCAGTACGAGGGGCCGATCGTGGACGTCGGGTCGGGCGGGGGCGCGCCGGGGATTCCGCTTGCGGCTGCGTTGCCGGAGCGCGAGGTCACATTGCTCGAGTCGAACCGCCGCAAGTGCGACTTCCTCGAGCGCTGGACGCGTGAGCTGCCCAACGCACGCGTCCTGTACGGTCGAGCCGAGGAGCAGCCCGTCGACTCGTGGGGTGTGGCGGTCGCGAAGGCGCTGGCGCCGCCGCCGGTTGCGGCCGAGTGGTGCCTGTCGCTCGTCGCGCCGGGCGGGGCGGCCGTGCTCTTCACGGGGCCGACCGCGGATGTGGAGCAAGCTGCCCGCGTCGCCGAGCAGCTCACGGCCGAACGGGTCCAGGCACCGCCCGGCCTGCTCGTCCTGCGCAAGCTCGCGCCGACTCCGCCGGGGTTCCCGCGCCGCGCCGGCGCGGCGAGGAAACGTCCGCTTGCCTAGCTAGCGTGGCCGTATGCCCGGCCGGGTGTACGCCCTTGCCAACCAGAAAGGTGGCGTCGGCAAGACGACGACCGCGATCAACCTCGCCGCGTGCCTGGCGGAGGCGGGCGAGCGGACGCTCGTGGTCGACCTCGACCCGCAGGCCAACGCGACCTCCGGGCTCGGCGAGCGGGCGAACGGGAGCTCGTCGCTCGACCTGCTCGACGGGATCGCCCTGTCGAAGCTCGCGAAGCCGACCCGCTTTGCCCGGCTCGACCTCGTGCCGGCAAGAGCGGACCTCGCCGGGGCCGCGGTCGAGCTGGCGCGCCGCTCGGACGGCGAGCGCTTTCTCGCCGACGGGCTCGCGGGCGCCGGGGACGGCTACTCGTTCGTCTTCGTCGATTGCCCGCCATCGCTCGGCCCGCTGACCGTGAATGCGCTTGCAGCGGCCGACCGCGTGCTCGTGCCGGTGCAGGCCGAGTACTACGCGCTCGAGGGGCTGGCGCAGCTGGTCGGCTCGGTCGAGCTCGTCCGCTCGCGCCTGAACCCGCGGCTCACGCTCGGCGGCGTGCTGCTGACGATGGTCGACCGGCGCACGCGGCTCGCAGCCGACGTCGCTGCCGAGGTGCGCCGGCACTTCGGCGAGCTCGTCTTTCGCACCGCGGTGCCGCGCTCGGTGCGGGTGGCCGAGGCGCCGAGCCACGGACTGCCGGTGACCGCATACGACCGCAGCTCGGCCGGCGCCGACGCGTACTGGAAGGTGGCGATGGAGCTTGTCAGCCGTTCCTAAGAAACGCCGCGGCCTCGGCAAGGGCCTGGAGCTGCTCGTCGGCGGCCCCGGCAAGCCCGAGCTCGCGCACCTTCCGGTCGAGACGATCCACCCCAACCCGCGCCAGCCCCGGAAGCGCTTCGACCACGAGTCCACGACCGCGCTCGCCGACTCGATCCGCGCCCAAGGTCTTGTCCAGCCCATTGTCGTGCGGCCGAGGAGCGCAGGCGGGTTCGAGCTGATTGCGGGCGAGCGGCGCTGGCGAGCCGCGCGCGAGGCTCGACTTCCCACCGTCCCGGCGCTCGTGCGAGAGGTCGACGACCGCGACACGCTGCTCCTGAGCCTGGTCGAGAACGTCGCCCGCGAGGAGCTCTCGCCGGTCGAGGAGGCTCGGGCGTACGCGCTGCTGCTCGACGAATTCGAGCTCTCGCTGGGGGAGCTCGCCGAGCGGGTGGGCAAGGCGAAGCCGACCGTCTCGAACCGGCTCCGCCTGCTGGAGCTTCCGGACGACGTGCTCGCCCTCGTCGAGCGCGGCGATCTGAGCGAGGGGCACGCGAGGGCCGTGCTCGCAGTGCCCGATCACGAGGGCCGCCGCCGGCTCGCCCGCCAGATCGTCCGCCGAGGCATGTCGGTGCGGGCCGCGGAGCGCGCGGCGCGTTGGGCCGGCGCGAGGACGAAGCCGCGCAAGGTCCCGAGGGTCGACCCCGCACTCGCCGAGCGGGTCCGGAAGGCAGCGGAGCGGGCCACGGGCTTTCCCGCCCGCATCGTCACCGGGCGGCTCGAGATTGCCTTCGCCGACGAAACGGAGCTCGCGGAGCTCGCGGAAGCTCTCGAGCGCGTCGCCTGAGGGAGCCCCCGTAACCGTGAGCGGCCGCGGCCCGTTGACTCAGTGCCATGCTCCAGATCTGGCACCAAAACCTCGAGTCATTCGAGGCGATCAAGCAGGACGACGCCACTCGTAGCCTCGTCCTGCGGATGTCCGCCCTCTCGCAGGCCGGCAAGCTGGGCCCGTTCCTCGTCGAGCTGGCGCACGACGCCGAGCTCGACGAGCTGACGAAAGGGACGCTGGCCGAGATCGCGCAGGACCCGAACTTCCTGCTCGCCGTCGAGGACTACCTCCACCGCACCGAAGTCGCCCACTGACCCCCGCTTGGCGCCGGATCGCGTCGCTGCGATCCTGAGCAGGTGCCGCCGTTTCCGAAGCCGCGTTTCGACTACACCTACGACCTCGACCACGAGCTAGCCGCCCTCCGAACGTACCGGCGCGAGAGGCCCGGCCGGCAGATCCCGCGCAAGGCGCGCGACCGCTTACTCGTCGGGACGTGGAACATCGCGAACCTCGGCGTCCAGGACCGTCTCGACGACGACTACGCGCTGATGGCCGAGATCGTGAGCTGGTTCGACCTGGTCGCTGTCCAGGAAGTCAACGACGACCTGCGTGGGATCGAGGCGATCCACTTTCGGCTGCCGTCCCGCTACGACCTGCTCTTCTCGGATGCCTCGGGCAACCTGGAGCGGCAGGCATTCCTCTACGACGCGCGCAAGGTCTCGCGGCTGCAAGAGGTCGGCCGGCTCTCGATCCCGCCGAGCCAGCTGACGCGGATCAGGATGCCGGGAACAGCGACGCCGTTCACAGGCTTCGACCGCGGCCCGTACCTCGCCAGCTTCGGCGCCGGCTCGTTCCGTTTCTCGCTGCTGAACGTGCACCTGTTCTACGGCTCGGACGACCCGGTCGACCTCGACCGGCGCACGCTGGAGACCTTCGCCGTCGCCTGGTGGGCCGACAGGAGGAACCGCGACGCGCACTCGTACGTGCCGGACATCGTCCCACTCGGGGATTTCAACCTCCCGAAGGCCGCGCCCGGCGACCGGATCTTGGACGCGCTCGTCTCACTCGGCCTCGAGGTGCCACCGCACAGCTCGCAGATCGGCTCCGCGATCGCCTCCGACAGCTACTACGACCAGATCGCCTTCTTCCCAGGGGTCACCCAGGCGCGCTTCACCGGCGCGAGCAACGTCTTCGACTTCGATGGCGCACTGTTCCGGGACCTCTGGAACGACCCGCAACGCACGCCGAAGCAGTTCCTCGGTTACACGCGCTACCACATCTCGGATCACCGGCCGCTGTGGGCGGAGTTCAAGACCGAGTAGTGATCCGGAACGCCCGCCCGGACGAGGGCGAGCGCCTACGCGAGATCGCGATCGCCTCGAAAAGCCACTGGGGCTACGACGAGTCCCAGGTGCGGACGTGGGCGGCGCAGGGCGACTTCTCGGCCGGGGGCCTCGCCAGGAAGCATTTCCTCGTGGCGGAAGCCGGCGGCCAGGCGGTCGGCTTCGCGTCGTTGATCCCGCGCGCGGATGCGTGCGTCCTGGACGACCTGTGGCTCGAGCCCGCCTGGATCGGCTACGGCCTCGGGTCGAAGCTCTTCGAGGCCAGCGCGGAACGCGCAAGGCAGCTTGGCGCGAAACGCCTCGAGTGGGAAGCGGAACCGAACGCGGTCGGGTTCTACGAAAAGATGGGCGGCCGCTACCTCCGCGACAGCGAGCCAACCGAGTTCGGCCGCGTCATTCCGGTGATGGAAGTCGACCTGAACTAGGCCCTCCGCCACCGCGGCCGACATGTGCGGACGCGGCCAACGAACGCAATCGGAGAGCCGTGATGGGCGATCGTGGATTCGAACCACGGACCTCCGCCTTATCAGAGCGGCGCTCTAACCAACTGAGCTAATCGCCCGGGGCGGATCAGTCTAGCCACCCCACTCAAGGGATGTGGACCGCCCGCAGGCTGCCGATAGCGGTCAAACCACCTGCGGCTATGAAGATCGGCGACCTCGTCCTCTACCAGCGTCGGAGCTACTACCTCCGAGGCTCCGATCCCATGAGCGTGCCCAACCGGCAGGCGTTCCTCCAGGACCCCTCGACCGGCGAGGAGCTGATGGTGCCCGCCGGCGAGATCGTGCCCGACCCCTCGGGCGAGGGAGCCTGTCTCAAGGAAGAATGACTGGGTACCCTCTGGCTATGATCGAAGACGGGTACGAGGCCTGATGCACGAGATGGTTATCTACGGCGTGAGCTTCGATCTCGTCGGCAAGCAGCCGATCGTGTTGCTCAAGACTGCCGACGGAAACAAGTTCCTCCCGATCTGGATCGGCCATCCCGAGGCGGCGGCGATCCTGATGAAGCTCCAGGGCGCCACGACGCCGCGCCCGATGACGCACGATCTCGTCACCGACATGCTCGGCCAGCTCGACGCGCAGGTGGTTCGCATCACGGTGACCGAGCTGAAGGAGAACACCTTCTACGCGAGCATCACGGTGCAGCAGAACGGCTCCGAGATCGAGATCGACTCGCGACCGTCGGACGCGATCGCCCTCGCGGTGCGTGCCGAGGCCCCGATCTTCGCGGCCGAAGAGGTGATCGAGGAGTCGGCGATCGAGTTCGAGGGTGAGGACGTGAACGAGGAGGAGATCGTCTCCGAGTTCAAGCAGTTCCTCGACCAGGTGACTCCGGACGAGTTCGCCGAGGCCGGCGAGGAGGACTAGCTTCCTTCGGCCCGGTCGACCTCGCGCTTGGTGAGGTCGAGGATCTCCTCGAAGATCTCCTTCAGGCCTTCCGGCGAGAGCGGGCCGCGGTTGGCGCGGGCGAGGTACTGGAGCATCCACTCCTCGCGGTCGGGGTCGACGAACGAGAGCCCGCGGGACTCCTTGTAGCCCTTCAGGTGGGCGACGAGCTTCAGCCGGGCGTTGATCGCCTCGACGATCGCACGGTCGTTGTCGGAGATCTGTTCCCGCAGCTGGCGGATGAGTGGGTCGTTCGCGCTCATGGCCTCCCCTGCAGCTTTACCGACACGCGCTTGTCGCTGCGGCGTATGACGAGCGCGCGGTACGGATAGGTGATCCGGGCGGTGACCGGTTCGCCGAGCGACGGGGTGCGTTCGTGGGCGTAGACGTCGATCCCGCTGCGCCGCTCGACCACCCGCCGAATGCGAAGCGAGTAGCCCGTGCTCGAGCGCGGGCCGAGGGCGATCACGACCACCTCGTCGCGATTCCAGTCGACCGGAGGCGGCTCCGGGGCGCGGCCGGGCATCGTCGCGTCGAGCAGCCGCTCGAAGGCGGCGCGCGAGCGGTAGACGGCCGTGGCCTTGCGCGTGAACTCGACCGTGCCGAGCTCCGGGGTCAGGTCGCGCCAGGCGACCCGGTGCTCGTCGCCCTCGGCCCACCAGTGCGAGTACGCAAGCCAGCCGGCTGCCGCGAGCACGACTACGGCTAGCGCGACCGCCCTACCAGTGGATGTAAACCGTGGTGCCGTAGTCGATCAGCGAGTAGATCCGCTGCGCGACCCAGAGCGGGATCCGGACGCAGCCGTGGCTCGCAGGGTAGGGCGGGACGCTGTGGTAGCCGTGGATCGCGAACGCGCCGACGAAGAACGACGAGTAGTACATCTGCTTCGCGTTGTAGCCGGGAACCTTGCTGTAGACGTGCCAGACGCCGAGCGGCGTGTTCCCGGTCGCGCCGGTGGAGACGGGCACGACCAGCACGACCTTGCCATCGCGGACGAGGAAGAGCACCTGGCGGCCCTTGCTGACCTCGACGTGGTCGCCGGGATAGCGCGCCTTCGGGACTTGCGCTTGCTGGAGTTCGCGCCAGAACCGCGCGTCCACGGTGCCCGTTCGCGGCAGGCCGTGGAGCTTCTGGAACGCGATCACCGCGTCGACGTCGTCCCAGCCGTAGCGGCCGTCGACTCGGCTCAGCGCAAAGTGCAGCTCCTGCATCCGCCGGTCGAGCTCGTAGGCGCTGGTGCCCGCTGAGCCGACGCGGAGCGACGGCCGGAAGACGATTCGCTCGAGGGTGCGGCGCACGGCGACGTAGCCCGCCGCCGGCCGGAGCGCTACCTGGATCCGATAGGCCCCAGCTTCCACGGTGGCGAGCCGGATGCGCGCCTCTCCTCGAAACGTCCGCGTCGCGACGAGCTGCGTGCCGCGGCGGATCTGCGCCGTGAGCGTGCCGGCGGCGGCCGGCCGCGAGCGGATGAGCAGCGAAAGCGGAAGGCCGGCCTGGCCGGAGCCATGGAAGGCCGTGTCCAGTCCGGGCCGCACCGCGAGCACAACCTGATTCGACACCGCAGCCCCAGAGCGGACCGTGTAGCGCGCGTCGGGCGTGCCCACCCGCCCGCGCACGACAAAGCTTCCGCGCCGCCCGGTTCGTGCGAGTGCGATGCGGCGGTCGCCGCGGAAGAGCCTGACGCGCACTCCCTTCTGTGCGGGCACGAGCCGTCCGTGAAAGCCGAGCAGCTGTCCGTAGCGGCCGACCTTCGGTGCCCTGAGCGTTAGGCCCGCCGCTGTCACGCGGGCCGTCGCCCGCGAGGTCTCTCCCAGCCCGTCGGTGGCGGTGACCCGGGCCGTGAACCTGCCGGCGGCGTAGGTGTGCTGCACGACCGGGCCGTCGGCGCTCGTGCCGTCGCCGAGGTCCCAGTGGTACGTGGCGGCGCTCCCGCCCGCGGTGAGCGTCACCCGCAGCGGAGCCGCGCCGGTCGACGGGGTCGCGTGAGCCGTGACGGTGGGAGGTGACGCGTGCGCCGCGGGAGCGAGCACCAAAGCCCCGAGGAAGACCGCTGCGCCCCGCACTGCTACGAGCTTAGACGAGCTATCGGGCGAAGGCGTCCACGAGAGCGAGCGCATTGAAGCTCGCGTGCAGCAGCATTCCCGGGTAGACGCTACCGGTTTGCATGCGAACGACGGCGACGGCAAGCCCGAAGAGAAACAGCGCCGGAAACCCCTCCACGAGGCCATGGTCGGCCGCGAACGCGAGCGCGGTCCCGATGATCGCCGCGAGGTTCCCGAACGGGGCGATAAGCGCAAAGCCGACGCCGCGGTAGGTCAGCTCCTCTACGAGCGGAGCGGCGAGCACGACCACCGCTGCGTTGAGCGCGAACGGCACCGCCTTGCTCGGCTCCCAGTGGTTCGGCTCGAGCCCCTGCTCCTGAGTGCCGTGCAGGACCGACTCGAGCGCGATCTCGGCCACGAGGAGCGCGATCAGCGTCGCGAGGGTGAAGCCGAGCGCCGGCCCCCACGACCTCGGTGCCTGCAGACCGATCTCCCGCCGCGAGAGACCTCGCGCGATCAAGAGCAGGATCGCCAGCGTGAGCGCGTAGAAGACGACGCCGCTGATCGCCGTGTCGTAGCGGTAGAGCGTGTCCGGAGGCGGCTTGCCGGAGGTGAACCGGCTCGCGTAGTTGAGTGCTGCAAGCGAGCCGACCAGCGCGAGCCAGCCGGCGAGCTTCCCGGCTCTCACGCGAGCGCCTCGACTGCCGCGGGCAGCGGAGCCGCCGCGAAGTTCATGCCCGCCGCCCGCGCCCCCGCCTCGTCGGCGTCGCTGTCGCCGACGTGCAGTGCCCGCTCGGGGTGGACGTGCAGCAAATCGAGGGCGCGCCGGAACACGGCGGGCTCCGGCTTCGGCGCGCCGGCCTGCGCAGAGGTGACGACGACCAGGTCGTCGAGGCCGAGCCCGCGCAGCCCCCCCGGCAGCTCGAAGTCCCAGTTCGAGACCACCGCCAGGGCCAGCCCTCGTCGCCGGAGCGCGTGCAGTGCGGCGGCCGCTCCCGGCAGCAGCTCGAAGCGCATCGCGGCGACGAAGCCCTCCACGAACGCCTCCGGCTCGAGGTCCGGCACGGAGAGGTCGCCGAGGATGATCGCCACGCAGTCGCGGCGTAGCCGGTGGAGGCTCTGGTCGTCGCGCCCCTCGAACGAGTGCTTCCGGTAGTACGCAACCTCCTTCGCAAACGCGCGGGCGACGGCCTCGGCGTCGCGTTCTACGCCGAGCGCGCGCAGGCCGCTCTGGAGCTTCGGCACGGGGTCGGCGAGCCCGACGAGGGTGCCGTACGCGTCGAGCGTCACCGCGTCGAGATCAGTGAAACGCATCGGGGTGCAGCATCCGCGCGACCTGCTCCAGTGCCACGCCGATCTGCGGCCCGGCGATGCTTGCCCCGGGAGGCACGATCTCGAAGCGTCCGCTGCGCACGGCCCGCAGGTGCCTCGCCTCGGGATCGCGCCGAAGCTTCCGCAGGGTCGTGCCGCTCCCCGCGGTTGCGAGGTAGACGTCCGGGTCGAGCCGCAGCAGCCGCCGCAACGGAAACGGACCCTGCTCCGGGCTCGGCCCCGCGACGCTCCGCCCGTGGGCTTCCTGGATCACCCCGCCGAGGAGGCTCTGGGTCGAGATGGTGCCGAAGTCGCCGTCGTCGACGAAGACCGTCACGACCTTCGTTCCCGAGAGCTCGCTGCGAACGGCCCGTCTCTTCGCCTGAATCCCGGCTGCCACCTTTCGCGCTGCGACCGGCCTTCCCGTGATGAGGCCCACGTCGTTGATCGCGTTCACGACGTCGTCGAGGTTGGCACTCGGCTCGACGTAGACGGCGGCGCCCGTCGCCCCCCGCGCCCGCGCGAGGTCGAGCGGATCGGTGTCGCTCGAGGCGACGATCAGGTCCGGCTTCGCGCGGCGGATCTCGCCGACGAGCGGCAGGCCGACCAGGGTGTCGTTGATCTTGATCGCTCGCCGCTGGAGCCCGAGCGCCCTCAGTATCTGGCGTGGCCCCGTGCCGACGGGCACGAGCCTCCGCGGTGCGGAGCGCACGACGGTCGGTGCCTCCCCGCCGCCCTGCACGGTGACCGGGTAGAGCCGGACGACCGCACCGGTGGGCTCGGTCCGCTCGCCGCAGGCGGTGCCGGCGAGCAGCAGCAGTAACGCGCCCGCGACGAGAGCGGGTCTCATGCGACCCACTGCCAGAGCGCCCACTGGGCGACCGAGACCCCGAGGAGAAGCGAGCTCACCGCGACGATCGCAGTGTGCCCCCGCGGCCGGCCGCCGAGCGAGGCGAGCGCGAGAAAGAGCGGGAAGATCGTCAGGCCGAAACGCGGGAGCGAGAGCAGGGGCCAGCGCTCGCTCGGCACGCTCAGCGGGATCGCGAGGCTGAGCACGGCGAAGAGGCCGTACGGCGCGCCGAAGCGTCGCCACGCGATCACCGCCAGGGCGACGAACAGCACCAGGAACGCAAGCGTCTCGAGGTTGAGCGTCGCCACGCGAATCGGGTCGGCGTCCTGCACGGGCGCCCAGTACCGATGGGTGTGCGATCCCGACGCGAGCTGCTCAACGCCCGCCCAGCCTGCGCGGAGGCCGTCCCAGATCCCGCCGAGCGGCCCCGCGGGCGAGAGGTGCCGGCTCCAGAGCCGCTGCGCATGCAGGAAGGCCCACGCGTCGCCCTCGGCTCGCCAAAGGTAGAGCGGGTAGGCGGCGAAGATCAGCGGCGCGATCGCCAGCGAAGCCAGCGCTCGGACTCGGTCACGCTCCCGCCAGGCGAGCAGTGCGAGCGCCGGCAGCAGCGCCGCCGCGGTCGGTCTCGTGAGCAGTGCAAGCCCCGTGACGGCACCGGCCGCGAGGAAGCGCGAGCGCTCCGCCAGCACGAACGCCGCCAGCGTGAGCAGCAGGTAGAGCGACTCGCTGTAGACGGCCTGGAGGAAGAACGCGAACGGGAAGACCGCGAGGTAGAGCACCGCTCGACGCGCCCCGTCGGCACCGAGCCGCTCCTCAGCGACGCGGTACAGGAGCAGGAAGGCGCCGAGTGCCGCCGCGAGCGAGACGACGATCCCGGCGAGCACGTAATGGCCGAAGAACGCCCATCCGACGACGCTGACCGCACCGGGGTACAGCGGGTAGAAGGCCGCCGCTGCGCCGGAGGCGGAGTCGTACCCGTGCTCCGCGATGCGCAGGAACCAGACGCTGTCCCAGCGGGCCCAGACGTCGGTCACGGCGCCGAGATCGTGCGTCAGCGTCGGGTCATCCCAGACGTTCGCCCTCGGGTGGCGGTTCGGGACGAAGACGAAGAAGGAGAACAGCGCCGCCGCCCAGATCGCCAGCCGCGTCCAGAGAAAGATCTCGGGCGCGGGGTTCCACGCGCGGGGCAGCCGCAACTCGCGGCGTGCCGCCCGCTTCGGCGAGCGAACGCGTTGACCGGCGGACACCGCGCGCGATGATACTCGGATGGCCGAGCGGCACTTCACGCCCGACGAGGCGAACGCGCTGCTCGAGCGGGTTCGCCCGATCGCGGAGTCCCTCGTCGCGCATCGCCGCACCTTCACGGTCACAGCCGCTCGTCGGGCGCGGCTGACCGCGCGCATCTCCGGAAACGGCGGCGACTTCGATCCCCAGGAGCCCCGCGAGCTCAACGAGCAGCTCGAACAAGAGGCCGAGGCAGTCGCCCGTGCGGTCGAGGAGCTGGAGCGCCTCGGCGTGCTTGTGAAGGACCTCGACCGCGGCCTGGTCGACTTCCCCGCGCTGCGGGAGGGCGAGGAGGTTCTGCTCTGCTGGCAGGTTGGCGAGGAGGAAGTGGCCTACTGGCACGGAGTCGAGGAGGGCTTCGCGGGCAGGAAACCACTCCCTTGACCGCCGAGAGTGCGGCGCACTTTCTGCGGGGCTGGTTTGTGCCTCGCTGCGCTCGCAGCATGCGGTTGAGGATCACGCGGGAACGCGTCGAATGACATGACCATGCCGCTCTGGCACCGGTTGATCGTGTTCGGCGCGGTCCTGCTCGTGACCCTGCTCGTCGCGCGATTCGTCGACCGCAGGCTCGCTCGCCGCGACCTGCCCGCAGCCACGGTGACGCGCTACCGCATCCTGCGCCGCAGCGTCATCTCGCTGATCGTGTTCGTGGGGGTCTTCTCGGCCCTGCTCGTGATTCCGCAGGTCCGGGCGGTCGCGATGGGGATCCTCGCCTCCTCGGCCGTGATCGGGATCGTGGTCGGGTTCGCGGCGCAGCGGACGATCGGGAACTTCATCGCGGGCCTGCTGATCGCCTTTGCGCAGCCGATCCGATTGGGCGACCGCGTCAGGACGGATGGTCTGAACGGAGTCGTGGAGGAGATTGGCCTCACCTACACCTTCATTCGCGCCGAGGACAACGCCCGGCTCGTGGTCCCGAACGAGAAGATCGCCTCGGATACGATTCTCAATTCGTCTATTCGCAGCCAAAAGACGCTCGCGCGCGTGACCGTTCAGGTTCCTCTCAACACCGATCTCGAGGCAGCCGCCAAGCTCCTGCGCGAGGCGGCGGGGGACGAGCGCGCCGAGGTCGCCGTCACCGAGCTGGCCGACCGGGCGAGCCTCGAGATCAGCGTCTGGGCAACTGACGAGCCGAGCGCCGAGCGGCTCGAACACGAGCTCCGACTCCGTTCGCACGCACTGCTGCGCGAGGCCGGGGTCTTCGCGTGAGACGACGCTTGTGTCGTCTCTGTCAGGCCGGGCGGGCTTGGCCCGGGCAGCCGTCTGAACTAACCGGTCGACACGCCATCCGTCAGAGGATTGGCCCGTGACCCCACCCCCGCCGCCGCGCGGGCGCGGGCGGCGCCGGTCCGACGACGAGCTCGAGCGCGTCCTCCACCGCAGCCGCCGCCGGCGCGGCACCCAAAAGGGCAAACGGAAGCGCCGCACGGCGGTCCTGCTGGTCGCGTTCCTGATCCTGATCCTCGCCGTGATCGCGTCCGGCGTCGGGGCGGTCGCGAAATTCCGCTCGGACTGCACCCTCGCGGACCTGAAGCCGGTGGAGATCGGCCAGAACTCGTTCGTCTTCGCGGCGACCGGGACGCTCCTCGGCTCGATCCCGGCCGAGCGCAACCGGACACCGGTGGCACTCTGGAAGGTGAGCCCCTGGATGCGCCAGGCGACGGTTGCGATCGAGGACCACCGCTTCTACGAGCACGGCGGCGTCGACTACGAAGGCATCGTGCGGGCGGCCTGGAAGGACCTCCGCGCCGGGCATGTCGTGCAGGGCGGCTCGACGATCACGCAGCAGCTCGTCCGCAACCTCTACATCTCGAAGGAGCGGACGTTCAGCCGGAAGATCAAGGAGGCCTGCCTCGCGATCAAGCTCTCACGTGCGCGATCGAAGGACTGGATCCTCGCCCAGTACATGAACCAGGTCTACTACGGCAACCACGCCTACGGGATCGAGGCCGCGGCGCAGACGTACTTCTCCAAGCACGCCCGCAACCTCACCCTCGACGAGGCGGCGCTGCTCGCCGGCCTGCCGCAGGCGCCTTCGACCTACGACCCACTGCACCGGCCCGCCACGGCTCGGGCCCGCCGTAACGAAGTGCTTCGCGCGATGTACGAGTACGGTGACATCAGCCTCCAGCGGTACCGGGGGGCGGTGGCGCAGCGGAGCCTCGGGCTCCGGCCGGGCAAGCTCTACACGCGCATCCGCGAGCCGTACTTCTTCAGCTACGTGCGCGACCAGCTGATCGCGGAATACGGCGCGAACACCGTCCGGAGCGGCGGGCTGCGGGTCTACACGACGATCAACCCGCGCCTGCAGGCGGTCGCGCGCAAGGCGATCCGGGACACGCTCTACCTGCGGAACGACCCGGCGGCGGCGGTGGTCTCGATCAACCCGGCGAACGGGGCGATCCGCGCGATGACGGCGGTCACACCCGGCCGCGCGGGCAACCAGTTCAACCTCGTCGCGCAGGCGCGGCGGCAGCCCGGCTCGACCTTCAAGACGTTCGTGCTCGCGGCCGCGATCGAGCAGGGCATGAACCCGTACTCGACCTACTACACCTCGGCGCCGTTCTACTACCAGCCCGACCCCTCCATCCGCGCCTGGGACGTTCAGACCTACGACCACACCTACGCGGGCACGATCTCGGTGGAGAACGCCACCCTCCGCTCCGACAACACCGTCTACGCGCAGCTGACGCTCGATGTCGGCCCGGCGAAGATCGCCGCGATGGCGCACAGGCTCGGCGTGCGCTCGCATCTCGACGTCGTGCCGGCGATGGGCCTTGGCTCGGACGCGATCTCGCCGCTCGAGGAGGCGTCCGCGTACGCCACCCTCGCGGCCGGCGGCATCTACTCCAAGCCGATGGCGATCCGGAAGGTGGTGCTCGCGAGCGGCAAGGTGGACACCGACGCGGGGTGGGGCAAGCCGGAGCGCACGCGCGCCCTTTCCGACGGCGTCGCGTACGAGGTGACCAAGATCCTCGAACAGAACATGCTCGAGGGCACAGGCATCGGCGCCTACTTCGGACGCACGGCGGCCGGCAAGACCGGGACCACCGACAACCACGCCGACGCCTGGTTCTCGGGCTACGTGCCGCAGCTCGAGACGACCGTCTGGGTCGGCTACCCGCAGGGCGAGATCCCGATGGAGAACGTGCACGGAATCTCGGTCGCCGGCGGCACCTTCCCGGCGACGATCTGGCATCTGTTCATGGCGACGGCGCTGCAGAACTCGCCTGCGCTGGGGTGGCGGTACCCGAACCGTCCCGTCACCTGGCACTCGTTCCATCAGGGGCAGTACGGCTCGAGCCTGCGTCCGACGACGACCTACAACTACTACTACTCGCCGCCGCCACCACCGCCGGCCGCACCGCCACCGCCTCCTCCGGCGAACACATCACCGGCCACTACTGCCCAGAAGACGCCTCCGCCCCCACCCCCGCCGGCAGAGCCTCCCCCACCCCCGCCGGCAGAGCCTCCCCCACCCCCGCCGCCGGTCGAGCCTCCGCGCCCGCCGCCTCCGCCAGCGCCGAGGCGGTAGCGATGCGGCCGGCGCTCCGCGCCGCGCTCGTCGCGATCCCCGTCTACATCGCGGCCTGCGCCGTTCCCGACGGCGGGCTGTTTCGCGCGGCCAGGTTCCGAGACGTTCACGTCTACCAGGGTTACGCCGAGCAGCTGCTGCACGGGGCGCTGCCCTACCGGGACGTGTTCGTCGAGTACCCGCCCGGCGCGTTCGCGGTCTTCCTGCCGCCGACCGCGTTCGGCGCCGGTCACTACAACGCGGCCTTCAAGGCGTTGATGGCGCTCTGCGGCGCGGCGACGATCGTGCTCGTCGCGCTCGTGCTGGCGGAGCTCGGCGCCTCGAAACGGCGGATCTGGGCCGGTGTCGGCCTGCTCGCGCTCTCGCCGATCGCGCTCGGCCCGATCTCGCTCAACACCTACGACGCCTGGCCGGCGCTGCTGACCGTGCTCGCGCTCTGGCTCTTGCTGCGTGGACACGACCTGCCCGCGTTCGCGGTGCTCGGAGTGGCCGTGAGCGCGAAGGTGTACCCGCTCGTGCTCGTGCCCCTGGCCGGGTGGTTCGTCTGGCGGCGCGCAGGCACGCGCCGGGCCACGCTCGCCATCGGCGTGCTGGTGGCCGTCGCAGCCCTGGTCGTGGCGCCGTTCGCGGCCTACGCGCCCCACGGAGTCTTCGAGAGCTTCCGCGCGCAGGCGACCCGCGGTTTGCAGATCGAGAGCCTGGGCGCATCGTTGCTGCTCGTGCTCGACCGCCTCGGCCTCTACGACGCGCAGGTCGTGGAGACGACGGGCGTGGCGGGCCGGAACCTCGCCGGGCCGGGCGCGGAGGCGGTCGCCGCCGGGCTGCTCGTGCTGGAAGCGCTCGCGGTCGCGACCGTATGGATCCTCTACGCGCGGGCACGGGAGACGCGCGACCGCCTGCCGCTCGCCTGGGCGGCCGCCGTCGCCGGGTTCCTCGCTTTTACGAAGGTCTTCTCCCCGCAGTACCTCGTCTGGTTGCTGCCGCTGGTCCTCGCGGCCGGCGGACCGGCAGCCGTTGCGCTTGCGGCGGTCGCCGTCGTGCTTGCGCAGGTCTGGTTCTTCCACTACGGCGCCCTCTTCCGGCTCGAGTGGCCGGTCTGGCTCCTGCTCGCCCGCGACCTCGTGATGGTCGCGCTCTACGGCGTGCTGGTCGCGGAGCTGGCCCGCTGGAAGATCAGGATCCCGTCGCGCTCGAAGACGAGCCGCCACTCGGGGTTGCGGCGGAGCCAGGAGAGCTGGACGGCCGTCGGCAACGGTGCGAGCCGGTCCGCGTAGCCCGGCGAGGTCTCGTCGGCGGCGA
This sequence comes from Actinomycetota bacterium, assembly GCA_046726435.1. Classification (GTDB taxonomy): domain Bacteria; phylum Actinomycetota; class Thermoleophilia; order Gaiellales; family Gaiellaceae; genus AC-32. The sequence goes on from JBKPAM010000032.1 coordinate 19,698, forward strand.
CCCACTGGGCGTCCTGGAGGTACGGGAAGCTCAGCACGCGCCTGCGCGCCGAGAGATGGGCTCCGAGCGAGTTCGTCGCGCTGACGACGGCGTTCGGCGGGATCACCCTCAGCGCGCGGGCTGCGATCCGGTCGTGCTCGGTGACGGTTGCGGCGTGCGCCTGGTGCTGCTGGCCGCCGGGGAAGTAGCTCCAGACCGGAAGCGGGCCGAGCAGGTAGCCCGAGGCGATGCAGAGCACGAGCGCGACGGTCGCAGTGGGGAGGGCCGGCCGCCAGCGCTGGAGCCTGGCCGCCCCGTACACCGCCGCCGCGATGAGCACCGGGATCAGGCCCGCGGTGTAATGGAAGCGGATCGAGGTCTGGGTCGCCGCCGCCGAGAGGAGGTTCACCGCGAGCTCGGGGACCGCGGCGATCAGCGCGAGCGGCGCGAACACCACGAGCAGGCCGAGCGGCAGCACGAGGCGTGCCAGGTAGCCGAGCCCGCGCCCGGTCACCGCCGTTGTGACGATCTTCCAGGGATCGGTCAGCGCCGTGTGGACGATTCCGCCCGGGGTGCTGCCGACCTCGCTGTAACGGGTGAAGAAGCTCGAGGTGCCGGCCTTGTTGAAGTGCGGGATCACGACCTCGATCGCGACGAGGGCCACGGCCACCCCGGCGACGGCGATCGCGGCACCGCTGAGCCGCCTGCCGTGCGCGAGCGCGTACCAGATGCCAAGCCCGGCGACGACGAGTGCGATCTCCTCCTTGGTGGTGGCGGCCGCCGCGGCGAAGAGCGCGAACGGGAGCAAGCGGCCCTCGTCGAGGTACCAGATCGCGGAGAGCAGCAGGGGGCAGGCGAACGCGACCGGGTGGAACTCGTTCAGCGTCAGCCATTGCGTCGGCGGGTAGACGAGGTACGCGAGTGCGAAGCCCAGGCCGGCGCGCTCACTCGCGAGGTGCTTGCGGGCGAGCCAGAAGACCGGCAGCGCCCCGAGCGCGACGGCGATCGCCTGCGCGACGAGCAGGCCGTCCGGGCTGGGCCAGACGAGCCAGAGCGGCGTGAAGGCGGCGAGGATCGGGTCGAAATGCGCTCCGAGGCGCGAGATCTGGTCGCCCCGTAGCCCGGTGATCCGGAGCGGGTCTCCGTGTGCGGTCGACCAGACCGCCTGGACCATGTTGCCGAGGTCGAAGCGGCCGGTCGCAAAGGCGCGGTGGCGCAGGATCGAGAGGGCCGAGAAGCCCGTGGCGTAAGCGGCGATCGCGCTCCCGAGCAGGGTGCGTGGGCTCGGCAAACGAAGTGTCACCGCCGTGCGAGCTCCCGCTCGAGGAACTCGAGCCAGCGGCGGCCGAGGACCTCTTCGCTCGCCTGCGCCACGTAGGCGGCGCTTCCCCCGGCCGCGATGTGCTCCGCGAGCCCGCGATCGTGGGCCAGCCGGCGGAGGGCGGCGGCGAGCGCGTTGGCGTCGCCCGGCGGAGTCAGGAGGGCGCTCTCGCCGTCGGCGAGCAGCTCCCGGGCGGCCGGCGTGTCGGCGGTGATCAGAGGTGTTCCGCACGCGAGCGCCTGGAAGGCCTTGTTGGGGATCACGCGCCCGGCCTTCGCCGAGGTGCCGAAGATGCCAAGCGCGCACCCGGCCCGGTGGAGCTCGGCGGGGAGCTGCTCGTACTCGACCCAGGGAACCCAGTTCACGTTCCCCGGCCGCTCGCGCACGAGGTGCTCGAGCTGGCCGCTGCCGACGAGGCGGAAGTGGAGTTCGGGCGCGGCGCGGGCGGCGGCAACGACCGTCTCGAGCCCGTGGAGCGGGATCAGCTTCCCGACGAACAGGACGGTGAATCGCGCGGGCGGCGACCAGCCTGGGACGAACAGCCGTTCCTCGGCGCCGACGAACGCGACCTCGACCTGGCTCGGCGGTAGGCCCGCGAGAGCGGCCAGATGGTCGCCGTTCGCCCGGGTGTCGGCGACGACGAGGTCGGCTGCGTGCAGGGCGCGCCGGTCGACGGCCACGAGCGCGCGTGCCTGGGGCGAGCCGGAGCGAAAGCGCCCGCGGTCGGCG
>JBKPAM010000033.1:0-19903 GCA_046726435.1 Actinomycetota bacterium
CGGGCCCCAGTTGTGGTACGGCGAGAGCGTGTCGTAGGGATCCGGCACCGACACCAGGTACGGCGTCGGCTCCGCGCTGTACCACACGTCCTGCACATTGGCGGTCTTGCCACCGGAGCTCGAGAAGAAGAACGTCTGGGCAACCTCGCCGTTGTAGAGCACGACCTGGCCGCTTGTTGCGTCGACGGCCTCGCGCGCCGGCGGGGACTCCGCGGCGACACCGCCGTAGACCTGGCTGCGGGTATCGGGGTAGAGGTCGAAGTCGCGGCCCTTCTGCAGGTGGGTGAGCGCGTAGCTCCGCGCGACGACGGCCTGGGCCTCGAGCGCCGCGGCTGGCCAGCGGTCCGGCATCTCACGCGGTACGACGCTGCCGAGGTAGGCCTCGAGGCCGACGACATTCACCACGCGGACCGACTTCCCGCCGGTCACACGAAGGGAACCGCGATAGGTGTGGCCGCCCACGGCGAGCGAGGCCGTGCCGGGCGAGAACACGAGCGGCCCCGGAAGCGCCATGGCGCTCTTGGCGGCGGCCACCTTCAGCTTCAGCGCCGGGCCGAACACCTGCCTGCCGGCGGGGAGCTTGTAGGTCTTCCCGCTCGCGTCGCGGACGGTGAAGGGCGAGGGGGCGGAGATGACCACGCGCTTGGAGCCCGGGACGAGCAGCACCCGGACCTTCTTGAGCGGTGCCTGCCCGAGCGTCGTGCCGGGGTAGTAGTGGGCGACGATCTGGTCGTACGACCAGCCGTGGAGGGCGTAGCCGTAGGCGCCGTACTGGGCGAGCCCGACGCCGTGCCCCCAGCCGTGGCCGGCGACGAAGAACGCGGGCACACTGGGCCGTACGGTGGAGTGCACCGCGGGTGCCGACGCCGATAGTCCGAGCGCGGCGAGGAATGCTGCTGCGAGTGTGCTGACGATCGCTCGTGTCCCCGAGATGCCGGTTGGGCCGGGTTGATGTTGGCCGGACGCCGCTGCCGAATTATGCGGAGCGTAGCGCACTGCCGGGCGTTTTCAGCTACGAACCGGCGATCGGGACCCGTTTCCACACGCCCGGAGCGGGGGAAACCAGCGGCGGGATGCCTGTCGAGACCGGGCTGCTGCCACCGCGTTACCGCGTGCCCCACCGAATTGGGCGAGGCGCGATGGGTGACATCTACGCCGCGACCGACGAGGTGCTCGGCCGGGAGGTGGCGATCAAGGTGCTCGCGGACCGTTACGCGGCGGACGAGGCGATCCGGCAGCGCTTCAAGCGCGAGGCGCTGGCGGCGGCCAGGCTCTCCGGCGAGCCGGGAGCCGTCACGATCTTCGACGTCGGCGAGTGGCAGGGCCGGCCCTTCATCGTCATGGAGCACCTGACCGGCGGCTCGCTCGAGGACCGGCTGCGGCGGGAAGGCGCTCAGCCACCCGAGCGGGCGCTCGCGTGGCTCGAGCAGGCCGGGGCGGCTCTCGACGCGGCGCACCGCCACGGGATCGTCCATCGCGACGTGAAGCCTGCGAACCTGCTCCTGAACGACCGCAACGAGGTGCGCGTGGCCGACTTCGGGATCGCCAGCGCCGCCGGCTTCGAGTCGTTGACGTTGACCGGAACGGTGCTCGGGACGGCGGGCTACCTCTCGCCGGAGCAGGCTGCAGGCGAGCGGGCCGGGCCGGCAAGCGATCTCTACGCCCTCGCGGTGGTCGCCTACGAGCTGTTGAGCGGGCACCGGCCCTTCGAGAGCGACTCGGCGACGGCCGAGGCGGCCGCGCATGTGAACGAGCCGGTGCCGTCGATCGCGGAGCAGCGGCACCTCCCGTGGGAGGTCGACCGCGTCTTCCAGCGCGCGCTCGCGAAGGGGCCCCGGGCTCGGTACGGCTCGGGCCGGGAGTTCGTCGCGGAGCTGCGCCGCGCGCTCGCGCACACGGCCGCGCGGCCGACGGTCCCGCTCGCTCCGGCGACCGGTGTGCGCCGGCGAGGGTCGCGCGGACGGCCCGGCTACCTGCTTCCGCTCGCGTTGCTCCTCGTCGCGGCCGCGGTCGGCGGCATCGTGGCCGGGCTCGTCTTCGGAGGCGGGGGCTCGGGGCCGGAGGCTGTGACACGCACGATCGCAGGGCCCGCCGGCCCGACGGTCACACAGACCGTCACGGGACCGACGACGACAGCGCCCGCGCCGCCTCCACCTCCGCCGCCTCCGCCTCCTCAGGCAGCGGCCGGCGCCGACGGCCATACGCTCAACGACCAGGGGTACTCGCTCATGCAACAGGGCGACTACGCGCGCGCCCTGCCGCTGCTGCAGCAGGCTGTCCAGAAGCTCGCCGGCTCGGGGCCGGCCGACCCGTACGAGGGCTACGCGAACTACAACCTCGGCTACACCCTCTACAGCCTGGGCCGCTGCCCGGAGGCGGTCGCCTTCCTCAAGCGGGCCGAGCACCTCGAGCCCGATCGCAGCGAGCCGAAGGCCGTCCGCAAACAGGCGCAGCACTGCTGACCTGTCCCTTTCGGCCATGTCCGAGGGACTGTCCCCCTGACATGGCCAGAAGAGACATGTCGCCAAGCCGCCGACGGCGTTCCCTCGCGCCAGACCATGGCCGTTCCGGCCATGGCCGAGGGACAGTCCATGGCGCCCCGGCGAACCGTCCGATGTCCGTCTTTCGGCTGGGTTTCCGCTGCGTAGACTCCGCCGCATGCGGATCCTCGTCACCGGCGCGGCCGGGTTCATCGGCTCGAACTTCGTGCGCCAACGCCTGGAGCGTCATCCCAGTGACCACGTCGTCGCCCTCGACCTGCTCACCTACGCGGGCAACCGCGAGAGCCTGGCCGACCTCGAAGACCGCATCGTCTTCGTCCAGGGAGACATCGCCGACCCGGACCTCACGGAACGAACGCTGCGGGACGAAGAGATCCAGGTCGTCGTCAACTTCGCCGCCGAGTCCCACAACTCGCTCGCGGTCGTCGACCCGGGCCGCTTCTTCCGTACCAACGTGATCGGCACGCAGACCCTCCTCGAGGCAGCACGCCGCTGCGGGCTCGCTCGCTTCCACCACGTCTCGACCTGCGAGGTCTACGGCGACCTCCCGCTCGATTCCGACGAGGTCTTCACGGAGGAGACGCCCTACCAGCCTCGCACGCCGTACAACGCGTCGAAGGCCGGCGCCGACCACGCGGTCCGTGCGTACTTCGAGACCTACGGCCTCCCGGTCACGATCACCAACTGCTCGAACAACTACGGGCCGTACCAGTTCCCCGAGAAGGTGATCCCGCTCTTCGCCACGAACGCGCTCGACGATAAGCCGCTGCCGCTCTATGCATCGACCGCGAACCGGCGCGAGTGGCTCCACGTGCTCGACCACTGCAAAGCGATCGAGCTCGTGCTCGAGCGCGGCCGCGCCGGCGAGACGTACAACGTCGGGTCGGGGATCGAGAAGTCGATCGAGGACATCGCGGCCGCTGTGCTCGAGCACACCGGCAAGCCGGAGTCGCTGAAGACAATCGTCCCCGACCGCCCCGGCCACGACCGGCGCTACCTGCTCGACTCGACCAAGATCCGTGACGAGGTCGGCTGGCGCGACGAGATCGCCTGGGAGCAGGGCATCGCGGAGACCGTCGGATGGTACGCGGAGAACCGCGACTGGTGGGAGCCCCTTCGCGACCGCGCGCCGGTCGACGAGGCCGCCTGGCGCTAGAGCCCGAGGCGCTGTAGGCAGGCGCGTAGGCCTTCGCGCCAGTGGGGCAGGCGCGGGGCGCCGTCGCGCTCGCTCCTGAGCACGGAGTACGCCGGCCGGGTCGCGGGGCGGCCGAGCTCCTCGGCCGTGATCTCACGCACGCGGCAGTCGACGCCGGCTTCTTCGAAGATCGCCCTCGCGAACTCCGCCCACGAGCACTCCCCTTCGGCGGCCACGTGCCACACGCCGCCCGGGCGTGAGAGCAGCTCCCTCGTCGCCTCCGCGAGATGGCCGACGTAGGTGGGGCAGCCGGCCTGATCCGCCACCACGCTCACCTCCTCGCGCTCCCGTCCGAGCGAGAGCATCGTCCGCACGAAGTTCTTCCCAGTCCAGCCGAAGAGCCACGAGCTGCGGACGATCCAGCCCTCGCCCACCTCCCGCTCGCCCGCCAGCTTCGTCCGGCCGTAGGCCGACAACGGCGAAGGCTCGTCGGACTCGACGTACGGCTCCCACTTCGTCCCGTCGAAGACGTAGTCCGTCGAGAAGTAGACCACCGGAACACCGAGCGCGACGACATTGCGCGTTCCGGCCACGTTGACCAGCTCCGCGCCCGCGGGATCGCTTTCCGCGCCGTCGACGTCGGTCCAGGCCGCCGTGTGCAAGACGACGTCGGTCTCGACCGAGAAGGGCTGCGTCACGTCGAGCTGGGCGCGCCCACGCGCGTCAGCCTCCGGAAAGGCCTCGCGCAACGCGGCGCCTAGCTGGCCGCCCGCGCCGGTTATGAGCACGCGGCCAGGTCGCGCTCGGAGAGGATCGGCGAGTCGGTGCTCCAGAGGTGCTTGACCCGCGGGTCAGCCCAGCAAATCCCCTGTTCGTCGGGGTCGGTCGCGTCGTACTCCTCGGTCACGTGGTAGAGGAACAGGCAGTCCGTCAGCGCCTCGTAGCCGTGCCCGTGGTGGCCGGGAACGTAGACCGCGACCGGGTTGTGGTCGCCGATGTCCTCGGTGAACGTCTCGCCGCTCTCCCTGTCGAGCACGACGACCCGCACCATTCCGCTCACACAGGCGAAGAGGTCGTCCTGCCCGCGCTCGTGGTAGTGGAGGCCCCGGATCACGCCCCGTCGCGAGAAGACGAGGTTCGACTGCCGCACCGACTTCGGCAGCGCGGAGGCGCGCATCAGCTCCGAGAACCAGCCGCGCTCGTCCTCGAACCGATTCAGTGGGATCACCTGGACCCCGTCGATCACTTGTTCACCCCAGTCTCTTCGATCAGCCGGCCGACCTCCGCGAGGTCCTGCCAGTGCTTGCCGCCGTCGTGCCACCAGCCCTCGACGCGCTCCACGCGCAGCTGGCCGCGGCGCGCGAACTCGCGGTTCACGTCGGTGATCTCGAGCTCACCGCGGGTGGACGGCTCCAGCGTCGCGACGATCTCGAACACCTCCGGCGGGTAGCAGTAGAGCCCGACGACGGCGTCGTTCGAAGGCGGGCTCTCGTAGCGCGTGTCGACGACTCCCGCCTTCTCGACGATGTCCGTCACCGAGCCGTCCCCGTCGTAGGCGACGACGCCGAAGTTCTCCGGATCGGGCACGGCCTTGGCGAACACCATCGCCCCGTCCTTCCAGGACGCGACCGCCTCCCGCTGGGCGTGCTCGAAGATGTTGTCGCCGAGACAGACGACGAGCCGGTCACCCCGCGCGAAGTCTTGCGCCATGCCGACGACCTGGGCGATCCCGCCCGGCTCCGTCTGCACCTTGTAGGTGAGGTCGAGGTCGAAGAGGAGCTCGCCGCCGCCGCGCTCCTCGACGCGCCCGTCGCCGAGCAGGTCGATGAACTGGCCGGCGTGCTGCTGGCCGGTGACGAGCAGCACCTCGCGCAGGCCGATCCGCTGGAGGAGCTGGAGCGGGTAGTAGACCATCGGCCAGCTGCCGACCGGCAGCAGGTGCTTGTTCGTGACCCGCGTCAGCTCGGCGAGCCGGGTAGCGGAGCCGCCCGCGCAAATGAGTCCCTTCATGGCCCGCAGATCGTATTCGGGCTAGCGACCGGCGGGCCGCAGCGTCGCCTTCGGGTGCTCGAGCGGGGACGGCTTCACACGGACCAGGCGCGCCACGGTGGGCGGCAGCCACCAGTTCCAGCGGCCGAAGAGCGCCATAAGCGACGGCACGAGAATGGCTCGCACGATCGTCGCGTCGACGAAGATCGCGATCGCCAGGCCGAAGCCGAACTCCTGCAGGCCGACCACACGACCGGCGATGAAACCCGAGAACGCAGCCACCATCACGATCGCCGCCGCGGTGACGATGCGGCCGGTGCGCTCGAGCCCCTCGACGACGGCGCGCGAGTTGTCCCGCGTCTCGTCCCAGGCCTCGCGCATACGCGTGACGAGGAAGACCTCGTAGTCCATCGAGAGGCCGAAGAGCATGGCGAAGAGGAAGATGGGGATCCACGCCTCGATCTGCTGGAAGCTGTAGAGGCCCCAGAGGTCGTTGCCGAGGCCCCACTTGAAGACGACCACCAGGGCGCCGTAGGCCGCCGCCACCGAGAGCAGGTTCAACACGACGGCCTTCAGGGGCAGGATCAGCGAGCGGAAGGCGCGCATCAGCAGCAGGTACGTGAGCACCAGCACCGCGACCACGAGCCACGGGAAAACGGCGTACGAACGCTGGATGAAGTCGTAGCCCTGCGGCGGCCCGCCTCCGGCGAGGACGCGGACGCCGGAAGGCCACGTGACCGACGGGACGATCTCCCCGCGCAGCCTGCGCACGAAGGACTGCGCCGGCTCCTCGCCGTACTCGTGCTTCCCGGCGACCACCACCTGCGCGTAGCGGCCGCTTGCGTCGAGGTAGGGCCTTGCCGGCAGGTAGCGCACGAAGACCACCTCCGGGTCGTGGCGCAGCTTCCCCGCGAGCTGCTGGATCGACCGCTGCACCGCGGGATCCTTCGCGCGTCCGGCCGTGCCTGTGTCCACGACGATCTGGGTCGGCGAGAGCGCGCCGGCACCGACCGCTCCGCGAAGCACGTTGAAGCCGTGCACCGCCTGCGGATGCTGTGGGATCCCGAAGGCCGACCCGGGCGTCAGCTGCAGGGCGAACACGGGGATCGCGATCGCGACCAGAAGCGCCGCCCCGGCAGCCAGGAAGGCGACGGGCTGGCGCATGATCGCGCGGGCCAGCCGCGCCCACATGCCCTGCTCGATGTCCTCGGTCCCGGCGAGCCGCGGGAGCGGCACGTGCAAGCGCCGCCGCATGAACTCGGCGACCGCGACGCGTTTCATCCCGCGGCGCCCGTAGAGCGAGAGCAGCGCCGGCTGCAGCGTCGCGGCGGCGGCGATCGACACCAGCGGGATGAGGAAGCCGCCGATCCCCATCGAGCGCATGAACGGCGAGGGCATGAACAGCAGCAGCGCGAGCCCGATCGCAACCGTGGCGCCCGAAAAGATCACCGCGCGGCCCGCCGTGGCCATCGTCCGCACGATCGCGTCGTCCTTCGGGCCGGGGCGGGCCAGTTCTTCGCGGAAGCGGTAGACGATCAGGAGCGAGTAGTCGACCGCGATCCCGAGCCCGATCAGCTGTACGAGATTCGTGACGTACGTCGCCATCGTGATCTGATGCGCGAACGCGTAGACCAGTCCGAGCGTGCCCATGATCGTGCAGGCCGCGAACAGGAGCGGGATCGTCACGGCCCACGAAAGGCCGAAGACGGCGAGCAGGATCAGGATCGCCACCGGCAGCGCGATGAACAGCTCGCCGGTCTTGAGATCCTCGTTGAAGATCGGGTCGAGGTCGTGCTGGATCGCCGCCTGCCCGGTGACGAACGACTCCACACCGCCTCCCTGCGGCAGCTTCCTGAGGATGTCGTCGGTGTAGCCCTTGGCCTTGGCGAGGTCGAGCGTGGAGACGATGTCTCCATAGAGCACGTGCTCGTTGCCGACCGAGAGCGGCCGCGCCTGCCCCGAAGGCACGACGTCGGCGGCTTGGACGAGCCGCCGCTGCAGGCGCGCGCGCAGCTGCGGGTCGGCGGAGCTCGGGACGCGGAACACGACCGTGAAGGCGCCGTCGCTGCGGTCGCCGTAGTGGTCCCGGAGGATCGTCCTGGCCCGCTCGGAGTCGGTCCCGGGCATGGTGAACGTGTTCGAGAGCAGCGCCGAGAGCTTCGAGCTCGACCAGCCTCCTGCCACGAGGATCACCAGCCAGAGGGCGACGATCGCCCAGCGGTAGCGAATCATCCAGCGCGTCCAGCGTTCCAAGCACGCAACCTCCCGGAGAGCCGACGAAGCTAGTGTTACCAGGCAGGGGATCTACGCCGGCGCGTCTACCGTTTACCGAGAGGACGCATGAAACAGCGCGACGACATCGACCGCCTGCACGACGAGATCAAGGAGCTCGTCGACGAGCTCTGGCAGCTGCCGCGCTTCGCAGGCACCGGGCGGCACGGGTTCCGGCCGCAGGTCGACTGCATCCGCAGCGAGGACCCGCCCGCGCTCCACGTCGTCGTCGAGCTGCCCGGGGTGGATCCCGAGTCGCTGCAGATCGTCGCGTCCGATCGAATGCTCGTCGTCGCCGGCGAGCGCAGCCGGCCGCCGATCAGCGGCCGCTACCGCCAGCTCGAGATCGAGTACGGGCCCTTCCAGCGGCGGATCCCGCTCGACTCCGCAGTGGACACCGACGCCGCGACCGCCCGCTACGAGAGGGGGATGCTGACCGTCGTCCTGCCGATCGTCGCCGAGGCGCCGAGGAGCGAACGCGTCGCCATCACGATCATCGGCAAGTTGTGAGGCAACGCTTGCGGCGCCGACCTCAGGACGTGTGGTCTTTGCCCACGCGTCCGTCTGAAATGACCGGTCGACACGCCGTCGGGGAGAACGACCGGGAGTGACCGAGCTCGCCTTCGACGAGGCGCTCGAGCCCACCGACGTCGAGATCCCCTCGACGCTGCCGGTGCTGCCGCTCAAGGAGACGGTGATCTTCCCGCAGTCCGTCTCGCCGCTGGCGATCGGCCAGGAGCGATCGATCCGCCTCGTCGACGACGTGCTCGAGGGCGACCGGATGCTGGCCCTGGTCACGGTCGAGAGCGCGGAGGTCGAGCAGCCCGGCTGGGACGACCTCTACGAGACCGGCACCGCCGCGATGGTGCACAAGATGATCCGCGTTCCCGACGGGACGCTGCGAATCCTCGTCCAGGGCCTGAGCCGGATCCACCTCGAGAGCCGGGCGCAAGACGAGCCCTACCTCGTCGGTGAGTTCAGCGTCGTGCCGGACGAGGTCGAGGAGACGCCGGAGCTCGAGGCTCTGACGCGCTCGGTGCAGACCGAGTTCGGGCGGCTGATCTCGCTCGTGCCGTATCTGCCCTCGGAGCTCGAGCTCGCGGCCGCGAACATCGACGACCCCGGCGCGCTCTCGCACCTCGTCGCGTCGACTCTGCGCCTCAAGACCGCGGAGAAGCAGGCACTGCTCGAGCAGCGCGACGTCGCCGGCCGCCTACGCGACGTGCTCAGGATCCTCGGCCGCGAGCTGGAGGTCGTCGAGCTCGGCACGAAGATCCAAACGCAGGTCCAGTCCGAGCTGGAAAAGGGCCAGCGGGAGTTCTTCCTCCGCGAGCAGCTGAAGGCGATCCAACAGGAGCTCGGCGAGGGCGACGAGCAGCAGGCGGAGATCAACGAGCTACGCCAGCAGATCGCCGAGAAGAACTTGCCCGAGGAGATCCGAAAGGCCGTCGACCGCGAGGTGGCACGGCTCGAGAAGCTGCCGCCCGCGGCGGCCGAGTACGGCGTCATCCGCACCTACGTCGACTGGATCCTCTCGCTGCCGTGGACCGAGACCACCGAGGACAACCTCGATCTCGATCGCGCTCGAAAGATCCTCGACGAGGACCACTACGACCTCGAGAAGGTGAAGGAACGGATTCTCGAGTACCTCGCCGTCTCGAAGCTGAAGAACGACCTCTCGGGCCCGATCCTCTGCTTCGTCGGGCCCCCCGGGGTCGGCAAGACCTCGCTGGGGCAGTCGATCGCACGCACGTCCGGGCGCAAGTTCGTACGGCTCTCGGTGGGCGGTGTCCGGGACGAGGCCGAGATCCGCGGGCACCGGCGTACCTACATCGGCGCGATGCCCGGGACGATCATCCGCTCGCTCCGCGACGCCGAGTCGAAGAACCCCGTCCTGCTGATCGACGAGATCGACAAGATGGGCGCCGACTTCCGCGGCGACCCCGCCAGCGCGATGCTCGAGGTGCTGGACCCCGAGCAGAACTCCCACTTCCGCGACCACTACCTCGACCTGCCGTTCGACCTCTCCAAGGTGTTGTTCATCTGCACTGCGAACCAGCTCGAGACGATCCCGGGCCCGCTCCTCGACCGGATGGACGTGATCCAGCTCTCGGGCTACACCGAGGACGAGAAGCTCGGGATCGCGCGCAAGTACCTCGTGACCAAGCAGCTGGACGCGCACGGCCTGACCAAGAAGCAGGTGAGGATCAGCGATAACACGCTGCGCGTCGTGATCCGCGAGTACACGCGCGAGGCCGGGGTCCGCAACCTGGAGCGGCGAATCGCGGACCTCTTCCGCAAGACGGCCCGCGAGATCGCGGAGGGCCGGACGGAGAAGATCTCGATCGACACCCGCAAGGCGCGTGCCTGGCTCGGCCCGCGGCGATTCCCGGCGGACCCGCGCAAGCGAACGGCCGACCCGGGCGTCGCGACCGGCCTGGCCTACACCCCGGTCGGCGGCGACGTCCTCTTCATCGAGGCGACCGCCTACCCGGGCCGGGGCCGGCTGACAATCACCGGCCAGCTCGGCGAGGTGATGCGCGAGTCCGCGCAGGCGGCGCTCTCGTGGATCCGCTCGCATGCGGAGGAGCTCGGCCTGCCGGAGAACTGGTTCGCCGAGCACGACGTCCACATCCACGTGCCGGCGGGCGCTGTCCCGAAGGACGGGCCCTCGGCGGGGATCACGATCGCGACGGCGATCGCCTCGCTCGTGCGCGGCGAGCCCGTGGCCGAGGACGTCGGCATGACCGGCGAGATCACGCTCACCGGCCAGGTGCTGCCGATCGGCGGGCTCCGCGAGAAGGCGCTCGCGGCGCAGCGCCACGGCCTGAAGCGGATCGTGGTCCCGCGCGACAACGAGCCGGATCTCGAAGAGCTGCCGCCCGAGACGCGCAAGGAGGTGGAGTTCATCCTCGTGGATTCGATCGAGGACGTGTTCGTGGTCGCGTTCGGCTCAGCCGGCAGGTCGCGGCCGCGTGCTGCACCACCCTCCGATCGACAGGCGGCAGTATCTGTTTAGCGCGGCGAGCGCAGAGGGTAGAGAATTCAGCCAGTAAGCGACTGAAAGGACGGCCTGATGGCCAAGGCGACAGACAGGGCGAAGGACAAGGTTTCCGACGTGAAGCCCTACGTTCAGCGAGCACAGCGCGCGATCCAGGACGAGGAGCTGCGGGACAGCCTCCGCAGCGCGTACTCCACCGCGCGGGACGTCTACGACCAGCTGGTCGGCAACCGGGGCGTCACCGGCGTGGCCACGCGCGTGGCGAGCGACAAGGACATCCAGGACCAGCTCCGCTCGGCGGTCCAGGACCTCCGCAACGCGGCCGACCGCGTACAGCGCCAGGAGCGCCACTCGGGACGAAACGGGTCGCTGCTGCTGCTCGGGATCGTGCTCGGGATCCTCTTCAATCCGATCACCGGCCCGGACACGCGGCGCTGGCTGAAGGACAGGATCTTCGGTGAGGACGAGGAGTTCGGCTACGGCGGGCCTGGTAGCGGTAACTCGAGCTAGGGCCTGGGCGCCTTCGGGCGCAACCCGAGGGAGGTGATGAGTCGGCCCTCGGTCGAGCGGCCGGCATGGACTGCCATCGCGCGCTCGAGTGAACCGGGGTCGAGACCGCTGGCCTCGGAGATGTCCGAGACCTGAAGCAGGATCGCGGCAGGCTTGGGCGCCGGGTCCGAGATGCCGGTCTGCGCCAGCCAGCTCGCCACGTTGCTGAAGCTCACGTCCTGGAGGTGCTGCCAGCCCTCGAGGTAGGGCGTCGGGTTGACCGCGCCGTCGTAGCCCATGAAGACCAGCGAGGCCGGGTGCACTTCGAAGTGCAGGTGCGTCGGCGTGCCCTGGGCGTCGCCGGTGTTGCCCACGAAGCCGAGCACGTCGCCGGCCTTCACCGTCTGGCCGTTCCGCGCCAGGGGCGTGAAGGCCGAGAGGTGCGCGTAGTAGAACTGGTTGCCCTGCGTGTCGCGAAGCCAGAGGCGGTTGCCGCCGATGTCGTTCCAGCCGACCGAGAAGACGGTTCCGTCCGCGCAGGCGAGGATCGGCGCCCCGAGCGGGGCGAAGATGTCATCACCGTGGTGCCAGTTGCCGGCGACGTCGCCGCGGAAGGCACCGAAGCTGTCGCCGAACGACGAGGGGCCGTAGACCGGGAAGACGTAGCGGCCCGCGGTCAGCGCCGGCTGCAGGCCCGACGGGACGGGGAGCAGCGGGCCCGGTGTGCGCCCGCCCTTCCTCGGCTCGGGTGCCTTCGTCTTCTTGGCGGGCTTCTTGGCCTGGGACTTCGTCTTCTTCCTGGGCGTGGGCTCGACCGGCTTCGGCGGCGGCGCGACGCTCGCCTGCACGCTTACCTCCGAGTAGCCGATCCGGATCTCCGTGCCCGCGGGGAACGCGTTGTGCGGCGCCGTCAGGTGGATCGACAGCGCGGTGACGAAGCCGTGGTAGCCCTGCGCGCCTCCCGAGGCGACACTCGTGTCGGTGCCCTCCTCGAGCGTGACGAGGTAGCCCCAGTCGCCGAGCGCGGTCCGCGCATTCGGGGCGACCGAGGCCGCCGAGCCCAGCACGGTGAGAGAGGACACGGCGGCACCGTTGAAGTCGCCGCGCGCGTTGAGGCCGCTGGTCGACCCTCGCGCCGCGCCCTTGACAAGCGAGGCGGTGATCTCGCCCTTGAAGACGCTGAGCGACTGGACCTGGCTGCTTGCGGACGCGGCCGCCGAGCTGCCGGCGTCGCCCGACGCAGAGGACGTCAGCGACCCGGTCGTGACGAGCGAGCCGTCCGCCGGGTAGGCGAAGCCGGAGCCGAAGGCGGCGTGGTCCGGCGGTGCGGAGATCGACGCCGCGCCGCCGCCCGCCTGGCCGGGCACGACGACGCTGACCGCGTACGCCCGCGCCGACGCGGTCGCGGACGAGCTCGCGCCGCCTGCGCCGCCGGTCCCTGTAAGCAGGACGACGAGACCGGCGAGTGCCACGAGAGTCGTGAGACGCTTCCCCACCGTCATCGCATTATCGGCAAAGACGGCGACGGTTGTAGGGCCGGGTCAGGTGTCGGCTGACAGGCGGCGCTTCGCGAACTCGGCGAAGCGGTCGCGTTCCTCGTCGCTCGGGCCGACCGGATCCCGGGCGTAGGCAGGGTCGGCGGCGATCTCCTTCGCGACCGCGCGCACCTCCTCGACGACCTGTTCGCGGTGCTCCGGGTTGCGCATGAGCTGCTCGGCCCAGTTCGCTCCCTTGGCCGGCGTCAGGTCCTTCTCGACGAGCAGGCGACCCAGCAGGATCCCGACGCGGATGTACGCAAAGGTGCGGAAGGCGAGCAGCTTGCGGGGGGAGTCGACCAGCTGCCCGATCTCGGGGTGCTCCGCCTGGATCTCCGCGACGAACGACCCGATCGGCTCGTCCGCCATTGGGATCCAGAGCTCTTCGTCAGCCCCCACGAGACGAAGGATAGGGCGGCCTGCGCAGCGCCCGCCAGGCGAGTTGCGCCGCGACCGCGAGCATCAGCACGGCGAACAGCCGGCGTAACGCGTGTTCGGGAAGCGCCTCCGCGAGCTGGACGCCCGCCTCGACGCCCGCAACCGCGGCGATTCCGAGGACGAGCGCGGCGCGCGTGCGGATGTTGCCGTAGCGGCGCTGCCGCCACGCGCCCGCCGCGGCCGTGGGCAGGATCGCGAGCAGCGAGCTCGCCTCCGCGTGGATCTGCGTGAGCCCGAGGACGAGAGTCAGGGTCGGGACGAACAGGATCCCGCCGCCGACGCCGAAGAGGCCCGCCAGCGCACCGGCGACCAGTCCCAGCGCGCCCGCCGCGAGCAGTGCCCACATCAGACGAGCAGCCAGACGGCGATGCCTGCCAGGAGCGCCGCGAAGGCCAGCGACAGCGTTCGGTTCTCGAGCCGCTGCTGAAGCCACGTGCCGGCCACGGCGCCAACGGCCGCCGGGAGCCCGACGACCGCGGCCGCTCCGACCTTCAGTTCGCCGTGGAACGCGTACGTGACGGCACCAACGAGCGCGATCAGGCCGATCGCCGCCAGCGAGGTCGCCATCGCGGGCCGCTCGGCGTAGTGGGCGAGCAGGATCAGGAGCGGGACGACGATGATTCCGCCTCCGACGCCGAACAAGGCGCTGAAGAAGCCGGCGAGAAGGCCGATGAGGACGAGCCGCACGGCCGTATTCTGCGCAGGGTGAACGACGGGCTGGCGCGCCTGCGCTCGGAGCCGGGACGGGCCGCAATCCTTCTCGACGTCGACGGCACCCTCGCTCCGATCGTGGCGCGGCCGGAGCTGGCGGCGGTTCCGGAAGAGACCCGGGTGGAGATTCGGCGGCTCGTCTCCCGCTACGCGCTGGTCGCCTGTGTGAGCGGGCGTAGCGGAGAGGAGGCCGCGCGCCTCGTGGGGGTGGAGGGCGTCGTCTACGTCGGCGTGCACGGGCTCGAGCTCGCTCCCGAGGCCGAGGGTTGGCGAGAGGTGCTGCGGTCGTTTGCGGCGGAGCCGTGGCCGTGGCTCGAGGACAAGGGCCTGACGGTTGCGTTCCACTGGCGCGAGGCGGAGGACCAGGAGCAGGCAAGGCATTCGCTCTCGGCGGTCGCTTCGCGGGCTGTGACCGTAGGCCTCGAGGCGCGTTGGGGTCGCAAGGTACTCGAGCTGCGGCCTCCAGTCGCTGCCGACAAGGGGACCGCGGTGCGGGCGCTGCTCGCCGAGCGTGGCTTGCGGCGTGCCTTGTACGCGGGCGACGACACGACCGACCTCGACGCCTTTCGCGGGATGGACCGGCTGGAGGTCGGCGTGCGGGTGGCAGTCGCGTCGGCCGAGGCACCGCCCGGCCTGCGCGAGGCCGCGGACGTCGTGCTCGCATCTCCGGCCGAGCTCCTGGAGCTCCTCCGCAGCCTATGAGAGCGCGAGCAGCGCGACGCCGCCGGCGACGAGGACGGCGCCGGCCAGCCGGGTGGGCCCGACGCGCTCGTGCAGGAAGACGGCGGCAGCCGCGGTTGCGATCACGACGCTCGACTCGCGCACTGCCGCGACCGCGGGTGCGCTCGCGAGACGGAGGGCGAGCAGGACGAGGAGGTACGCGGACGCGGAGGCTGCGCCGATCGTGAGCGTCACCGGGTCGACGGCGGCGCGCACGCGACGCCGTCCCACGAGGGCGGGGTAGACGAGCGCGGGGCCGAGCATCACGAGCAGGAGGTACGGCCCCGCCGCCGCGTGACGGATCCCGTAGCGGTCGACGACGGTGTAGCCCGCGATCACAGCCGCGATCACCGCGCCGAGCGCGAACCCTGCGAAGCTTCCCCGCGCCCCGCGGACGAGCAGCACGCCGAGCGCGACGGCAAGCACGCCGACCACGCCGAGGGTCGGCGGCCGCGCACCGCCTGCCGCGACGACGATGAGCAGCGCCAGCACGGGGGCGAGCCCGCGGGCGACCGGGTAGACGAGGCTGAGCTCGTACCGCCGGTACGCCGCGGCGAGCAGAGCGACGTACGCCAGCTCGAGGGCCGCTGAGGCCAGGATGAACGGGACGGCGGCTCCCTCGACGCGCCAGGTCAGGGCAGCAGGCAGGACGAGCACTGTCACGAGCGCGAGCAGAGCGACCGCCGTCGCCGCCTCGGTGTCCTCTTCCCGCGCGAGCAGGAGGTTCCAGAGCGCGTGCAACCCCGCGGCTCCGAGCGCGAGGGCCAGCGCGTCGAGCGGCATGCGCGACCGTACCATCGGCGGATGCACCTCACCGACGCAGTCCTCGCACCGCTGCGGGAGCGCTACGGCGAGCCGCAGCCGCTGCGCTGGGACGGTGAGGTCAGCGCCGAGGAGTACGCCCTTGCCGGCGGCTCACCGGGTCGGCGGCACGACGTGACCTTCTTCGTCTTCGATCCGGCGGGCCGGCTCGCGCTGATCCAGAAGCCGTCGTACCCGCCTGCGATCTGGCGGCCGCCCGGCGGAGGCGTGCGGCCCGGCGAGGAGTTCGAGGCCGGCGTGCGCCGCGAGGCGCTGGAGGAGCTCGGCGTCGAGATCGAGCTCGAGCGTTTCCTCGTCAGCTCCGACGCGACGTTCCGCAGCGGCACCGGTGTGATCGAGTGGCGGACGCTCGTCTTCGCAGCGTGTACCGGCATGGGGGAGTTGCGGCCGATCGACACCCACGAGATCGCCGCGGCCCGCTGGGGAACGACCGCCGAGCTCGGCGGCCCGCTGCGAGCGGTGATGCTCGAGACGGGCCGCGCCCTCTGGCGCTACCGAGTGGCCCTGCACGACGCCGCCCTCGTCTCTTTGGGACAGGTCTGAGGGACAGTCCCTGAGCCACGGCCGGTTCGGACCTGTCCAGCCTGGAAACTGCCTGCAAATCCGCGACTTCGCGGGCCTTAAGGTCAGGCCCTAGGGACTGTCCCTAGGGCATGGCCGTTTCGGCCGGATCACCTACCAACGGGAGCAGCTCCGGTAGCGACCGGATGCGAAGGCCGTCCCACGACCGCTCCTCGATCGGCGGCTCGAGCAGGACAGCCGTCAGCCCGACCCGCTCGGCGCCCGCCAACTCGTCATTCGCCCCGTCGCCGACGAACACCGCCTCGCGCGGCTCCACTCCCAGCTGCTCACACGCCAGCTCGTAGATCCGCGGATCCGGCTTCCGCAGTCCGACCGAGCACGAGAACACCTCGGCGTCGAACAGCCCATGGAACGGGGTCTCCGGCCACAGCAAAGGAACGTCGTCGCTGCAAACCGTGATCAGGCCGATTCGAAACCCACGCTCCCGCAGCTCCGAGATCGTCTCCAATGCGCCCACCACCGGAGCGAGCCCCTGGCGGGTGATCGACCTCCGCATCGCGACGATCTCCTCGACGGCTCCGGGCGAAGCGTCGAGCCGCGCCAACGCCTCGGCGGTCGAGCCCGTCTCGCGCAGTTCAGCCAGGTCGCCGAACCAGCGGGACTCGAACGCCTCCGGCGTCAAGCCGAGACGCGCGGCGACCTGTGGGCGCGCTTCCAACCAGACCGCGTCGGGCCACTCCGCGAGCGTGTTCCAGAGATCGAAGATCACCGCCCGGAGCTCGGTTGCCGCCTCCAGACCCGTCAGTGATCGAACCTCTGTTGAGAGTCTTCGATGGGGAGCTTCCACCAGCCGCGCTCTTGCTCCGCGACAAACCGCCGGCTCACTTTTTCATCAGCTTCTTCAGCTGCGCCCACGTGCGCGTGTTCGCGATCTGCTCCGCCTCCAGCCACGCCCGCCGAGCCTGGGCCACGCCGAAGTCGACGTAGTCGAGCGCGCGCACCTCGTGGGCGTCGCTCGAGACCACGATCGGCACGCCGGCCTCGCCGGCCAGCCGCGCGTTCACGTCGCGCAGGTCGAGTCGGTCCGGCTGCGAGTTGATCTCCAGGAACGTCCCGGTCTCCGATGCCTTCGCCAGGACGCGCTCCAGATCGATCTCCATCGGCTCGCGTCGAGTGATCTTCCGCCCCGTGAGGTGGCCGATCACGTGCACGTGCGGGTTCTCCATCGCCGCCAGCACCCGCTCGGTCGGCGAGCGATCGAAGGCGGTGTGGATCGACGCGACCACCCAGTCGCGCCCGGCCAGCGCCTCGTCCGGCACGTCGAGCGTGCCGTCCGCCTTGATGTTGACCTCGACGCCCTTCAGCAGCTTCAGCGGGGCGACCCGCTCGGCCAGTGCGTCGATCTCCGCCGACTGAGCCTCCATCCGCCCCTCGCGCAGGTAGTGCGAGTGGTCGGTGATCGCGTAGTACGCGTAGCCCCGCTCGCGGGCCGCCGCGACCATCTCCTCGAGCGTGTTCTTGCCGTCGGCCGACCAGTGCGAGTGCGTGTGCAGGTCGCCCCGCAGCTGGCCGGGCTCGACGAGCTGCGGCAGCTCGCCACGCCGCGCCGCCTCCAGCTCGCCCGCGTTCTCCCGCAGCTCCGGCGGGATGAAGGCGTAGCCGAGCCGCTCGTAGACCCCCTTCTCGCTCTCCGCGGTGAAGACCTCGCCGCTCTCGACCTCCGTGACCCCGTACTCCGAGACCGAGAAGCCCCGCCGCACCGCGTCCTCCCGCAGCGCGAGGTTGTGCTCCTTCGAGCCCGTGAAGTGCTGCAGCAGGTTGCCGTAGCTCTCGGGCGGGACGACGCGGAGGTCGAAGCGGAAGCCCTCGTGCGAGACCACGGTCGCCTTCGTCGGGCCCTTCGCGGCCACCTCGGAGACCCATGGGAGCTGCGTGAAGTACTCCGTCAGCGCCTTCGGGTCGCTTGCGGTCGCGATGATGTCGAGGTCGCGCACCGTCTCCTTGCGGCGGCGCGCACTCCCGCCTTCGCACACCCGGTGCGCCGCGGGGTGCTCGCGCAGCACCTCGACGACCGCCAGGAGCGCGGGCAGCGCCCGACCGAGCAGCGTGCGCGAAGGCTCGCTCACCTTCTGCTTCCGCCCCGCCGCCTTGAGCACGTTCTCCTCCGTCTTGGCGCCGAGCCCGGGCAGCGTCCGCAGGCGCTGGGCCCGCGCCGCGTCCTTGAGCTCCGCGAGCGTGGTCACGCCGAGCTCCTGCCAGATCTTGCGCACCGTCTTCGGCCCCAGCCCCGGGATCCGCAGGAACTCGACCACCTCCGGCGGGATCGTCTTGCGCCGCCGCGCCAGCGCCTCGATCTCGCCGGTGTCGACGATCTGGACGATCTTCTCCTCGATCGTCGCGCCGATTCCGGGGAGCTTCTTCGCCTCGCCGTCGAGCGCGAGCTGCGCGACCGGCGTACCCGTCTCGCGCACGCGGGCAGCCGCACGGCGGTACGCGAGAACGCGGAACGCGGCCTCTCCCTCGATCTCGAGCAGGTCGGAGAGGAGCTCGAGCTGCTCGGCCACGTCCGTGTTGCGGGGAAGCGTCTTCGCCACGACAGCGATCATATGGACGTGAGGGCTGTCGTCTGCCTGCCGACCTACAACGAGCGCGAGAACCTCGAGCGGATGCTCCACGCGCTCGCCGACAAGGGCGTCTCCGTGCTCGTGATCGACGACAACTCCCCCGACGGAACCGGCGAGCTGGCCGACCGCCTGTCCACCGAGCTCGAGCAAGTCCAGGTTCTCCACCGCGACCGCAAGGAGGGTCTCGGCCCTGCCTACCTCGCCGGGTTCCGGGCCGCTCTCGCCGACCCGGACGTCGAGCTCGTGCTCGAGATGGACGCCGACTTCTCGCACGATCCCGCGGACGTGCCGAGGTTGATCCGGGCGGCGGACGAGGCCGACCTGGTGCTCGGCTCGCGCTACGTGGACGGCGGGTCGATCGTGAACTGGGGCCGGGTGCGGCGCTTCGTCTCCGAGGGCGGCTCGCTCTACGCGCGCTGGGTGCTCGGGGTCCCGGTGCACGACCTCACGGGTGGGTTCAAGTGCTACCGGCGGGAGGTGCTGGAGACGCTCGACCTCGACGCGATCTCGTCCCGCGGCTACGCGTTCCAGATCGAGACCACCTACCGGGCGCTGCGGGCGGGCTTTCGCGTCACCGAGATCCCGATCGTCTTCGCCGACCGCGAGGAGGGCGGTTCGAAGATGAGCCGCGGGATCGTGGCCGAGGGGTTCTGGAAGGTGCCCGCGCTCCGCCTCCGCGCGCTTACGGGGCGCCTGTAGCATCGATCGCCACGGTGCTCGAGCTCACCGATGCCACCTTCGAGCAAGAAGTCCTGCAGGCCGAGCAGCCAGTCGTAGTCGACTTCTGGGCGCCGTGGTGCGGCCCCTGCCTCGCAATCGAGCCTATCCTTCGCCAGCTCGAGGAGGAGCACGGCGAGCACGCGAGGTTTGCGAAGCTCGACATCGACGAGCACGTCCAGACGGCCTCGCGCTACGAGGTGCTCTCGATCCCAACGGTGATCCTGTTCGAGGGCGGCGAGCCGAGGGAGACGGTCGTCGGCGCGCGCCCGCGCTCGTACTACGAACAGGCCTGGGCGGAGTGGTTGAGACCTAGGTCGCGGACTCCGTAGCCGGAGCTCGGACTCGGCGGCGACGGCCGCCGCGGGTGGGACCGGGTACGAGGCTCGCGCTCCCCTCGCCGCTCGCCCCCACGCGGGGGTCGATGA
>JBKPAM010000034.1:0-15132 GCA_046726435.1 Actinomycetota bacterium
GATCGCCCAGCTGTCCCTGCTGGGGGGGCTCGCGGCCGCGGAGGCGGTGGAGGAGGAGCTCGAGTTCTGGCGCTCGTCCCAGATCAAGTGGCCGAACGACGTCATCATCAACCGCCGCAAGGTGGCCGGCGTGCTGGCCGAGGCCCGCGACGGCGCCGTGGTGCTGGGGATCGGCATCAACGTCAACCAGGCTCGGGACGAGCTGCCACAGGACACGCCGCAACCGGTCGCCTCCCTGCGCACGATCGACGGCCGCGAACACGACCGGGCGGCGCTGCTCGCCGAGCTACTGGAGCGGCTCGACCGGTTCTACGGGGCCTGGCTGGAGGGTGGGCTCGACGCCGTCTTCCACGAGCTCGGCGCGCGCGACTTCCTGCGGGGCCGGCGGGTCTCGGTCGACGGGGCCTCGGGGACCGCGATCGGGATCTCCCGAACGGGAGCGCTCGAGGTGGAGCTCGACGGCGAGCGCCGCCTGATCGAGGCGGGCGAGGTCACGTATGAGCGCTGAGATGGCTGAGGCCGCGAGATCGCGGCTTCGGGGCGTGAGCTGGCCGCTCTGGGGCGCGGCGGCGAGGCCTTGCCGATGCCGGGACGGCATCGGTGAGGACTCGACGGCGTGAAGCGGACGCGTCGGGCGGCGGCCCGCTCGCGGGCCGTTGACCGGCGCGGGAGCGGCCCAGACGCCGCCAGATCGCGCATCCGGAGCTGCGAGATCGTGGGGCTCAGTCATCCAAGGTGTTTCGACCGGGCTAGCTGGGAACACGCTCCCCGGAACCGAGCGAAGGAGCGTCATGGCCGAGTTGGTTGCCGACTTCATCCTCAAGCGCCTGCGCGAGTGGGGCGTCCACCGCATCTACGGCTACCCCGGTGACGGGATCCACGGCTTTCTAGGAGCACTCGACCGCGCCGACGGCGACCCCGAGTTCATCCAGACGCGGCACGAGGAGATGGCCGCCTTCATGGCCTGCGGCCACGCGAAGTTCACGGACGAGGTCGGTGTCTGCATGGCCACCTCGGGCCCAGGTGCGATCCACCTCCTGAACGGGCTGTACGACGCGAAGCTCGACCACGCGCCGGTCGTCGCGATCGTCGGCCAGCAGAAGCGGATGTCGCTCGGTGCCGAGTACCAGCAGGAGGTCGACCTGCAGGTGCTCTTCAAGGACGTCTCCGAGTTCGTGCAGGTCTGCATGGAGCCGGCGCAGGCGCGCCACCTGGTCGACCGCGCGGTCCGGATCGCGCTCGACCGGCGAGGCGTGAGCACGCTGATCGTCCCCAACGACGTCCAGGAGGAGAAGGCGGTCGAGTCTCCGCCCCGCGAGCACGGCGCGGTCTACTCGAGCGTCGGCTACGCGCGGCCGCGGATCGTTCCGCATGAGCGGGAGCTAGAGCGCGCGGCCGCAGTCCTGAACGAGGGCTCGAAGGTTGCCATGCTCGTCGGCCAGGGCGCGAAGGGCGCCGCCGACGAGGTCGTCGAGACCGCCGAGCTGCTCGGCGCAGGGGTGGCCAAGGCGCTGCTCGGCCGCGCCGTGCTCCCCGACGACCTGCCCTTCGTCACCGGGCCGATCGGCCTGCTGGGGTCGACGGCGAGCTACGAGCTGATGAAGGGCTGCGACACGCTGCTGATGGTCGGCACCAGCTTCCCGTACGCGGAGTTCCTGCCGGTGGAAGGGCGAGCCCGCGGGGTCGAGATCGACATCGACGCGAGCCGCGTCGGCATCCGCTACCCGATCGAGGCACCGCTCGTCGGCGACGCGAAGGAGACGCTGCGAGCGCTGCTGCCGAAGCTCCAGCGCAAGGAGGACCGTTCGTGGCGCGAGCAGATCGAGAACGAGGTCGCGGAGTGGTGGCGCGTGGTCGAGGACCGCGCCATGCAGGACGCCGACCCGATGAACCCGCAGCGCGTGGTGCACGAGCTCTCCGAGCGGCTGCCGGACGACGCCATCCTGTGCGCCGACTCCGGCTCGTCGACGAACTGGTGGGCCCGCCAGCTGCGGCTGAAGAAAGACAACCTCGCCTCACTCTCGGGCACGCTCGCGACGATGGGGCCGGGTGTGCCGTACGCGATCGCGGCGAAGCTCGCGTACCCGGAGCGGCCGGTGGTCGCCTTCGTGGGCGACGGCGCCTTCCAGATGAACGGGATGAACGAGCTGATCACCGTCAAGCGCTACGAGGACCGGCTGCGCGGCGGCGGGCTCGTCTTCTGCGTCTTCAACAACCAGGACCTCAACCAGGTGACGTGGGAGCAGCGCGTGCTCTCGGGCGACCCGAAGTTCCCGGGGACGCAGTGGATCCCGGACGTCCCGTACGCGCGCTACGCGAAGCTGCTCGGCTTCGAGGGCATCTACTGCGATGACGGCGACGAGGTGGGCTCGGCCTGGGAGCGTGCGTTCGCGGCAGGCAGGCCGTGCGTGCTCGAAGTGAAGGTCGATCCCGAGGTGCCGCCGCTGCCGCCGCACATCACCGTCGAGCAGGCGGAGAAGATGGCGAAGGCGATGGTCAAGGGCGACCCCGAGCGGGTGGGCGTGATGGAGAAGTCGCTCCGGGGGAAGCTCGCCGAGTTCAAGGAGTCGCTGGCCGGGCGGAAATAAGTGGCGGTCGCGGCTGAAACACGGGTCGCGGTCGAGCGGCTGGAAGTCTCGGCCTACGAGATCCCCACCGACGAGCCGGAGTCCGACGGCACCGCCGAGTGGGACTCGACCACCGTCGTCGTGGTGGAGGCGCACGCGAGAGGCGAGACCGGCCTCGGCTACACGTACGCGCCCGCCGCGGCCGGGAAGCTGATCGAGGAGAAGTTGACGGACGGGGTCGAAGGTGCCGATGCGCTCTCGCCGGCCGCGACGTGGGCGAAGCTGGCCGCGGCGCTGCGCAACGCGGGCCGCCCCGGGATCGGCTTCTGCGCGCTGGCTGCGGTGGACACGGCGCTCTGGGACCTGAAGGCGCGCCTGCTCGGGCTACCGCTGGTCGACGTCCTGCCGCGGGTGCACGACGCGGTGCCGATCTACGGCTCGGGTGGGTTCTGCTCGTACTCGCTCGACCGGCTCCGCGAGCAGGTCGCCGGCTGGGTCGCCGAGGGGATTCCGCGCGTGAAGATCAAGATCTCCCGTGAGCCCGAGCGGGACGCGGAGCGCCTGGACGCGGCGTGCGAGGCGATCAACGACCTCGTCGAGCTCTATGTCGACTCCAACGGAGCCTTCGGCGCGAAGCAGGCGCTCGGCTGGGCGGAACGGCTCCGCCGCGACTGGGGTGTGCGCTGGTACGAGGAGCCGGTCAGCTCCGCCGACCTCGACGGGCTCCGGTTGGTGCGGGAGCAAGGCCCAGCCGGGCTCGAGATCGCCGCGGGCGAGTACGCGTACGTGCCCGCGGACTTCCGCAATCTCGTCGGTGCGGTCGACTGCCTCCAGGCAGACGTGACGCGCTGCGGCGGCTACACGGGCCTGCTGCAGGCGGCGGGTCTTGCCGCCGCGCACGGGCTCGACCTCTCCGCGCACTGTGCCCCGCAGCTCTCGGCGCACGGCTTTTGCGCCGTCCCGCGCGCTCGGCATATCGAGTACTTCCACGACCACGCCCGCATCGAGCCGCTCCTTTTCGACGGCGTGCTCGAGCCCGTCGAGGGCGCGCTGGGGCCCGATCGGTCGCGGCCCGGGAACGGGCTGGAGCTCAAGCACGCGGACGCCGAGCGGTACGCCCTATGAGCGTTCAGGCCGAAGAGCTCGCCCACGAGCTCGAAGCTGCGATCGAAGGCGAGGTGCGCTTCTCGAACGGCGACCGCGCCCTCTACGCGACGGGCGGCTCGAACTACCGCCAGCTGCCGATCGGCGTCGTGATCCCGCGCTCGGTGGACGACGTCGTCGAGACGGTCCGGCTCTGCCGCCAGTACGAGGCGCCCGTGCTCTCGCGCGGCGGCGGCACCAGCCTCGCGGGCCAGTGCTGCAACGTCGCCGTGATGATCGACTTCTCGAAGTACCTGAACCGGGTGCTCGAGATCGACCCGGAGCGCCGGCTGGCGCGCGTTCAGCCCGGCACGATCCTCGATCACCTGCGCGGGCAGGCCGAGAGCGCGTACCAGCTCACGTACGGGCCCGATCCCTCGACGCACACGCACTGCACGCTCGGCGGGATGATCGGCAACAACTCCTGCGGCGTCCGCTCGGTGATGACGCAGTTCGCCGGCCCCGGGCCGCGGACCTCCGACAACGTCGCCGAGCTCGACGCGCTGCTCTACGACGGCCGGCGGCTACGGGTGCGCGAGGGCACGTCCGGGGACGACGAGATCGACCGGCGGCTGACGGAGCTCCGCGACCGCCACGCCGAGGAGATCCGCGCCCGCTACCCCGACATCCCGAGGCGCGTCTCCGGCTACAACCTCGACGACCTCCTGCCCGAGAAGGGCTTCGACGTCGCGGCCGCGCTCGCCGGCACCGAGAGCACATGTGTGACCGTCCTCGAGGCGACGGTGCACCTCGTCCACAGCCCGCCGCACCGCACGCTGGTCGTGCTCGGCTACGCGAACGAGTACGAGGCCGCAGACGACGTGCCGCGGGTGCTGGAGCACGAGCCGACCGGCCTCGAGGGGGTCGACGACGTGCTGATCCGCGACATGACAATGGTCGGGATCCACGCCGAGAACCTGTCGGAGCTCCCGGACGGGCACGGCTTCCTGCTCGTCGAGCTCGGCGGCGAGAGGAAGGACGAGGCCGACGACAAGGGCCGGAAGCTGATCGAGGCGCTGCAGAAGGACGGCGGCGGCCCGAAGGACGTGAAGCTCTATGACGACCCGGAGCAGGAGGAGCACGTCTGGAAGGTGCGGGAGGCCGGGCTCGGCGCTACCGCATTCATCCCCGGCAAGCCGGACACGTACGAGGGTTGGGAGGACTCCGCGGTCCCGCCGGAGCGGCTCGGCGAGTACCTGCGCGAGCTGCGCAAGCTCGCAGGCGACTTCGGCTACGAGAGCGCGCTCTACGGCCACTACGGCCAGGGCTGCGTCCACGCGCGCTGGAACTTCGACCTGACCAGCGAGCCCGGGATCCGCAAGTGGCGCGCCTTCCTCGACGAGGCCGCCGACCTCGTGGTCTCGATGGGTGGCTCGATCTCCGGCGAGCACGGCGACGGCCAGTCCAAGGCCGAGCTGCTGCCGAAGATGTTCGGCGACGAGCTGGTCGGCGCCTTCCGCGAGTTCAAGTCGATCTGGGACCCGGACTGGAAGATGAACCCGGGCAAGGTCGTCGACCCGTACCCGATCACGTCCAATCTGCGGCTCGGCCCCGGCTATGTGCCCCCGCAGCCGAAGACGCACTTCGCCTACCCTCGCGACGGCGGCAGCTTCGCCCACGCGACCACACGCTGCGTCGGAATCGGCAACTGCCGGCGCACCGACGGCGGGGTGATGTGCCCGAGCTACATGGTCACGCGCGATGAGAAGCACACCACGCGCGGCCGGGCGCGGCTGCTGTGGGAGATGCTGAACGGCGGCGAGCTCGAGCTGTGGCGATCGAAGGAGGTCGAGGAGGCGCTCGACCTCTGCCTCTCCTGCAAGGGCTGCACGAACGACTGCCCGGTCAGCGTGGACATGCCGACGCTGAAGGCCGAGTTCCTGTCACGCCACTACGAGGGTCGCTTGCGGCCGCGGGCCGCGTACGCGTTCGGCCTGATCGACCAGACCTCGCGGCTCGCGACGAAGTTTCCGGGGGTGACGAACTTCCTCACGCAGACGCCGCCGTTCGACCGCGTGCTCAAGCTGGCGGCCGGCATCCACCCGCAGCGGCGGATCCCGACCTTCGCCTCGTTGACGCTGAAGGAATGGTTCGCGCAGCGCCCCTCCCGGGACGGCGGCGGCAAGCGCGTGATCCTCTGGGCGGACACGTTCACGAACCACCTCGAGCCCGAGGTGGGCGTCGCTGTGGTGGAGGCGCTCGAGGAAGCAGGGTTCAACGTCACCGTCCCGAGCGGCCACCTCTGCTGCGGCCGTCCGCTCTACGACTACGGGATGCTCGACCTCGCCGAGTCGTACCTGCGCAAGGTGCTCGACACGCTCCGCGACGAGATCCGCGCAGGCGTACCGGTGGTCGGGATCGAGCCGAGCTGCGTGGCCGTCTTCAAGGACGAGCTCGTCAACCTCTGGCCGAACGACGAGGATGCCGGGCGCCTCTCTAGGCAGGCCTTCCACTTCTGCGAGTTCATGGCCACGGAGGCGAAGCAGCTGCCCCGGCTCGAGGGCAAGGCGCTCCTCCACGGCCATTGCCACCACAAGGCGACGGGCGGGGTCGCGCCCGAGCAGGACCTGCTCGAGCGAATGGGGCTCGAGGTCGAGGAGCTCGAGGCCGGCTGCTGCGGGATGGCCGGCGGCTGGGGCTACGAGCACGGCCACTACGACGTCTCGGTTGCGTGCGGCGAGCGCGTGCTGCTCCCGAACGTGCGCGAAGCGGCAACGGAGACGCTGATTGTCGCGGACGGCTTCTCGTGCCGCAGCCAGATCGAGCAGGCCGACACCGGGCGCGGCGCACTGCACGCGGCCCAGGTGCTCCAGCTCGCCCGCATGCACGGGCCGGGCGGCGCCGGCAGCCGCCCGGAGCGGCTGGTCGCCCGGCCGCCCGTGCCCTCTCTCGGCCGGCGGGTCACGCGCGCCGCCACGGTCGCCGGATTCGGCGCGTTGGCCGGCGCCGCAGCGTACGCCGTCGCTCGACGCTGACGCGGGGACATGAGCGGAGACCTCACGCGCTACCAGGACCTGATCCTGGTCGACGGCTCGACCTTCTTCATCTCGGAGCTGAACGGCGACGTGCGGCCGGAAACCTCGGAGGGGTACTTCCACGACGACGTCAGGCACCTCTCGCACTGGTGCCTGCGGGTCGACGGTGAACAGCTCCAGGGGATCACCGCCCGCGCGATCGACTACAACGCGGGACGCGTCCATGCCGTCACCGGCCCGGGGCGCCCCGCCACTCGGTGCGCCGCGACCGGTTCGTCACCGACGGCGTCCACGAGGACCTCGTGGTCACCAGCCATGTGCCGGAGGAGCAGGAGCTGACGCTGGAGCTCACCTTCGCCAGTGACTTCGCCGACGTGATGGAGGCCCAGCAGGGCGGAGCCCCGGCGGACGCGCGAGGCCGCATCGAGGCGACGGTCGAGCAGGACGAACGCGCGGTCACCCTCTCCTACGAGCTCGACGGCTTCCGGTGCGGGACGACGATCCGGTTCAGTGAGCGCTGCACCGTGCACGAGGACCGCGCCGTCTTCGAGCTCCGGCTGCCGCCCCACGGCGAGTGGAAGACCTGCGTCGACGTGACCGCGAGCGGAGGGCGCGACGAAGCCGAGCCGCTGCTCCGCTGCGACTCGTTCGGGGAGAGCGGTCCGGAGCTTCCAGTGTCGCTCCCCGACTGGTTCGAGCGCGCGCCGAGCCTCGATTGCGACGACGCGGCCCTTCGCGCCACCTACCGCCAGTGCCTACTCGACCTCGCCGCCCTGCGGATCCGCCCGGACGAGGAGCTCCACCACGCCATGCCGGCGGGCGGGATTCCGTGGTTCATGACCGTCTTCGGGCGCGACAGCATCGTCGCCGCCTACGAGGCCCTGCCCTTCGCGCCGAGCCTCGCCGAGGGGACGCTCCGAGAGCTGGCCAAGCTGCAGGCCGAGGAGTGGGACGACTGGCGCGACGCCGAGCCGGGGAAGATCGCGCACGAGCTACGGCGGGGCAAGCTCGCGCAGCTCGGCGAGATCCCGCACACGCCGTACTACGGCACCCACAACGCGACGCTGCTCTGGCTGATCCTGCTCGACGAGTACGAGCGCTGGACGGGCGACCGCGACCTACTGCGCGAGCTCGAGCCGAACGCGCGGCGCGCGCTCGAATGGCACGACCGCGATGCCGATCTCGACGGCGACGGCTTCCTCGAGTACCAGAGCCGCTCCGAAGGGGGCCTCACCAACCTCTGCTGGAAGGACTCGGACGACGGGATCCTGTTCGCCGACGGCACCGTCGCCGAGCCGCCGATCGCGACCTGCGAGCTCCAGGGCTACGCGTACGACGTGCGCCTGCGCATCGCGCGGCTGGCGCGCGAGCTCTGGGACGACGAGCCGCTCGCCGGCCGGGTGGAAGCCGCGGCCCTGGAGCTGAAAGAGCGGTTCAACGACGCCTTCTGGAACGAGGAGCGCGGCACCTTCCTGCTCGCCCTCAGCGGAACGGTCAAGGCGCGCGTCGACTCGGTCACCTCGAATCCGGGCCAGTGCCTCTGGAGCGGGATCGTCGACGACGACAAGGCGGCGCGCATGGTCGAGCGCCTCCTCCGAGACGATCTCTTCAGCGGCTGGGGACTGCGATCGATGTCGTCGGAGGACGCCGGCTACAACCC
Organism: Actinomycetota bacterium; assembly: GCA_046726435.1. Lineage (GTDB taxonomy): Bacteria > Actinomycetota > Thermoleophilia > Gaiellales > Gaiellaceae > AC-32. The sequence continues at coordinate 8,346 of JBKPAM010000034.1, forward strand.
GCTCCGCTACCACGACGGCACGGTGTGGCCGCACGACACGGTCCTCGTCGCCGAGGGGATGCGCCGGTACGGCTTCCGGGACCAAGCGAACCGGCTCGCCTGCGCGGTGCTCGACTCGGCCGAGGCGTTCTCGCACCAGCTGCCCGAGCTTTTCGCCGGCTTCGCCCGCGACGATGCGAACGCGCCGGTCCGTTACCCGGACGCGCTCACCCCGCAGTCGTGGGCCGCTGGGGCGCCGCTGCTTGCCCTGCGGACGCTGCTGGGCCTCGACCCGGACGGCGGCGAGCTCCGCAGCGAGCCGCACCTCCCGGAGCGCTACGAAGGGCTGCGCCTGGAAGGCGTGCGCTTCCGCGTATCGTCAGCTGCGTGAGCGACCGGTTGAGCCCGACCCTGCGCGCTGTGAGCGACGCGGTGCTGTCGGTCGCGGCCGAGCGCTCGGTCGAGGAGGTGCTGCAGCGGCTCGTCGAGAGCGCGCGCGAGCTCGCCGGTGCGCGCTACGCGGCGCTCGGCACCCCGGACGGCGACGGCGGCTTCAGCCGCTTCCTCACCGCCGGGATGAGCGACGAGCTCGTGGCCAGGCTCGGCCCGCTGCCGCGCACGCACGGGATGCTCGGCGCAATGCTGGAGACAGCCGAGTCGTTCCGCACGCCGGACATCCACGCAGACCCGCGCTTCCGCGGCTGGTGGCCTCGGGGCCACCCGAACATGCGCTCGTTCCTCGGCGTCCCGATCAGTACGCCCGAGGGCGTGATCGGAGCCTTCTACCTGACCGACAAGGTGGGAGCGAACGAGTTCACCGACGCCGACCGCGAGCTGATCGAGCTGCTGGCGGCCCACGCGGCGATCGCGATCACGAACGCGCGGCTGTACGAGCAGAGCCGGGAGCTCTCGATCCTCTCCGAGCGGAACCGGCTCGCCCTCGAGCTTCACGACGCCGTCAGCCAGAAGCTCTTCAGCCTCGTACTGACGGCCGAGGCCGCGGCGACGCTGGCCGGGCCCGAGTCCGAGGCGGGAGAGCAGCTCGCCCGCGTGCAGGCGCTCGCGCAGGAGGCGCAGGACGAGCTGCGCACGCTGATCTTCGAGCTCCGCCCACCCGAGGTCGAGCGCGACGGCCTCTGCGGCGCGCTGCGGAAGCACGTCGGCCTGCTCGCGCAGCGGCGGCCCGGGATCTCGCTCGAGCTCGACGACGAGCTGGCAGGCGACCCGAGCCGCGACGCCGAGGTGCTGCGGATCGCCCAGGAGGCGCTGGCCAACGCGATCAGGCATGCGAACGCCGAGCACGTCCGGGTGCAGCTGCACCGTCGGGACGGCGGGCTCGTGCTCGATGTCGCCGACGACGGCGCCGGCTTCGACCCCGTCGCGGCCGAGCTGCGCTCGCGGCGCCTCGGACTCACTTCGATGGAGGAGCGGGCGCGCCGCCTCCGCGGGCGGCTCGCGATCGACTCGGCACCGGGCGAAGGGACGAGGGTGCGGCTCGAGGTTCCAGCTGGCTGAGCCCATCCGCGTGCTGATCGCCGACGACCACGCCGTCGTGCGCGAGGGGCTGCGCGCGTTCCTCGACCTGCAGGACGGGATCGAGGTCGTCGGCGAGGCCGCGGACGGGCGCGAGGCCGTGCGCGAGGCGGAGCGGCTCGGGCCGGACGTCGTCCTGATGGACCTCGTGATGCCGAACCTGGACGGCGTGGAGGCGATGCACGAGATCCGGACACGGGCCGCGCAAGCCCGTGTCGTCGTGCTCACGAGCTTTCTCGAGGACGAGCGCCTGCTCCCTGCGCTGCGGGCGGGCGCGGCCGGCTACCTGCTGAAGAACGTGCAGCCGCGCGAGCTGGTGCGCTCGATTCGGCTCGCTGCGGCGGGCGAGGCGATGATCGACCCCGCGGTGGCGGCGCGGCTTGTCGACGCGCTCGGCGAGGACCGGCGCACGCCTGATCCCGGGCTAACGCCCCGCGAGCAGGAGGTGCTCGACCTAATCGAACGCGGCTTCGCGAACAAGCGGATCGCGCTGGAGCTCGGAATCGCAGAGAAGACAGTCAAGACCCACGTCAGCCACGTGCTCGCCAAGCTCGGCGTCTCCGACCGGACCCAGGCGGCGCTCTACGCGGCTCGGCACAGGTCCTAGGACCAATTACCGCTGGCGGCTCAGACCGAGGCGGTCGTACGGTGACGGCATGCCTACCGCGATCGTCACCGGAGCTTCCCGAGGCCTCGGCCGCGCCGTCTCGCAGGCCCTCGCCGGCCGCGGCTGGAACCTCGTGGTCGACGCGCGGGGCGCCGACGCGCTCGCGGCGACGTGGGCGCACGAGCCCCGCGTCACGGCGATCGCGGGCGACGTAACCGATCCCGCTCATCGCCGCACCCTCGTCGAGGCCGCCGGTGGGCCAATCGACGCGCTCGTCAACAACGCGAGCGTGCTCGGGCCGAGCCCTCAGCCGTCGCTGAGCGACTACCCGCTCGAGGAGCTGCGCCGCGTCTACGAGGTCAACGTGGTCGCGCCGCTCGCGCTTGTGCAGCTTGCGCTGCCTCGACTGGCGCGCGGCGCACGGATCCTGAACGTCACCTCGGATGCAGGAGTCGAGCCCTACGAGGGCTGGGGCGGCTACGGCTCGTCCAAGGCAGCCCTCGACCAGGTCAGCGCGATCCTCGCGGCGGAGCACCCCGGTCTGCGCGTCTACGCCGTCGATCCCGGCGACATGAGGACCCAGCTCCACCAGGAAGCCTTCCCGGGCGAGGACATCTCCGACCGGCCGCTCCCCGAGGCGAGCGTTCCGGGGCTGCTGGCGCTGCTCGAAGGCGAGCTGCCGAGCGGCCGCTACCGCACCGCCGAGCTCGTCGGGGTGGCGGCGTGAGCCGTCGCTCGCGACGGCGTCTCCAGGCAGTCCGGGCTTCGCCCCGGCTGCCGTCTGCACTGACCGGTCGACACATTGTCAGTCGAGAGGATCGGCTATGAGCGCTCCCGCGTTCGAGCTTCCGCCGCGGCTCGAGGCTCACGAGCCTCCGGAGGCGCGCGGCCTGAGGCGCGACGGCGTGCGGCTGCTCGTCGCGAGCAGAGGCACGGGCCTCGTCGTTCACTCGCGCTTCGACGAGTTGCCCTCGTTCCTCGAGCCCGGCGACCTCGTCGTCGTCAACACCTCGGCCACGCTCCCGGCCGCCGTTCCCGCGCGACGGCACGACGGGCAGGCCCTCGAGCTCCACCTCTCGACACCCTCGCCCGACGACTCGCCCCACCGCTGGGTCGTCGAGCTCCGCCTCGGCGAGGCGTCCTTCGGAGGCGCGAGCGCCGGCGAGGAGCTCGCGCTCCCGGCGAGAGCAACCGCGCGGCTGCTGAGCCGCTACGCCGGCAGCGGCCGGCTCTGGCTGGCCGAGCTCGACCTGCCCGTGCCGCTCGAGTACTACCTGGACGCCCACGGCCATCCGATCCGCTACCGATACGTCGAGCGTTCATGGCCGCTCGAGGCCTACCAGACCCCGTTCGCCGTCGATCCCGGCAGCGCCGAGATGCCGAGCGCCGGCCGGCCTCTGAGCGCCGAGCTCCTGGCCAGGCTCACGGCCGCCGGTGTGCTGCTCGCCCCGATCACGCTCCACACGGGCGTGTCGTCACCCGAGCGGCACGAGCCTCCCTACCCCGAGCGCTACCGCGTCCCGGAGAAGACGGCGCGTGTCGTGGAGGCCGTCCACGGGTGGGGCGGCCGCGTGATCGCGGTCGGAACGACGGTCGTGCGCGCGCTCGAGACCGTCGCCCAGCCGAACGGCTCGGTCCAAACGGGAGCCGGCTGGACGAACCTCGTCGTCACCACGGAGCGGGGCCTGCGGGCCGTCGACGGCCTGCTCACCGGCTGGCACGAGCCGGAGGCCTCCCACCTCCAGCTGCTGCGCGCCGCCGCAGGCGACGAGCTCCTCGAGCGCAGCTACCGCGCCGCGCTCCGGCACGGGTACCTCTGGCACGAGTTCGGCGACAGCCACCTCATCCTGCCGTGAGCCGGCCGCGCCCCATTGGCATCAACCACGTCGCGCTGGAGGTAGGCGATGTCGACGCCGCGATCGAGTTCTACGGCCGGCTCTTCGAGCTCCGAGAGGTCGAGCGCCACGGCAACGCGGCCTTCATCGAGCTCGGCGACCAGTTCATCGCGCTCATGCAGGGCCGCGCCCAGCCGCCGGACGCGTCCCGCCACTTCGGACTCGTGGTAGACGACAAGGAGCGCACGCGCCGCGTGCTGGAGGCCGCAGGTGTCGAGATCCTCCAAGGGCGCTTCCTCGACTTCCTCGACCCATGGGGCAACCGCGTCCAGGTTGTGCAGTACGACCAGATCCGCTTCGCGAAGACGAGCGAGGTGCTCGAGGAGATGGGGCTCGAGGCTCTCGGGCGAACCGCCGTTTAAACCGCCTCCCGCGCGGCAACTCAGACCTAGACATGGCGCTTCGCAAGGCGATCTTCTCCTGGCCCTTGCTGCGTCAGCTCCGCGACGGCGACCCTCTCGGCCGCGGGCGTGCCGCGCAGTCCGAGCGCTCGCGCCGGCTACAGGCGCGGATCGACGAGGCCGACCACGTCGTTCAGTCGATCTGCCCCTATTGCGCGGTCGGCTGCGGCCAGCTCGTCTACGTCAAGGACGGCGACGTGACGCACATCGAGGGCGACCCCGCGAGCCCGATCTCGCGCGGCCGCCTCTGCCCGAAGGGGCAAGCCTCGCGCTCCTACGTGCAGAGCCCGCTGCGCGAGTACAAGGTCAAGTACCGGCGCCCGTACGGGACGCACTGGGAGGAGCTCTCCCTGGACGAGGCGATGGAGATGATCGCCGACCGAATCGTCGAGACGCGCGGGGCGAACTGGGAGGAGCAGACCCCCGACGGCGCGCCCGCGAACCGCACCATGGCGATCGCCAATCTCGGCGGCGCCACGCTCGACAACGAAGAGAACTACCTGATCAAGAAGCTCTGCTTCGCGCTCGGCATCGTCCAGGTCGAGAACCAGGCGCGCATATGACACAGCTCCACGGTGCCCAGTCTGGGCACCTCGTTCGGGCGAGGCGGCGCGACTGACTTCCAGCAGGATCTCCAGAACTCGGACTGCATCGTGATCATGGGCTCGAACATGGCCGAGAACCACCCGGTCGGGTTCCAGTGGGTGATCGAGGCCAGGGAGCGCGGTGCGAAGGTGATCCACGTCGACCCGCGCTTCACGCGGACGAGCGCGATGGCGACGAAGTGGGTCGGCATCCGCGCCGGCAGCGACATCGCCTTCCTCGGCGGGATCGTCAACTACATCCTCAAGCACGACCTCTACTTCGAGGAGTACGTCAAGCACTACACGAACGCTCCGGTGATCATCAGCGAGTCGTTCGTCGACACGGAGGACCTCGACGGCTTCTTCTCGGGCTGGGACGCGACGGCCGGCGAGTACGACACGACCACCTGGCAGTACGCGGGCATGGAGGTCCACGGCTCGGCCGGCCAGCGTGAGTCCGGCTTCAAGGTCAAGGGCGAGGCGGCAGGCCACGGCGGGCACGGCGGAGGCCTCCAGCACGGCGAGCCGCCCGAGGAGGACGAGACCCTTCAGCATCCGCGCTGCGTCTTCCAGCTGCTGAAGCGGCACTATCGCCGCTACACGCCCGAGCTCGTCGCGGAGACGTGCGGCTGCAGCGTCGACGACTTCCTCGAGGTCGCCCGGGCTCTGGCCGATAGCTCCGGCCGTGAGAAGACGGCCGCGTTCTGCTACGCGGTCGGCTGGACCCAGCACACGGTCGGCGTCCAGTACATCCGCGCCGCCGCGATCATCCAGCAGCTGCTCGGGAACATCGGCCGTCCCGGCGGCGGGATCGTCGCGCTCCGCGGCCACGCCTCGATCCAGGGCTCGACGGACATCCCGACGCTCTACAACATCCTGCCCGGCTACCTGCCGATGCCGCACACCGAGTACTACGGCGGCCTCGACAACTTCATCGAGGCGAACACCTCGCCGACCGGCTGGTGGGGCCACTTCGACGCGTACTGGGTCAGCTTGATGAGGGCCTACTTCGGCGAGCGCGCCACCGCGGAGAACGAGTGGCTCTTCAGGAAGCTGCCACGCGTCGACGACGACAACTCGGCCTACTGGACGACGCTGCAGATGCTCGACGGCAAGGTCAAGGGCTACGTGATCGCGGGGGAGAATCCCGCCGTCGGAAACGCGAACTCACGAGCGCACCGGCTCGCGCTGGCCAAGCTCGACTGGCTCGTGGTGCGCGACGTGGTCGAGATCGAGTCGGCAGCGTTCTGGTACGACAGCCCCGAGATCGAGACCGGCGAGCTCCGCACCGAGGGGATCCCGACCGAGGTCTTCTTCCTTCCCGCCGCGGCGCACACGGAGAAGGACGGCTCCTTCACGAACACCCAGCGCCTGCTGCAGTGGCACTCGCAGGCGACCGAGCCGAAGGGCGACTGCCGCTCCGAGCTCTGGTTCTACTTCCATCTCGGCCGCCTGATCAAGCAGCGGCTCGCGGGCTCCGAGGAGCCGCGCGACGAGCTGGTGAAGGCGCTGCGCTGGGAGTACCCGACGCACTCGCAGGTTCAGGAGCCGGACGCGGAGGCGGTGCTGCAGGAGATCAGCGGCTGGGACAGCTCGAGCGGCGAGTTTCTCGACGGCTATCCCAGGCTGAAGCCGGATGGCTCGACCGTGTGCGGGTGCTGGATCTACTGCGGGGTCTTCAAGGACGGGATCAACCAGGCCGCCCGCAAGAAGCCGCACTGGGAGCAGAGCTACGTCGCCCCCGAGTGGGCGTGGGCGTGGCCCGCGAACCGGCGCATGATCTACAAC
>JBKPAM010000035.1:0-7671 GCA_046726435.1 Actinomycetota bacterium
CGAGACAATTGTCGAGATGAACCGCCAGGTCGGCGAGCTCGCGCTGGACGACCGTGGCATGGCGCGGCACGGCCTGATCGTCAGGCACCTGATCATGCCCGGACTGCGCGAGGAAACCGAGGCGATCCTCCGCTTCGTGGCGGAGGAGCTCGGCACGGGCACCTACGTCAACCTGATGGCGCAGTACTACGTCTCGGGCAAGGTCGGCCGGAACGGCCAGTACGGGGAGATCGCCCGCGCCATTTACCGCGATGAGTACGAGCAAGCGCTCGCGCTCGCCGGTGAGCTCGGCCTCCGCCTCGACCCACGCAGCGTTGGGGAGAGAGCCCGCCTGACCCGCGCTGTCTAGGGCGCGGCGGGCGGCGTAAGCTTGGGCTGAAGCAGCGGGCTCGAGAAGGAGGTACTCATGGCCGACACGGTGCAAGGCGTCGAGTACTACTACGTAACCATTCCCGACGCGCCCGGTGAGGGCCAGCTGGTCCTCTCGGCGCTCAAGGAGAGCGGGGTGAACCTGCTCGCCTTTCTCGGATTCCCTCTCGGGGGCGGCCAGTCCCAGATCGATCTCGTTCCGGAAGACCCGCAGTCACTCAGAGAGGCCGCCGAGCAGGCCGGGGTCACGCTCAGCGAGGCGAAGCGGACGTTTCTGATCCAGGGCGACGACCGCGTGGGTGCGGTTGCGGACACGACGGCGAAGCTCGCCGAGGCGAACATCAACCTCACGGCCGCGTCGGCGACCGGCGCCGGCTCGGGGCGCTTCGGGATGATTCTCTGGGTGGCGGCCGGCGATTACGAGAGGGCGGCCGAGGCACTCGGTGCATAGCGCGGAGGACGCTCCACCACGTGCTCGCCGATGGAGCTCCTCTACCTCGACCAGAACTACCTGAGCGGAATCGTGAAGCGGAAGGTCGCCTTCCGCGAGCTCGAGCCGGCTCTGCGGGCCGCCGTGGCCCGCGGCGCGGTGGCCGTCCCGGAGTCGGAGGCGCATCGACTGGAGTCGGCCGCACGGCCGGAGTTGCCGCTGCTCACGCTGTTGCGCGAGTTCTCCGCCGGGCTCACGCTCCCGCACGAGCACGGCGCCGTCGAGCGCCACTGTGAGTGGCGGCTCGAGACGGTCCTCGAGCGTGACTTTCCCACTCGACAGAGCCGCGCGAGCGACCGGGTCGACATCCGTGCGCTCGCGGTCGCTTTGCCCCGCTGCCGGCTCGTCACCTGCGACGCGTTCATGGCCGACGTGGTTCGCCGGACCGGTCTCGACGTTCGCTTCCGCAGCGAGCTCTTCACCGGCCGCCGCACGGACGTCGAGCGGCTTCGATGGCGGCTCGAGCTCCTCACCTAGCCGCACCGGCATGTCCCTTGGTTTTGCGCGGACGTGGCACGATTGGGAAGCGGACCGACGCGAACGCGGAGGGGGCCATGGAGGTGCCCGAGGGCTGGGCCGAGGTCGAGGGGGCGCTACAGCGCGAGTTCCGCTTCAAGGACTTCTCGGCCACGATCAACTTCGTCAACCGGCTGGCCGAGGTGGCCGAGACAGCGGGTCACCACCCTGACATCTCGATCCACTGGAACCGGGTGGTCGTTCGCTGGTGGACGCAGGCGGCGCAGGCGATCACCGACCGTGACGCGGAGCTGGCCGCGCAGACGGACGAGCTTGCCGAGAGCTGAAGGCGCGAGGCAGTCGAGTCCATCGCTTGAAGGCAAATGCCCCGTTGTGGCAGTACTTCGCGGAAACCAAGAAGGCATTCGAGCTGATGTGCGCGTCTGCCCTCCTCGTCACGCGAAGTACCGCCACAACGGGGGCTTGACCTTCGTCGCCAGCTGTCGCGAGGATGCCGCGGGGCAGCTGGTCCATGATCGGCACCTTTGGCCCCCTCTTCGGCTCCCCAAGAAGTTGCCGTCTTGCAGGCTCAATGAGTTACGTGCCGGGTGCCGACGCCTTGGGGTGCGCAGATCGGCTCGAGTGGCTCTCCTCCGAGATCGACAGCTCGAACTCGGTGATCGGCTGAGTCCGAAGCCGTCCAGCTAACAAATACGGGCTCCTCGGTCTGCAGGATCTTGTACAGGCGATCGAACGCGTCCAGCGACAACCCAACGTAGGGCCTGCCGCCAATAATCGGACCGACGAAGGAGCCGGCGTGGGTTCTCCCGACCCGACCCAGTCTTCGCCGCGGTCGTGTTGGCCGTTCTCGAGTACGCGATGCAGCCGTCCGAACAAGGGTTCTCCCTCACGGGTTCTCCCGTGGCTACACCGTGGCCAGGGAGGCGCCGGAACTGCACCGCCCGGCGAGCGGCTTGACCTGAGGGGCGCCGAGGTTGAGACTTCTGTTTCGAGGAGTCGGCCCAGCGGCTTGGGCAAAGGGGGGAGAAAGGAAGACTCCGATGCGACTCAGATGGATCCTGCCGGCCGTCGCGGCGCTGGTCCTGGGAGTCGGCGTCGCCGGCGCCTCGCACGCGCCGGTGGTCGACCCCGCGACCGTTCCCGTCGGCCAGCTGGCGGCTCATATCGATGCGTCGTCTCTGAACATCGCGCCGCTGGCAAGGGCGATCAAGCACCACCAGGCAGACCTCTTCGTCCAGCACTTCCGGCTCGCACCGAACAGTGCGTTCGGCTGGCACACGCACCCCGGGCCGGCGATCATCAGCGTGGTCAGGGGCTCCTTTGGCTACCAGGAGGAGGTCAACGGTGAGTGCGTGACGACCTGGTACCCAGCCGGAACCGGCTTGATGGATCCGGGCTTCGGCCACGTCCATCGCGCGGTCTCGCGGGACGACGGCTTCGACGTCTACGTGACCTTCGTGACTCCGAGCGGAACGCCGAACCAGACCATCCCGGCGGATCCGCCGGCAGCCTGTTCGTAGGCTCCTAACCGGGAGGGGTTCCAGGTGCCCCTCCCGGGTCGATTCTGCTCGCTGCCCAGACTTCGGACGCCTGCCGGGCCCGGCCGCCAGCGCGATTGCGTCGGCCTCAGGCGGGAACAAGGACGATCGGCGTCAGCACGAAGGGGGTGTCCGGATGGCATCGATAGAGAAGATCCGCACCGAGCAGCCGGTCAAGAACACGACGCACAACCTGATCCAGACGCTGAGCACGAAGCTCGACTCGGCCGCGCGCTACGGCCTCTACGTCGAGGACGCGCAGAAGGATGGCTACGACGACTGCGCGCAGGTGTTCGAGCGCTTGGCCGAGCAGGAGCGGGAGATGATCGGTGAGCTCATCACCTGCCTGCAGAAGCGAATGGGCGAAGCCGACTACTAGCTCGGATCGCCTCGCCTGCATGCGCCCCGGGTCCAAGGGCGAGCCTCGGCTGCAACTCAAGCGCGCCCCTGCCCGGGGCGGCTGTAACCAACCGTCGACAACGCTTCACGGATCGGCGACGACCCTAGGGCGAGACCAAGGGCCGCCTCTGAAAACACGTTGAGGGTCTACGTCGTGCGTACGTGTTCGCCTGCAAATCCCAACCAGCGGCGGATTCCCAATCCGCTGACACGCATCTGCCAAGGACGCCTGTTGAGCACGAATCGAGACGGTCTGGCCCCTGGTCCACTCGGCAACCGACGCGCCGCGATGCACGGCGCCTACCTCACCCGCTTTCATTCCTGCCGAGCTCGCGGAGATCGCGAAACGGCAGCTGCGGGGGTCGGCACCCATGGGCCCCCATCGCGGCACCCTCAGAAGTTACCGCTTTGCAGGGAAAATGGTTTCCTGCCTCGGGGGCCGACGCCTTTGGGTGCCCCGAAAGGCGCGGTCGAAGCGCCGCGCAAACAACGCCAGCGCGAGCTGCTGACGGCCTGGCTGAACTTCGCAAACGGCGCGATCGAGTGGACCGAACTGGTGGACACTAACCACGAGAGGGCTGGCGACACCGCCTTCAACGTCGTCATGTACACCGCGGAGGCGGTGTGGCTGAATGTGGCCGCCACGGCCGCGGAGCTACGGGAGCAAGAGCAGATCCTGCACCGACTGAACGCCGGATAGATCCGGGCGGACGTTGTGCGTGGCTGGCCGTCGCGGCGCTACTGCTCGGATTGCCTGCGTTCTCGCGCAGCGGCGCGCGGACGATGATCGCCGAGACCGCTCCTCGCTCTGCACGAACGGAGCGACCGCCAAGCGGCGCAAGCAGATGGCCGCGGCGCAGGGGGTTGCGGCAAGCCCCGTGTCGTCGGGATCGCCTTCTTCGACCACCTCACCGGCGACCGCCACCAGGACGCCGCGCTGTCGCTTCGGGCCATGGCCGAAAGAGCGACTAGCCGGCGGCGAAGCCACGGCGTAGCGTGAGCATGGGCCGGGTCGCCGGGTAGCGGTAAGGAGCCATTCACTTCGCTATCCGGCCCCTAAGCGTGCGTTGTCTAGACGGCGAACGTTGGGACCAGTAGGGACCGAACGACCCGGCACTGGCCCGTGGGAAGATGCGTGGCCCGCGGCTCGAATCGCCCGCAATCCGAGTAGTCAAGCCGTTTCCCGCCCGACCCGCCAACCGGCGCCACAGCTCCGATTAGACTGGGGGCTATTAGAGGATGCGGCGCAGGAGTCGAGGAAGCGGTGACCACTGCCCCGTGTCGAGTTGGCGGAGGCTACCCGGCGGAAAGCTTCGACTCGTGGTCGGGCTCGAACGCGTGTGAAGGACGCGCGGTTGACCGCTGCGAAGAGAGTTTGAGATGCTGCCGCATCGGCCGTCTGCCCAAGGTGGCTCGTGGTCTAGCGGCGGCCGAAGGGGAGGTTGCGATGAGATTTCTCTGGGCGTTCGGTGTCCTCGTAGGGGTTTTCGCGGTCGCGTTCGCGGGTTCGGCTGGGGCTGTTTCGCCGAACGGGCGCGTAACACGCGATGACACCGCTTCAAGCTACCTACGCTACGACGGCTCGAGCGACGCGACCATGGCCGCCTGCAGCACCGGCAGGCGCTCGCAAAACGAGCCGACCGTGGCGGTCGACCCGAACAACACCTCCGTGATCGTCGCCGGCGCGAACGACTACTGCGCCGCGATCGTGAACGGCGACGTGTGGGCCGGCTACTACCGCTCCACGGACGGCGGCTCAAGCTGGCGGGACAGCCTCGTACCGGGCTATCCGGCGGACACGTCTGCGGGCGGCACCGCCTCGCCGGCGCACGGGTCGTGCGGCGCCGCCGGCGATCCGAGCCAGGGGTTCGACACCGCCGGCCGTCTGTTCTACGCGTTCATCTGCTTCAACCGAGGAAAGCCCGTCAACGGCGGCGTCTACGTCGCCAGGTACACGAACGACGGCGGCAGCTACGACCGGACCGTGCTCGTCAAGAAGGGCACGCCGTCGGCTCTCTTCGCGGCGAGCGGGCTCTTCCAGGACAAGATCAACCTCGCCGTCGACCAGACGGCCGGCTCGCACGCCGGCAACGTCTACGTCGCGTGGTCGCAGTACACCGGGCAGGCCGGGAACAACGCGGTCCTGGTCTCGCGCTCCACCGACCACGGGCTGACGTTCTCGCAGCCGGTCCGCGCGACGCCGGTCGCGCTCGGCACCGCGTCCTTCGCCGACGTCACCGTCGGTCCGGACGGAGCGGTGTACGTCACCTTCATCAACTATCCGTCCAGCTCCAATCCGAGCACCGGCATCTGGCTCGTGAAGTCGACGGACGGCGGCGTGACCTTCGGCCCGCCGGCCCTCGTGGCCTCGATCGTCCAGTTCGACTCGAGCCAGTACAGCGGCAACGGCGCCTCGGACTGCGGCGACGGGCCGTTCGCGTGCCCGACCGGGTTCACGTTCTCGCGCTTCTTCAGTTCATCCGCGGTCGCCGCCGACGCCACCGGCGTGCACGTGGTCTGGGCCGCGAGGACTGCGGAAGGCGGCCAGTCGAAGATCTTCGTCCGCAACTCGCCGGACGGCGTCAGCTGGCCGATCCCTGCGGCGACGATCGACACGGTCGCAGCCGGGCACCAGTGGTTCCCCGACATCGCCTCGAGCGGCGGCACGATCAGCGTCGTCTTCTACGACTCGCGTGCCGACCCCGCATATTCGGCGGACCGTCCGCCGGGGAACACCGCCTCCGGCGCGAACTCCGGCGACGTCGTGAACACGTACGTGGCGCAGTCCACGAACGGCGGCACGGGCTGGAGCGAGACCCAGGTCTCCTCGGTCGGGAGCAACTTCGGCTGGGAGACTCACGGCTCCCGCCGCATCGGGTTCTGGGGCGACTACCTCTACATCTCCGCCCTCGGCACAACGGTGAAGGCCGCCTGGACGGACTCGCGCGACCTCGTGCCCGGCACGGATCCCCGCGAGACGGGCGCCGATGACGATGCGGACGGCTTCGATGTCTTCCAGCCCTGCACGTACGTGCCCAACGACATCAACGCTGCCTCGTACTCGTCACCGCTGATCAGTGACCCCTGCCTCTCCCAGGGCGGCCTCGATCAGAACATCTACGCCGCGAGCCCGTAGAGCTCGCGTGGCCGGGGTGAACGCCCGGGGCGACCGGGCGTTCACCCTTACCCGAGCGGCTGGCCCGGCAGACGGTAACCCGACCTCCGTGAGCACGGCGAGCAGTCTCTTACCTCGCGGGCCCGCACCACGACGTGAGCGCCTTCGAGTTCGGGCTCGACCTGATCCTCGACAGGCTGCGGAGGATCCGGGCCGAGCGCTAGCGATCCTGCAGCGCGTCGAGGCCGACCGCGAACGCCGCGATCAGGCGCCGGTCGATGTCGCCGATCTCTGGCCGCAGCTCGATCAGGTAGCGGTCGCGGAACTTCCCGAGCACGCGCTTGTACGTCCCGACTTGCTCGTTTCCTCGGAGGAGCACGAAGTTGAAGGGCAGCCAGGTCAGCACCGAGAACACGTCCGGGCCAAGGTCGGCGAACCGGCGGAGCAGGGCCACCATCCAGCTCGTCTCGTGCGCCTCGAGCAGCTCCGTCCCAGTCGCGTCGCGCACGTGCCAGTGGCTGCGCAAGAGTGACCGGCTGAAATCCTTCTCGAGCATCCCGATCACCGCCCCCTCGGCGTCGAGCACTTCGTGCCGGCCGCGGAACTCGAAGACCGACTTCGACTTGATCATGAAGAGGTGCTTGGAGTCGTCGGGCGAGACGCGGAACCGGATGTCCTCCCTGATCTTCATCTTCTTCTGCTTGACGTGGAGGAGCGGGCGGCTCTCGTCAGTCGAGCCGGAGGCGGGCACGCTGATCCGGTACTCGTTCGCGATCGGCTTAAAGACCTGCTGAATGAGCAGCCGGTCCGCGCTCTCGAGTTCGCCGAGGACGCTCGTTGGGTCAGGCGCGATGGAAGCCACGTCGAAGATGGTAGACGCCTTTATGCGAGAGTCGCGCCAGCCACTCGGGCGGATGGCGGCCCCCAAAGAACGAGGATCGCGGACCCCACCGCCTTTTTCCTGGAAATCGGGCTCTTTTTGGCGGGCGACCGAGGCGGGCCACGATCGCCGTCTTGGACCCCCGGCAAGCCACGGCCAGGTCGGCCAAGGCCATACCCCCGTTGTGGCAGTACTTCTCGCGGCCGCAGGAAAAAAGGCACTCGAGCTCATGTCGGCCCCCAAAGGCGTCGGCCCCCCGGCACCCTAGGACATTTATCCTGCAAACCACGCATTTTCAGGGGACCGTCGGAAGGGGCCATCATCGCCGTCGTGGACCCCCAGCCAAGCCGACGCCGTGATGGCGGGCGCAGGCCATGCCCCCGTTGTGGCAGTACTTGTGCGC
>JBKPAM010000036.1:0-19803 GCA_046726435.1 Actinomycetota bacterium
GGGTTTGCCTCATGCGCCGCCTTCGAGGAGCCACCGGCAGCATGCCACTTCACCCCGGGCGCGGTCATCGACGCTCCCGCCGATCAGTATCGAAACGGCCGCGCTAGGTTAAGGCGACGTGGGTCAGAGCCGGCAATCGCCGTTGAACCTGAACTCGTTGCTGGCGGCGGTCGAGGCGGCCCCGCCGGTCGCTGCGGTCGATGTGCTCGCCGCCGAGCTGGCGGAGGCGATCGGCGCCCGCGAGGTCAGCTTCCTGATCGCCGACTTCAGCGGGCAGTCGCTGATCCGACTGGGCCACGCGGGTCGGAAGGGGGCGTTGCGGCTGCAGGGGAGGGAGACTGCGGAGCGCGTGCCATTGGCTGGAACGCCGCACGGCCGGGCGCTGGCGGCCCAGGCCGTCGAAGTAATCGCCGACGACAGCGGCGCGCGCTTGTTCGCGCCGGTGACCAGCCGCGGCGAGGCGGTCGGCGTGCTGGAGTTGGGCCTGGAGGACTTCCCGGTTGAGCAGACGGTGGCCGATGTGGCCCTGGCGGGACACTTCCTGGCGTACGTTGTTATTGCGAACCGCCGCTACACCGATCTGTTCGAGTGGGGGCAACGCTCGGTGCCCTTGTCGCTGGCGGCCGAGATCCAGCATCGGCTGCTGCCGGGTGCCTTTACCTGCGAGGCGGGGCAGTTCACGCTCGCCGCCTGGCTGCAACCGGCGGGTGAAGTTGGCGGTGACACCTTCGACTTCTCGCTGGAGCGAGACGCGTTGCATGTGTCGATGACCGATGCGATGGGCCACACGATGGATGCCGCGCTGTTGGCCACCGTGCTGGTCGGAGCTCTGCGTAACGCGCGACGGCGAGGGGTCGACCTGGCCGAGCAGGCGCGGCTGGCGAATGATGCGTTGGCCGAGCAGGCGAGCGAGGGCCAGTTCGTCACCGGCCTGGTCGTGCGGGTCGACCTGGCCAGCGAGACGGCGGGCATCGTCAACGCCGGCCATCCCCCGCCGCTGCGGCTGCGGGCCGGGCAGGTCGAGCCCGTTCCGCTGGAGGCTGACCGCCCGTTCGGTCTGCAGCCCGGACGCGGCTACCGGGTGCAAGCGCTGCCATTGGAAGTGGGCGACCGGCTGATCTTCCTCACCGACGGCATGCTGGAGCGCGATGCCGCGGGCATGAACATCGCCGCGATCCTGTCCGAGGGGATCGAAATGCATCCCCGCGAAGCGGTACAGAACCTCACCCAGGCGGTCCTCCAGGCAAGCGGCGGCCAGCTACGCGACGACGCCACCGCGCTGTGTCTCGACTGGCACGGCGGGCCTCCCCGCGACCGCGACGCGACTTCGGGAGCAAACCGCGAAGGGCCGGCCGATCCCGGCACCGCGGGCAGGCGTTAGCGCCAACGGGCGTTTGAGACGACGAGGGAGGCTGACGCTGATCCGGCGGGGCCCCCGTCTGGCGGGCCGCACGGCGTTAGCGGCGGGCGAGCCGGCGGCCGCTCTCGGTCTCGGGCGGGGTGTAGTTGAGCTCGTAGTGGTGATAGAGCGCTGACTCGTCGGCCCGGGAGAGCTGGTCGCCGTGCAGCTCGATATTGGGCGCGTTCTTGACCTGCTCCCTCGTCACGGTCATCTGCAGGGCATCCGGGCCCAACGTGAGCCCGGCCAGCGGCACGAACGTCAAGTGGCGGCCGATCAGGCCCTCCTTGACCGTGCCGAACATCGGCTCGTCGGTCTCGACGTCGACGTACACGTCCTGGAGCTTGCCGATCTTCTGCCCCTCGCGGTCGACCAGCGTCTTGCCGTGCCATTCGGCGATGTTCTGGTGATGGGCCATTGTTCTATCCCTCCTTGCGGCGGACGCTGCCCCGTCGATATGCGGCCAGCTTAGCTCCGAGGGGGATGCCAGCGGGATGACAGGCTTGGCAATTGTCTGCGTAGACGAAAGCCGCTGCAAACACAACTCTCTTTACTCCTCTGCGGCACGACCTCCGGCTTAGTCGGTCCGCACCACGAGGTTGTCGAGAACTGGCCAGAAAACGCAGAACGGCCATTCCGCGAGCGGGATCTGCGCGGGATGACTGGGGAACGTTGCCCTTTCCAAGCGCCTAAACCGGCGACAGAACACGCTGGTTTGCAGCAGTTTTGCGTCTCGCTCGCGGCTTGTTTCGCGTGCGGGATCAGCGCGGGAGGCCGGTGCGAGACCGGCGGTCGTTTGCGCCAAGACTGACAACAAAAAGCCTGATTTGCAGGATGTTTTCTACGGGAGCGACGGGACTCGAACCCGCGACCTCCGGCGTGACAGGCCGGCGTTCTAACCAGCTGAACTACGCCCCCGGGACGGCGAAGTCTAGCTAGATCGCGGTCAGGCCGAGTTGCCGCAGAAGGGTCACAGAGTCCGAGTAGACGTCCTTTCGCGCGACGAGGCCGTCGCGGATCGGGATCACGTCCATGCCCTTGTACTCCACCTTGCGGCCGGTCGGCGGGACCTCGATCCCTGACCGCGTCATCGTCCCCTGGTGCGTCCCACGGGCGGTCCACTCCTGCACCACCAGGTCGTCGCGAACGTACGACCGGCGTGTCTCGAAGGAGAGGTCCGGGAAGACGGAGAAGATGCCGCCGATTGCCCGCGCGATCTCGTCGCGACCGACGTTCCTGTCGCCGGTCACGTGGTTCTCGAAGACCGAGTCCTCGGTGTGCATCGAGACGATCGCGTCTACGTCGTGGGCGTTCCAGGCGGCGTTGTAGCGGTCGATGAGCGCCTGCAGCTCCGGCCCGTTCATTGCATCTAGCCTAACCGGGCAGTGACCGTCGTCGACTGGGTCGCGCTCGCCCTGGTGCTGCTCGCGGCCCTGGGCGGAGCGGTGCAGGGGTTCGTCTGGAGCGGCCTTTCGCTTGCGGGTCTCATCGCTGGGGCGTTCATCGGCGGGCGGCTTGCGCCGGTGATCCTCACGGACGGGTCTCGGTCACCCTACGCGCCGATCGTTGCGCTCACGGCCGCCGTCTCGCTTGCCGTCGCCTTGGAGGTGGTCGGCAGCACGCTCGGGGCAAGGATCCGCGGGCGTGAGCGTGCTCCGGGAGTGCACGCCCTCGACTCAGCGGGGGGCGTTCTCGCCGGAGCGGTGATCGGGCTCGCCGTTGTCTGGGTGCTCGGCGCGATGGCGCTCCAGCTTCCAGGGCAGGTGGATCTCCGCCGCGCCGTGCAGCGATCCCTCGTGCTCCAGAGGCTGAACTCGATCGTTCCACCGCGGCAGCTGCTGAACGCGCTCGCGCGGATCGACCCGTTCCCGAGCTTCGCGGGCCCGCCCGTGCCGACCGAGCCGCCCGACCCGCGGGTGCTGTCGCAGCCGGGAGTCCGCGCCGCCGCGCCGAGCGTCGTGCGCGTGCTCGGGACGGCCTGCGGGCTCGGGGTCGAAGGGAGCGGCTGGGTCGTGCGGCGCGGGCTCGTCGTCACGGCTGCCCACGTCGTCGCAGGCGAGGACGACACGACGGTGGTGCCGTTGCACGGCGGCTCGCTGTCGGCGCAGGCGGTCGCCTTCGACCCGCACGACGACGTCGCGATCCTTCGCGTTCCGGGGCTCGACGCAGCTCCGTTGCGCCTCGTCGACCCGCGCCCCGGAGCTCCGGTGGCGATCGTCGGCTACCCGCTGAACGGACCGCTCGCGGCCTCCGCCGGCCGAATCGGGACGACCGCCACGGTGCTCGCGCAGGACGCCTACGGCCGCGGGCCGACCCGCCGCGTCGTCACGAGCCTCAGCGGCTCGATCGAGCACGGAGACTCGGGTGGACCGGCCGTCGACGCCTCCGGCGCGGTGCAGGCGGCGGTCTTCGCCGCCCGGGCGAGCGGAGATGGAGGCTACGGCGTCCCGGCGTCCATCGTGCGCGAGGATCTCGCGGCCGCAGGCGGCGGCCCCGTCTCGACCGGCTCGTGTTCCTAGTCGATGAGGTCGAGCACGTTCAGCGGCTTGCGGTAGGGCGCGACGAGGTAGACGCCCGCCGACTTCTCACGCGCCGCGTCGTAGAGCTCCTTCGCGTGCTTCATGCCGACCTCGGCCGCGCTGGAGCCGGCATCGCGCAGCGCCTCCTGCAGCTCCTCGGGTACGACGATGCCGGGGAGCTCGTTGTGGAGGCGCATGGCGAACCGGTAGCTCCAGATCGGGCAGATCCCGACGAGGAGCGGAATCGGCGACGGTCCTCCGAACCGCTCGAAGAATCGATCGAGATGCCCGAGGTCGAAGACGAGCTGCGTCATGGCGAACTGCGCGCCCGCATCGACCTTCTGCCGAAAGCGCTCGAGCTCCACGTCGAGATCGTCCGCGGTTGGGTTCACCGCGATTCCGATGAAGAACGAGGTGGGCGCGTCGATAGTCCGGCCGTTGTAGTCCTCGCCATTGTTCAGACGAGCCATCAGCTCGACCAGGCCGATCGCGTCCACCTCGTAGACCCCTCGCGACCCGGGGTAGTCGCCGACCTCGGGCGGATCCCCGGTGACCGCCAGGACGTTGCGCACGCCTTCTGCGTGTGCACCGAAGAGGACAGCTTCCAGCCCCATGACCGTGTAGTCCCGGGTGGTCAGGTGCGGAATGGTCTCGATGCCGGCGGCGCGCTCGAGCACCGCCGAGACGATCACGGCGTTCATCCCCGCCCGCGCCCCGGCGTTGTCGTTGACGTCGACGAAACCCACCTTTCCCGAGTCCTTCAGGGCCTGGGTCAGCTCGACGAGCCCGCCTATGTTGCCGCCGAGCGGTGGGTCGAGCTGGATCGAGACGACCCACTCGCCCTCCTGGAGCGCGCGGGCGAGCCCTGTCTCCCTCTGTTCCTCGCCGAGGGCGACCACGAGCTCCCGCTCGTCGAGCGCGAGCGGCGCGCGTGGCTTCCGCTCCTCCTCGACCGCTGCGCGGATGGCAGCGATCTCGACCGGGGTCGTCCCACAACAGCCGCCGATGATCTTGGCTCCGAGCTCCCGGGCATGGGCGGCGAACTCGCCGAAGTAATCCGGAGAGGCGTGCGGAAAGATGACGCGGCCGCCGGCGAGGCTGGCAAGGCCGATGTTGGGCAGCGCCGCGAGCGGCATCTGCGAGTCCATCTCCTCGAGCGCGGCGAGGGCGGCGAGCAGGCCCGCGCCGTGGTTGGCGCCGATCGCCGCGAGATCGAGGCCGGCGAGGCGCTCGGCCGCTTCCTTCGCGGTCACGCCTGCGAGCGTCACCGCGCCGTCGTCGAATGTCAGGAGCGCGACGATGGGCAGCGCCGAGACCTCGCGAATGCTCTCGATCGCGTCCACGAGCTCCTCGAGGTCGAAGAAGGTCTCGACCATGAACAGGTCGGCGCCGCGGCCTTCGAGGATCGTCGCCTGCTCGGCGAAGAGCTCGTGCCTGACACGCGAGGACGCCGGCTCCCCCAGCGGGCCGACGGAGCCCGCGATGAAGACGTCGCGTCCGACCGTCTCGCGGGCCTGGCGCGCCAGCTTGACCGCCGTGGAGTTGATCTGCTCGAAGTCGTCCTCGAGAAAATGATGCGCGAGCTTGCGCCGGTTGGCTCCGAAGCTGTTGGTCTCGATCAGCTCGGCGCCTGCGTTGATGAAACCCACATGGAGCGAGACGACGGCCTCCGGGGCGCGTAAATTCGCCTCCTCGGGGCAGCGCAGGCGGGGGACGGCACTCGTGACGAGCGCGCCCATGCCGCCGTCGCCGACGATCACGGGGCCTGAGGCGAGGCGCTCTTCGAAGCGGCTGTTCATCGGCTTCGACTCTACTCGTCGCGCCGCCTCGCGAGCCCGGCTCGGGCGCGGCCGCAGTGAAGCGAGGCAGTCAACCGAGAACGGGGGATAGATCAAGCGGTGCCTTGGGCGGATACTCCGCCTGCATCCGACGAGCGCCCGGGCTGGGCAGATCGTCGACCTGGCGGGGCCTGATGCGGCGAGGCCTCTCCAGAGATGTGATGCGCTCTCTCTCTCACGGGAGACTCAGGCGGGGCCGGGCGGCGGCCCCGCCTGAAGTTTTTTGAAGCCGCGTGGGGCACTCGGCCTTTCGAACGTCCTCAAGACGGCCGGCGAACGAGCCGATGTTCGGGTAGCTCCTTCGGCCGGGGACTGACGGCAATCATCCTGCGGCTCGGGAGCTTTCGACGGCGGCGGCTGACAAGCCCGCCGCCGTCCCTTTTGGCCATGTACCAGGGACAGTCCCTTGGCCATGGGCGAAAGAGACGGTACGGCCCGTGCGATGCGCCCTCGCGCCGCGAACGGGACATGTCCCAGGGACTGTCCCTGGGACACGGCCGTTTCGGACACGTCTCAGCGGAGGAGGCGGCCTTCCATCCCGCCCGCGACCGTCACGATCTGGCCCGTGACGTGGCCCGACAGTTTGTCGGACGCGAGCACGACGACCTGAGCGGCGACGTCCTCCGGCTGCGCGACCTTCTCGAGCGCCATCGTCCTCGTGACGCGCCGCAGCGTCTCGGGCGTCAGCGACTCCCGCGTCATCGGCGACTCCGTCCAGCCGGGGCATACAGCGTTCACGCGGGCGCGAGGAGCGACTCGAACCACCTCGTTCTTCAAGCTGAGCAGCAGCCCACCCACGATCGCCGACTTCGCCGCGGCGTAGTCCGCATGCCCCGCCTCCCCGAAGAGGCCGGCCGTCGACCCGACCAGCACGAGCGACCCCTGGCCCCTCGAAGCCGCCCCGCGCAAAAACCCCCGCGCCGTCAGGAAGGCCGCCGTCAGGTTCGTCCTCAGCGTCTCCTCCCAGCGTGCGAGCGGCAGCTCCCAGACCGCCACGTCCTCCTCCGGCCAGACCCCGGCCACCGCCGCGCAAACATCAAGCGCGCCCGCCTCGGCGAACAGCCGCTCGGCCTCCGCCTCGACCCTCAGGTCGGCGCCAATCGTCGCAACCCCGCCGAGCTCGGAGGCAAGCCCCCGCGCCCGCTCGAGCCCGCGGTGGAAGTGCACCACCACCTCGCACCCCTCGGCGGCGAAGGCCCGGGCGCACGCGGAGCCGATGCCGCCCGAGGCCCCGGTCACCAACACGCGCTTCCCGGCGAGGCCCGTGTCCACGACGTGAGAGGCTACAAGCGTGAAGGTCTTCGTCATCAGCGACATGGAAGGCATCGCAGGGATCGTCAAGGGCGAGCAGACGAGCGCCGGCGAGGCGCTCTACGAGGAAGGGCGCAAGCTCTACACAGAGGAGATCAACGCCGCCGTCCGCGGCGCAAAGGCCGCCGGCGCGACGGAGATCGTCGTGATGGACTGCCACGGCGCCGGCAAGGGCTACACCTTCAACTCGCTCCTACCGGAGGAGCTCGACCCGGACTGCGAGTTCGTCGTCCAGAACGAGTGGACCGAGTACATCGACTTCCTCGAGCAGGGCGTCGACGGCGCGCTGTTCGTCGGGATGCACGCGCGCGCGGGTGCGGGCGACGGCGTGCTCAACCACACCGTCTCGGGCCGCGACTTCCAGAACCTCTGGTTCAACGGGACGCTCGTCGGCGAGACCGGGATCAATGCCGCGCTCTGCGGCACCTGGGGCTGCCCCGTCCTGCTTGTCACCGGCGACCAGGCCGCCTGCCGTGAGGGCAAGGAACTGCTCGGCGACGGCCTCACGACGGTCGAGGTCAAGCACGGGACAGGCGTCCAGAGCGCCCGCATGATTCCGCCCAAACGCGCGCGCGAGCTGGTCGCGGCCGGCGCGACGAAGGCGTTGCAGAACCTGCAAGCCGTCCCGCCATACGACCCGGGCAAGCCGTGCGAGATCAAGGTCGAGTACAAGTGGACGCAGCCGGCGGCGAACCTCCGCTACCGCTCCGGCGTCGAACTCCTCGACAACCGCACCATCGTCTCCCGCGCCGACGACTGGTGGAGCGCGTGGAAGCAGTTCTTCTTCTGATGCGCCTCGAGGTCGTCGACGGCGACATCGCGGCGCTGGAGGTCGATGCGATCGCGAATGCAGCCAACAACGCGCTCTGGATGGGCGCAGGCGTGGCGGGCGCGATCAAGCGAGCCGGCGGCGAGGAGATCGAACGGGAAGCGGTCGCTCAGGGACCGATCGAAGTGGGCGCAGCCGTGGCCACCGGCGCCGGCCGCCTGCCCGCGAAGCACGTCATCCACGGTGCGGTCATGGGCCAGGACCTGCGCACGGACGAAGAGCTCGTCGGCCGAACCACCCGGAGCTGCCTCGAGCTGGCCGACGAGCTGGGATGCCGCTCGCTCGCTCTGCCGGCCTTCGGCACCGGCGTGGGCGGCTTCCCGCTTGAGGACTGCGCCCGGATCATGGTCGCGGAAGCGCGGGCCCACGAGCCGACCTCGCTCGAGCGGGTCGTCTTCGCGGTCTTCGGCGAGGAGGCGCGACGAGCCTTCGAGGCGGAGCTTGGCTGAGCCGCCGTCCGCCCGCCTGCTGGCCGAGGAGCTCTCCTCGAACGAGGCAGTACCCGCGTCCGGCTGGGTCGCAGGGGTCTCGGGAGCGCTGGCGGCCGCCCTGGTTGCGAAGGTGGCCGGGCGCTCCGAAGGATGGAGCGAGTCTGCCGGAGCGCGGGCCCAGGCGCTCGATCTCCGCGACCGGCTGCTCGCGCTGGCCGCGCAGGACGCGCGCGCCTACGAGAACGCGTTGACCGCGCTCGAAGGGGGCCACACCGGCCTTGCCCGTGCCCTCGCCGCGTCCGCAGACGTCCCGCTCGCGATCGCCGAGACCGCCGCCGACGCCGCGCTCTTGGCCGCCGAGGCCAGCGAGCGCGCCGACGGCCACTCACGTGCAGACGCCGCCGCGGCCGCCTCGCTCGCAGCCGGCGCCTCCCGCGCCGCCGCGAAGCTCGTGGCGGTCAACCTCGCGATCGCTCCCGGTGACGACCGCGTCGCCGTGGCCGAGCGGGCCGCCGAGACCGCCGAGGACGCGGCCCGCCACGCCCTCCTGGCCGAGATCTAGCACGGCCGCGCACTAGGCTCGATCCGTGTCCGAGATCACCAACTTCGGGCTCCTGATCCTAATCGTGGCCGCGATCGTCGCGCTGGCGGTCTTCTCGAACAAGGTCAGCGAGCGGTTCCCGATCCCCGCGCCGGCGATCTTCCTGCTTGTCGCGGCGGCGGTCGTTCACTTCTGGCCGCGGCTGGGCCACCACATCTCGATCCGCAGTGTCGAGCGCGTCGCGGTCGTCGCGCTGATCCTGATCCTCTTCGACGGCGGCATGCGCGTCGGCTGGAAGCGCTTCCGCGAGGCCGCCGTGCCGATCTGCGCGCTCGGCGTCGTCGGCACGTTCGCGACCGCGGGCCTGATCACCCTTACCGGGCGCTACCTCTTCGACTTCAGCTGGACCGGCGCGGGGATCCTCGGCGCGGCGCTGGCTCCGACCGACCCGGCGGTGATGTTCTCCGTGCTCGGCCGGCGCGAGGTCGGCGGACGCACCGGGACGATCCTCGAGGGCGAGTCCGGCGTGAACGACCCCGTGGGGATCGCCCTGATGATCGGCATGATCGAGTTCGCGACCCACGCCGACGCAACCTTCTGGATCGTCGTGCGTGAGTTCGCCGTCGAGATGTCGGTCGGCCTCGCCGTCGGGGTGGCCGGCGCGTGGGTCGTGCTCGAGTCGCTCCGCCGGATTCACCTGGCGAACCCGGCGCTCTACCCGCTGCGCAGTCTCGCGGCCGCGGGCGTGATCTACGGCGTCGCGTCGGTCGCGCACGGATCGGGCTTCCTGGCGGTCTTCGTCGCGGGCATCCTGATCGGCGATGCCGACTACCCACGCCGTGACGATGTCGAGCGGTTCCACACCTCGCTGGCGAGCCTGGCGGAGGTGGTCGTCTTCGTCGCCCTCGGTCTCAGCGTCAACGAGGTGAACCTCGAGCCCGTGTGGACGGACGCCATCCTGATCGCCCTCCTGCTGGCGTTCGTCGCGCGCCCGCTGGCGACGGCGCCCCTGCTTGTGCCGCTGCGGCTGGACTGGGGGGAGCGCGTGTTCGTGATGTGGAGCGGGCTCAAGGGCGCGGTGCCGATCCTGCTAGCTGCCTTTGCGCTGCTCCAAGGGGCGGGCGGAGCGGAGCGGATCTACGCGATCGTCTTCGTGGTGGTCGCGTTCTCCGTCATCTTCCAGGGCGGCTCGGTCCCGTTCGCCGCCCGCAAGCTCGGCGTCCCGATGCGGATCGTCTACCGGGAGCCGGGGTGATCGTCGCCCACCTCGACCTCGACGCCTTCTTCGCGGCGGTGGAGGAACTCGAGGCGCCGGAGCTGCGCTCGCGTCCGCTCGTCGTCGGGGGCGATCCGCACGGGCGCGGTGTCGTCGCGACCGCGAACTACGTCGCACGCCGGTACGGGATCCACTCCGCGATGTCGTGTGCCGAGGCGCTGCGGCAATGCCCGCAGGCAGTGTTCCTGCGCCCGCGCCACCGGCTCTACAAGGAGTACTCGCGCGCCGTGTGGGACGCGGTGCGGGAAGTCGTGCCGACCGTCGAGCGCACGGGACTTGACGAGGGCTACCTCGACGTGGGGGAGGTGACCGCGGACTTCGGCCGGGCCCGCGCGGTGGCCGAGGCCGTGCAGGCGGCGGTCCGCGGCGCAACCAGCCTCTCGTGCTCGCTCGGGGTCGCCAGCTGCAAGGTCGTCGCCAAGATCGCCAGCGACCGGCGCAAGCCGGGCGGCCTGACGGTCGTCCCCGCGGGTCGGGAGGCGGCCTTCCTCGGTCCGTTCGACGTGCGCCGCCTCCCCGGCGTCGGCCCGCGCGCCGAGGAGCGCCTCCGCCGTGCCGGTGTCGAGACCATCGGCGGCCTCGCCGGCCTCTCCGACGACCGCCTGCGCGGCCTCCTTCCCGGCAAGCTCGGCCCACTGCTCCGCGACCGCGCCCGCGGGATCGACCCACGGCCGCTCGAGCTCTCCTCCGAGACGGTCTCGATCAGCGCCGAGGAGACCTTCCCCCGCGACGTGGCCGAGGTCGAGCGGCTCCAGGACGAGCTGCGGCGGCTCTCGCAGCTGGTGGCGGAGCGACTGGCGGCCTCGGGCCAGGCCGGACGCACCGTCACGACGAAGGTGCGCTATCCGGACTTCTCGATTCGCTCCCGCTCGACGTCGATCCCGGTCGGGACCGACGATGCGGAGCGAATCTGGGAGCTCGCCTGCGCCTGCCTCGGCCGCGCGCTCGCAGACCGCCCCGGCGCACTACGCCTGCTCGGAGTCGGCGTCTCGGGCCTCGAGGCCCACCGCCAGCTCGAGCTCGTCTAGGGCTCCTCGGACTCCTCCGTGCTCCAGCGCGCGACGTCGCGGATGCTGACGATGCCGACCGCGCGGCCGCCGTCGACGATCGGGACGTGGCGGAAGCCGTTGTCGAGCATGATCTGAGCGGCCTCCGCCGCGGAGGCGTCGCTGCTGAGCGTGATCGGGTCGGGCGTCATCCACTCGCGGACGCGGGCCTCGCTCGTGTGCACGCGACCGGCGACGGCTCGCGTCAGGTCGCGCTCCGTGACGATTCCGATCAACGTGCCGAAGTCGGAGACGACGGCCGAGCTGACGCCGCGCTCGACCATCTTCTGCGCCGTCTCGCCGATCGTGTCCGATGGCTCCACGGTCAGTACGTCACTCGTCATCAGCTCGCGAACGGTGCTCATGGCGCCCTCACGCCGCGAGCGTAACACCGTCCGCGACTCGGACAAGCGTGTCGATCAGCTCGGCGAGCTCGGCCCGAATACCGGGGTCGACGAGCTCGCCGTGCTCGTTGAAGCGCATGAACGCCTCGGGCACGAGCACCTCGGGCTGTTCAAGCACGGTCGCGCGGGAGTACTCCAGAGCCGCCCGAAGCTGCTCCTGCGCCCGCGCGGTTCCGCCGCGCCCCGTCGAGGCGCCGATGATCGCGACCGGTTTCCCGGCGAGCGGCGAGGCGAGCGCAGGGCGCGAGGCCCAGTCGATCGCGTTCTTCAGCACGCCGGGAACGCCGCGGTTGTACTCGGGCGTCGCGATCAGGAGCGCGTCCGCGTCGCGGATCGCCTCCTTCAGCGCAACGACCGCCTCGGGATCGCCGGCAGCCTCCACGTCACCGTCGTAGAGCGGCAGGCTCCGCAGGTCGAAGTCGACGAGCTCGACTCCTTGGGGGAGGAGCTCCCGCGCCGTGCGCAGGAGTGACCGGTTGTACGAGCCTTCGCGGAGGCTGCCGGCGATTCCGAGGATTCGCATTGCCTCTATGCCTCTTTCGAGGTCGAGACGGCTGCGTTGATCTCGACGGTCGTCGTGCCCCACTCGAACGAGCCGCGCACGTCGAGCACCAGGCGCTCGTCGCCGGCCTTGCCCTGCCCCCGGGCGCGGATCCGGCCCTCGAGCTCCACCTCGAACGGCGTGTCCTTGACGAACAGCCGGCCGCGGAGGCGGAAGCGCTCTGCATCGACCGGCTCGACGGCAGCGGACTCGAAGCGGATCTCGGGATGGTTGGCTGCGTCGAGGAAATCGGGCGAGGCGAGGTGCGCATCGCGCTGGTCGTTGTCGGTGCGGATGCTCTCGACGCGGATCGTGCCCGCGAGCGAAGGCTGCTCGCCTCCGACCACGCGTCCCTCGAACTCGACGAAGCGCCCGTTGATGGTGCTGTAGAGGTCGGCCGTGTCGGTGACCTGGAAGCCGATCGTCGTGTGGACCGGATCGACCGCCCACGTCCCGCTCGGGATGACCTCCCTGCTCGTGGTGATTGTCGACATCTGGCTCATCCTTTCTCTCGGCGGTATACTTGAGCCGTCAACAATCCTAGCAGAGAAGGTTGAGGCGTCAAATATTGAGCACGCAAGTATCTCCGCGAGTCACCCCGGAGCTCGGCGCGTGGATCGGGCTGCTTCGTGCGCACGCCTCGACGACGAAGCGCTTCAACGCCGAGCTCGTCGCCGCGCACGGGCTGACGCTGAACTCGTACGAGGTGCTGCTCCACCTCGCGCGCGCGGACGGGCGCCGGCTGCGGCGCGTCGACC
Organism: Actinomycetota bacterium; assembly: GCA_046726435.1. Lineage (GTDB taxonomy): Bacteria > Actinomycetota > Thermoleophilia > Gaiellales > Gaiellaceae > AC-32. Next base: position 12,894 of record JBKPAM010000036.1, read on the forward strand.
TCGCGGAGCGCGTCCTGCTCACGCCGTCGGGCATCACGCGCCTGCTCGAGGGCCTCGAGCGCGCGGGCTTTGTGGAGCGCGCGTCATGCGACAGCGACGCGCGCGTGACCTACGCCCAGCTGACCGACGAGGGCGAGGCGAAGCTCCGCGAGGCGGCCGAGACGCACGTCGCAGGGATCCGCGAGTTCTTCGGCGAGCGCTTCTCGAAGGAGGAGCTCGAGGCACTCGGCCAGATGCTCGAGCGGCTGCCGGCCGACCCGCCCGGCGACATCGACTGCGGCGCCTGATCGACGTCTCGAGAAAAACCTCGCAAACAGCGAGAACGAGTCTTTCGCCGCACTTGTACGGACCTGTCCCCGCCGTTAGGTTGCCGTCTGCGCCGAGCACGGAGCGCGAGTAGTACGAAGCTTCACCGGAGGGCAGTACGCGGAAGCGGAAGGTCAGCCGGGGAAGTGGACGAAAGCGTCACCGGCTCGGCGAACTTTTTTGGTCCCACGTCGTCCTAGCCCGGAATAGGACGACTCCCGCTGCCGTTTTAGCGCTTGCGGCGAGCGTCCACGCGCTTGCCTGACCCCATCGAGTAAAGGAAGTAAGGAAACTGTGAGCACAGCTCTCGAACTTGTAGTACCCGCCTTCCTCGAGGAGGCGGAAGAGAACGCGTCGATCGACGAGACCGCCCTCGAGGCGTTTGCGCTCGAGCACGACCTCGACGAGGAGGACCTCGAAGAGCTGCGTGCGGAGCTCGAGGCCCGGGAGGTCGAGATCGTCGCCCCTGCTCCGGAGCCCACGGCCGAGGTCGCGGCGGCCGGCGAGCCTCATCAGCTGCCGACTGACGCCCTCTCGCTGTTCATGCACAGGGCGGGCCGCTATCCGCTGCTGACCGCGGCGGAGGAGGTTGCCCTGGCGAAGCGCGTCGAGCGCGGCGACGCCGCGGCCAAGGAGCGCATGATCAACTCGAACCTGCGCCTGGTGATCTCGATCGCCAAGCGCTACCAGCGGAAGGACCTGCCGCTGCTGGATCTCGTCCAGGAAGGCGTGATTGGGCTGAACCGTGCCGTCGAGAAGTTCGACTGGCGGCGGGGCTACAAGTTCTCGACCTACGCGACCTGGTGGATCCGCCAGGCCTGTCAGCGGGCGATCTCGAACCAGTCCGCGACCATCCGCATCCCGACGCACGTGAACGAGCGGCGTATGAAGCTCGCGCGCGCCTCCACCCGGCTCGAGACGAAGCTCGGCCGCAAGCCGACCCGTGAGGAGCTGTCCGAGGAGGCCGAGCTGGACCTCGTCCACGTCGAGGAGGCGCTGGACGCGGTGCAGGCGAACGTCTCGCTCAACCGCCCCGTCGGCTCGGAGGAGGACGGCGAGCTCGGCGACCTCTTCGAAGACGAGGCCGCCGCGAACCCGGAGGAGGATGCGGTCGAGTCGCTCCGGCGGCGCGAGGTGAGGCGCGCGATCGCCGGCCTTCCCGAGCGTGAGCGGCGGATCATCGAGCTGCGCTTCGGCGTCGACGGTGAGCCGCAGGCGCTGGAGGCCATCGGCAAGCAGCTCGGCATCACCCGCGAGCGCGTGCGCCAGCTCGAGGCCGCAGCGCTGCATAAGCTCGAGCTCGAGCTGGCCGAAGCGGCCTAGTCTTCTCGAACCGAAGGCCGCGCGGGTTTCCCGCGCGGCCTTCCTACGACTAGGCTGCCGCGATGCCGAGTGAGGACAAGCCAGAGCCGCTGACCCGGGCGCAGAAGGAGCAGCTGGAGGCGGAGCTGGCGGAGCTCGAGGGGCCGCGCCGAACGGCGGCCGTGGAGGCGGTTGCGACCGCCCGCGCCTTCGGCGACCTGTCGGAGAACTTCGAGTACCACGCCGCCAAGAACGAGCAGGGCCTCCTCGAGCGGCGGATCCGCTTGCTGCGCGACCGGCTGAGCCGGGCCGTGATCGTCGACGAGGGCGGGGCGGGCGACACCGTCGGCGTCGGCTCGAAGGTCGAGCTCGAGGACGAGAGCGGCGGCCGCCTGAACGTGGAGATCTCGAGCGTCGGCGGCGTCTCGCCCGACTCGCCGGTCGGCCGCGCGCTGCTGGGCGCGAAGGTGGGCGACCAGGTCGAGATCGACGCGCCCAGCGGCACCTGGCGCGCCCGAATCCTCTCGGTCGGCCGATGACATCGCGCTGCCGGGGTCGTCTACAGCCGTAGACCTGACCGCGCCGAAAGGACTGGACGATGCCCCTCACGCCATGCCTGTGGTTCGACACCGACGGCGAGGACGCCGCGAAGTTCTACACCTCCGTCTTCCCGAACTCGAGGATCCTGGACGTCGCGCGCTACGGCCCCGAACACCCACAGCCCGAAGGGTCGGTGATGACCGTCGATTTCGAGCTCGACGGACAGCGCTTCGTCGCCCTGAACGGCGGCCCGCAGTTCACCTTCAACGAGGCGATCTCGTTTCAGATCAGCTGCAGGGACCAGGACGAGGTCGACCGGTACTGGGAGACGCTCTCGGAGGGCGGCGAGCCGGGCCCGTGCGGTTGGCTGAAGGACCGCTACGGCGTCTCCTGGCAGATCATCCCCAAGAGGCTGGGCGAGCTGCTCTCTGACCCCGACCGCGAGAAGGCGCAGCGCGTCATGCAGGCGATGCTGAAGATGGGCAAGATCGAGATCGAGGGCCTCGAGCGGGCAGCCGCGCAAGGCTAGTCCTGTCAAGAGACCTCAGTCCGTCCCTGGTTGGCAGTTGACCCACCTGGGTCATTGGGCGCGCGGCCATCGGCGCCGAAGCAAGTACCACGACGGCGACCAATGGGGGCGCCGATCCCGGCGGAGGCCGAGAAGGGAAGTTCCGCCACCAGAAGGCGGACGGCGAGATGCTCATGATCGTCACCGTCAAGGAGCTGCGGCGCCTCGTCCTCGAGATCGGCGAGCACCGCCGGCAGGCACTTTCCGAGGTCAGCAGGTGGGTCCGGAAGGAGATGCGGCGGGAAAAGCCGCTGGGCGCTCCGTTCAGGCCGGAGGGACTGTTCGCGCGCCATGGCGTCACCCAGGCGTTCGTCGACCAAACGCGTGGCGAGGTGAGCGCCTTTGCCACGCACCTCCAGCCGAAGCGGATGCGCCGCGATGACCGCTTCTACGCCGAGGTGGCGGCGGCGTACGCCGAGGCCGTCGCCGCCGGAAACAATCGGGCGATCGACACGATCGCGGACGCGCTGGGCCGGTCGCGGAACACCGTGAAAGACGTGATCCGGGAGGCGCGCGCCCGCGGCCTCCTAACCGAGACGACGCATGGCCGCGCCGGAGGCCGTCTCACCGCCAAGGCGAAGAAGCTGCTCAGGCGGCGCGAGGCGAAGGAGGGCTAGAAATGTGCGGACACCTTGCCAAGAGGCTCTACCGGCCGAGCTTCGGTATGCGGTGGTGCGGCGGGCAGTCGCACCGTGACGCGGAGCCCGCCCGCGGCTCGGGGGGTGAGGGTGAGGGTTCCGTCGTGTGCTTGGGTGATGCTTTTGACGATTGCCAGGCCGAGGCCGACACCTGCGTGGTCGGTGCGTATGCGTTCGGTGCCGCGAAGGAACGGCTCGGCAAGCATGGCGACTACCTGTGGGGTGAGCTTTTCGCCGGTGTTCTCGACGGTGAGCACCACACTTTTGGGGTGAACGCTGGTCGTGACCCACGCGGTGCCCTGTTCAGGCAGGTTGTGGACGATCGCGTTGTGGACGAGGTTCGTGCTGAGCTGCAGCAGCAGCGCGTGTGAGCCGATGGTGGGGGTCGCGTCGCCGGAGGTCTCGATGGTGAGACCGCGTCGTTCCGCGAGGGGGAGGAGCGTTTCGGTGGCTTCTTCCGCTATGAGGGAGAGGTCGACGTGTTCTCGGGTGAAGGATCGTTGGTCGGCGCGGCTGAGCAGGAGCAACGCTTCGGTGAGGTCGATCGCTCGGGTGTTGACGGCGCGGAGGCGTTCGTCGAGCTCGCCGGTGTCCCGGTTTGGATCGTTGCGGGCGACGTCGAGAAGGGTCTGCGTGATCGCCAGCGGGGTGCGCAGCTCGTGGGAGGCGTTGGCTGCGAATCTCTGCTGTTCGGCGATGTGTGCTTCGAGCCGCGCGAGCATGGCATCGAAGCTGTCGGCGAGCTCGCGGAACTCGTCTTTGCGGCCTTCCAACTGGATCCGGTGGGAGAGCGATCCGTTCGCGGCGATGCGTGTCGCGTCTGTGATGCGAGTCAGGGGGGCGAGCATGCGACCGGCGAGGATCCATCCTCCCAGGAGACCGAACACCAGCAGGAACGCCAGCACTGCGGCTGCCATTTGGCCGAAGGCTCGCTGGTCGCCAGAGCGGCCTGGAACGAACGCCCCGCCGATGCCAGATCTAGTGGTTCTGATCACCGCAGCGTGCGGGAAGTACCGTAGGAGGATCACCCACAGGGCGAGCAGCGAGGCCCCTGCGAGCACGAGGAATCCGGCGTAGCTGAGGGTGAGTTTGAGGCGAACGCTCAATCCAGGCGCTCTATCCACGCTCTCCTTCCTCACTCCGGGTGTCTCGTTGAGTGTCGATGCGGTAGCCGACGCCGGCCACGGTGGCGATGATCCAGGGTTCGCCGAGCCGTTTGCGCAGTCCCGAGACGGTGATGCGCACGGCGTTGGTGAACGGGTCTGCGTTCTCGTCCCATGCTCGCGCCAGGAGTTCTTCGGCGCTGATGACACCGCCTTCGGCAGCGACGAGGACTTCGAGCACTGCGAACTGCTTCCTGGTCAGCGCGACGTAGCGGCCGTCGCGGTAGACCTCGCGGCGGAACGGATCGAGCCGCAGACCTGCGATCTCTCGCACGGGCGGCCTGTTGTGGGCGCGTCTGCGGTCGAGCGCTCTGAGACGGAGCACGAGCTCTTGGAGCTCGAACGGCTTCGTGATGTAGTCGTCGGCGCCCAGCTCGAACCCGGTGGCCTTGTCGTCGAGACGGTCGGCAGCGGTGAGCATGAGGATCGGCATGCCGCTGCCGGAGGCGACGATGTGTTTGGCGATCTCGTCGCCCGTAGGTCCGGGAATGTCTCGGTCGAGGACGGCGATGTCGTAGGCGTTGAAGCTCAGCAGCTCCAGAGCGGTGTCGCCGTCAGCTGCGATGTCTGCCGCGATCGCTTCCAGGCGTAGGCCGTCGCGGATGGCTTCTGCCATGTAGGGCTCGTCCTCGACGATCAAAACCCGCATGCTCCGATCCTAGAGATGGCGCGTTTCGTCGGCATATCGAAAACCGCATACGTGCCGGCAACACCACGCTGCCTTGAATGGCGGCATGACCTACCGCGAACCAGCACGGACAACGACCCGTCGGATTCGGATTCGCAGGACACGTCTCGCCGGCCTGCTGGTTCTCATCGCGGCGATCGCCGCAGCGGTCGGCTACCGGTTGTTGGCGTCCTCGTTTTCGACGGCCGCATCACCCATCGACGCCCTTCGCAGTGAGCACCGTGGTGCGCTTGGCCAAGCGCTGCCCAGCACGATGTGGCCGGCACATGGCCAGGCCGCATTCGTCCTAACAGGACAGTCGCAGGTCCAGGCCGGCCCGAACCAGCACGCGGCTGCAATCGCCAGCGTCGCGAAGGTGATGACGGCCTATCTCGTGCTCCGTGAGCACCCGCTACGGCCCGGCCAGGACGGCCCGACGATCGCGCTCACCGACGCCGATGTCGCCGACACCGACCGCCGGCGGCGACAGCAGGAGTCCGTCGTGTCCATCGCCGCCGGCGAGCAGTTGACCGAACTCCAGGCGCTACAGGCGCTGCTGCTCCCGTCGGCGAACAACATCGCCACGGTTCTGGCTCGATGGGACGCCGGCTCGGCGGAGCGGTTTGTTGCCCGGATGAATGCCACCGCACGGTCGCTGGGCATGACCCACACCCGCTACACCGACCCGAGCGGCTACGACGACGCAACCGTGTCGACTGCCGCCGACCAGGTGCGCATTGTCGATCGGGCCATGCGCCTGCCGGCATTCGCGAGCATCGTCGCCACACCGAGCGCGACGCTGCCGGTCGCCGGCACCGTGCACAACACCAACACGTTGCTCGGGCACGACGGCTTTGTCGGCGTCAAGACCGGCTCGGACGACGCGGCCGGTGGCTGCTTCGCCTTCCGGGCCATCCGCTGGATCGACGGCAAGCGGACGACGATCACCGGGGTCGTGTTGGGCCAGCTCGGCTACGACCAGATCGCGGCGGGCCTCGCGGCCGCCGACGCCATGGTCGACGGCATCGCCGGTCATCGGGCTGTGCCAGATCTAAAGCAACGAACCCTGCCACCACGAACTGCGCCGCTAAGCCATCGACCACGGCTGCACGCTCGGCATTGAGCCGGTGTCAAGGAAAATGAGAGTGCGGCGGCGGGTCGCGTCGCCGTGCGACCTTCGCGGCGTCAACTGCGCATTCGCGGCCAAGCCCGCGACCGAAAGCCCCTGCAAAAACGCACGATTTGGTCGACGCCCGGGCCGCACCCACGGGGCTCCATAAAGGCTCCATTCGCCATTGTCAACGTTGGCGACACGCCGAAGTCTTTACGCTGGGGAACGTGCCTGGAGCGAGCGAGGAAGCGCGCCGCGTCAAGATCATGAACGCGAACTGGGTCGCGGAAGCCGACGGCGAGGACGGACGTTTCGAGCTGATGATCGTGACCAGCGACGACCGCCAACACGTCGTTGCTCCCAGCCCGGCGGCGATGACCGCGCTCGTCGCACTTGCCCAGGCCGACACGGTCCTCGTATGGGACCCAGCCGACCGAACCCTGATCGCCGCCAACCTACGAGGGACGATGCCCTGGACGGAAGACGCCCTGCCAGGCGGTCAGATTTATGAGGAGGAAGTCGGCAACTAGGGGGCGATCGAAGCCTCGCCGACTCCGCAGCTCACGTTCCGCTCCCTCGTCAGCCTTGACAACGATCCCGAGACCACACCGAGAC
>JBKPAM010000037.1:0-13724 GCA_046726435.1 Actinomycetota bacterium
ACGCTGGAGCGTCGCCGCCGCCGGCCCGCGGGTCGCACGCCAGGCCGGCCAGGCCGATGCCGCCGCGACGAGCGCCACGAGCCCGGCGAGCACGCCGAGCAGCAGGGGCGCCACCGACGCGCCCGGGCCGAGCTGGCTCAGGTTCCCGAGCAGCCCGTCGAGCGGCGAGGCGACGGCCGCCCAACCCGCCAGGAGGCCGAGCGCTCCGGCCGGCAGCGCCACCGCGACGGCCTCGACGACAGCAGCGGTGACGACGGCTTCCGGTGATGCTCCCAGCGCGCGCAGCAGGCCCAGCCCCTGGAGGCGGCGCTGCACCTCCGCGTTCGCGGAAGCCGCGAGCATCGTTCCCGCCACGACCAGCGCGATCAGCGAGAAGGCGACGAGCAGCGCGATCACGATCCCGGCCGCCTGGCCGATCAGCACCCGCAGCCCCGCGCGTGTCGTGAAGCGCAGCCCGTCGACCCCGAACGCGGCGGATCGCGCCTGGGCGAGGGTGACGTCGATGAGATGCGGGTTCGCCAGCCACACGAGCGCCGAGTTCACCGTTCCGGGCGGCATGCCGGTGACGAGCGCCGCGTCGCGGTAGCCGAGCCAGATTCGAGGGCCCCCGGCGAGCGGGAAGGCCACGTTGTCGGGCCCCACCCCCTCGCCGACGACCCGGAAGCGCCGGTCCTCCAGCTGGAGGGACGAGCCCGGGCCGAGGTGCCACGATCGCGCGAGCCCCTTCTCGATCACGGCCTCGCCGGGGGCGGCTGCGTCGCGGCCGGCCACGATCGCGTAGCCGCGCGGCCCGTCGTGCAGACGGCCGATCACCGTGGCGTCGTACTCGTACCTCCCCCGCGCCGAGAGGAACACGTGCGAGACCTGGAGCCTGTACGAGCTCGCGCGAACATTGGCGAGCCCGGAGACGACCCGCGCCACGTCCGAGCGCGGCGCCGGCTGGAAGGTGGCCAGGATGTCGGGCAGCTGTGCCCGCACCGCCGTTCGGTCGAAACCCGTCGACACCCCGTACGCCACCGTGACGGAGGCGCCGAGCATCGCTGCGGCCGCCGCGATCCCGCCGGCGGCGAGTAGCACGCGGCCTCTTCGCACGCGCAGCCGGGCGAGCGCGTAGGCGAGGACCGCCCTCATCGCAGGCGGCCGTGCTCGAGCCGCAGCACCCGGTCTGCCCGCCGCGTCGCCTCCCGCTCGTGCGTGACGAGCAGCACGCCCCGTCCCTCATCGGCAATCCCGCGCAGCAGCGAGAGGACGGCGGCGCCCGACTCGGCGTCGAGGTTCCCCGTCGGCTCGTCCGCGAGCACGAGCTGCGGGTCGTTGACGAGCGCGCGAGCGATCGCGAGGCGTTGCTGCTCGCCGCCGGAAAGCACCACCGGCAGCCGCTCGGCCGCGTCCCTGAGCCCGAGGCGCGCCACCAGCTCGGCCCCGCGCTCCAGCCCCGGGCCACGCCCGTCGAGACGGACCGGGAGGAGCACGTTCTCGAGCCCGGTCAGCTCCGGGAGGAGGTGGAACGCCTGGAAGACGAAGCCGATGTTGTCGCGCCGCAACGGCGCGAGCGCGCGCTCGGGGGCGAGGTCGAGCCTGACGCCGCAGACCTCGACCGACCCCCTGTCCGCCCGGTCGAGGCCGCCGGCGATGTTCAGCAGCGTCGACTTTCCCGAGCCCGAGCGCCCCGTGACCGCGACCAGCTCGCCGGTGCGAACCTCGAGGTCGAGCCCGTCGAGCACACGCAGCGCGGCGCGGCCCTGACCGTGGACCTTCACCACTTGCCGCAGGCGGGCAACGACCCCCATGCGGTCAGAGTGCCTGGCTCGCGCGGCGTCGGCCAGCGCGAGTAGGATCGTGCCTGCGGGGTCGTCGGCAGGGAGGAGCGAAATGGACGTGATCGCAGGGATCGATGCGGCTCGGGAACGCTGGAACGTGCTCGAGCATCCGTTCTACACGCGCTGGGAGCAGGGGGAGCTGACGCGGGACGAGCTGGCCCGCTACGCCGGCGAGTACCGGCACGCGGTGGTCGCGCTCGCGCGCGCGGCGCGAACCGCCCGGCTGCACGCCGACGAGGAGGCCGAGCACATCGCGCTCTGGGACGAGTTCGCCTCCGCCCTCGGAAGCAAGGCCGGTGAGCCGCTCCCGGAGACCCGCTGCTGCACATCCGCCTGGGCGGCCGCTGAGGACGAGCTCGGCGCAGCCGCGATCCTCTACGCGATCGAGGCCGGCCAGCCCGCGATCTCGGAGACGAAGCTCCGGGGCCTGGTCGGGCACTACGGTTTCTCGGAGCAGTCGCCTGCGGTCGAGTACTTCACGGTTCACGGCGAGCGCGACCACGAGCACGCCGCGGAGGCGCGAGCCCGCCTCGAAGGGGCGGACGACCCCCGTTTGGTCAGCCTCGCCGAGGCCGCACTTGCCTCGAACTGGGCGCTGCTCGACGGCGTCTCCGCCTAGCCCGTCTCGCAGGCGAGCCCGGGCGGCTCGCGCGGCTAGACCTCTGGTTGCTGCTCGAGCACCTCGCGGGCCTTCTCGAGGTTCTCGGCATGGACGAGGATCTCCCTTGGGCCGCCCGGGCTGAGGGCGCCGTCCGCCAGGCCGGCCGCGTAGTTCGTCTTCTGCACCATGGCCGGGATCCCCTCGCTGCGGAGGAGCGCGAGGATCACCTCTGCCTCCGGCTCCGAGCCCACGACCTGGAGGACGGCGAGCTCACTCACGTCGGATCCTCCTGACCTACAACGTGTCGACCGGTCAGTGCAGACGGCCGCCCGGGCAGAGCCCGGACGGCCTGAACACGCCGTCGCAAGCGCCGGCTCATGGGCTCAGCTGGAAGGGCGGGTACTTGTCGGTCACCAGCACGAACGCGTACCCGGTGACGCGATTCGTCCAGCGACCCACACCGACGACGAAATCGAACAGGCCACGAGGGTAGCGCCCCGTGAAGAGGATCGCGAACCAGGCCAGGACGACGCACACGATCGCCGCCAGCCAGAGGAAAAGCAGCACGATGTAGTGCGGGATCGCGAGGAGCCACTTCACGAGCGGCAGCCAGCGGTTGAGGTCGCGCTGAGCGTCCGGGTACGGCATCTCGAGTCGAACGTATTGATGCTCGTCGGTCGATGGGTAGCGGTCGTCGAGCAGCGCCAGGTACGCGCCCACGCGGTTCTCGAAGCGAAGCAGCTCGAGGCTCCAGTCGAACCACCAGCGCGGGTACTTCTGTCTGAACACGATCATCAGAAGCGGGGCCACGAAGAGCACCCCGCCGGTGGCCGCGCCGAAGTGCCAGTAGTGCCCGTAGGCGGAGTAGCCGCTCTGCTCACCCGCAACCGCCCCGAGGACGATTGCGATCGGGATCACGACGATCAACCTGAACGCCGTCGTGAGACGGTTGAGGTCGCGGTCGGGATAGTCGACCGAGTACTCGACCGGATATGGGCTTCCGCCCGTCCCTTGCGTGCCTGTCTCCATGGAAGACCTCCTGCTCGCGGACGGGCGGAAGCTTAGAGGCGTCGTGCGCTAGTGCTTGCCGCCCCTCTTCAGCGTGCCGGAGATGGCTCCGGACGGAAACGTCGTCGTGTGGACGTTCACGTAGAAGTTCCCGGGCTTCACCAGGATCAGCTTCACCAGCGCTCGCGCGGCATCCGCGCAGCCGGTGGCAGTGCCCGTGAAGGGCGTCGGCAAGGTGAGCGGCATCGCGATCTGGGTTGCCTTCGGCCCGGTGCCGTAGTGAATGTGCGCGGCCGTCACGTCGACGAGCCCGTTGACGGTCAGCTTCCAGCAGATCCGGCCCTGACCGATGTTCGAGCGCGCGACGAACGTGCCGTCACCGAGCAGGTTCGGTGCGACCGGCTTCAGCTTGGCGCTGATCGGCCGGCCGCCGCGCGACCAGCTGAGCGGCTGCGAGGGGCAGACGCCCCCGACCGGGTTGATGATGTCGCCGTGGTGGCCGACGGTGTGGGCCCGGATGAGCGCGCGGTTCGCCGTGACGATCCGCTTGTACGGCTTCTTCGCGTTGGTCGTCGCGTGACAGATGACCGTCTTGTGAGCCGCCGTCGCCGCCTGGGCCCCCGCGTAGCAGGTGAATGCCAGCAGCGCGGCGGCGAGTAGTAGTCCGTGCCTCCGCATGGGTGGGTCACTCCTCCCTGTTCGTCTATCGTCTGGAAGGTTCCCGTTTGCAGGCGTAACACGCGGAGTGCAGCGCGACCCTTACTCGACGTTTACAACGCGGTACGAACGATCTACAGGCGCCCGGCGGCGATGATCCGTTCCAGGAACTGCTGCGTGCGCGGCTCCTTCGGCCGGGCGAAGATCTCGTGGGGCTCGCCCTGCTCCAGGATCAGGCCCTGGTCGAGGAAGCAGACGCGGCTTGCGATGTCGCGGGCAAAGCTCATCTCGTGGGTCGCGATCAGCATGGTCATGCCGCCGTCTGCGAGCTCGCGGATCACGTTCAGGACCTCGGCAACGAGCTCCGGGTCGAGCGCGCTCGTAACCTCGTCCAGCAGCATCAGCTCGGGCCGCATCGCCAGCGCGCGCACGATCGCGACACGCTGTTGCTGGCCACCCGAGAGACGGTCCGGATACTCGTTGCGCCGGTCGGCGAGGCCGAAGCGGGCGAGCAGCTCGACGGCGCGTGACTCGGCCTCGGCGCGCGGCAGCTTGAGGACGTCTCGCGGCGCGAGCGTCACGTTGCGCAGCACCGTCATGTGCGGGAAGAGGTTGAACGCCTGGAAGACGATCCCGATTCGCCGGCGAACCGCGTTCACGTCCACGCCGCGTCGCGTGATCTCCTCGCCGCCCAGGAAGATGCGTCCCCCGTCGAGCGGCTCGAGCAGGTTCACGCAGCGCAGGAGCGTCGACTTGCCGGAGCCCGAGGCGCCGATCAGGCAGACGACCTCGTGGTTCTCGAGCTCGAGGTCGATGCCGCGAAGGACCTCGTTCGCGCCGAACGCCTTGCGCACGCTGTCGAGCCGTAACGCCGACATGCTCAGCTCTTCTCCCGACCAGCGAGTCGACCGCTCCGTTCAGACGGACGCACGAGCGGAGCCCGTGCGTCCTGAGATCGGCACCGCAAGCGGCGCCTCATGCGAACCCGCCGGCCGCTTGGCGGCGGCGCCGGTCCCGCGCGATCAGCCAGTCGGTGAGCCGCGCGAGGGGAATCGTGAGCGCGACGAAGAGTGCCGCAGCGGCCAGGTACGACCCGTACGTGAAGGTCGCGTTCGAGTCGATCTGCGACTGGTTGAACGCCTCGACCACGCCGAGCGTCCCGACGAGGGCGGTGTCCTTCTGCAGCCCGATGAAGTCGTTCAGCAGCGGTGGGATCACCCGGCGGATCGCCTGCGGCAGGATCACGCGCCGCAGCGCCTGGAAGCGCGACAGTCCGAGCGATCGCGCGGCGGCCTCCTGGCTGGGGTGCACCGACTCGATCCCGGCGCGGTAGACCTCGGCGACGTAGCCGCTGTAGACGAGCACCAGGCCGACGCCGGCCCAGAACACGCGCGACGTCGGGACCCCGCTGAGCTGTAAGGCCGGCACTCCGAACCCGAGCAGCGCGATGACGAGGATCGTCGGGATTCCGCGGGCGAGGTCGGAGTAGACGATCGCCAACGCGCGTAACGGGAAGAAGACCGGCCCGGGCAGGCTGCGCAGCACCGCGATCACGAGCGCGACGATGAGAATGCACACCTCGCAGACGAGGAAGATCTTCACGTTGAGGACGAAGGCGCGCGCGATCTCGGGGAACGAGCTCGAGATGTCACCCCAGTTGAAGAACGCGTGGCGGACCTCCGGCCAGCCGGGCGATTGCGTGACCGCGACGATCACGGCCGTGAGGAAGACCGCAGTGCTGACGAGCGCAATCACCACGGCGCGCGCCCCTTCGCCTCCGAAGCGCAGCCCGCCGAGCAGGCGCGAGCGCCGCTCGACTACTTCAGGGTCGGCGCGCCGGTCGCCTTCGCTAGCCACTTCTGCTGAAGCTGCTTCAGCGTCCCGTCGCTACGGAGCTTCGAGAGAGCCTTGTTCACGCACGTGACGAGCGAGTTGCCCTTCTGGAAGACCATCCCGAAGTGCTCCCCGCCGGGCTCCGCCGGGAACTGGCCGAGCACCTTCGAGTTCGGCACCTGGACGGCGGTGACGTAGAACGCCGTGGGGAGGTCGACGACGAGCCCGTCGATCTGCTTGTTCTTCAGCGACTGCACGGCTCCGGCGTTCGTCGGGAAGACCGACGGTTGCTTCGACGGCTTGATCGTGTCCTTGATGAACTGGTAGCTCGTCGTGCCGAGCTGTGCGCCGAGCTCGTACGGCTCGAGCCCCGACACCGTCTTCACCGACGCAATCGGCGTGCCCTTGTTGACAACAACCGACTGGTTGACGTCGTAGTACGAGTCGCTGAAGTCGACGACCTTCGCACGCGCCGGCGTGAACGAGATCTGGTTGATGTCGAAGTCGAAGGACTTGGTGCCTGGCGCGAACGAGGTGTTGAACGGCACGACCTTCCACGTCACCTCGTCGTGCGAGAAGCCAAGCTTCTTCGCGACGGCATAGGCGACCGCGCTCTCGTAGCCCTCGCCGCTGCGTGGGTCGCTGACCTTCCACGGTGACTTCGGCGTGCCTCCGAACCAGGGCGGGAAGGCGGGGTTGTCGGTGCCGATCGTGAGCTCGCCCGGCGAGACGAGGTTGAGGTCGCTCTTGGTGCAGCTCGTCTTGCCGGTGCTGGTGCCGGTCCCCGTAGCGCTCTTCTTCGTGGAGCCGCAGGCGGCCGCGAGCGCGACGAGCAGAAGCGCCAGCACCACCAGTCCCGGTTTTCTCACGCAGCGACCCCGGTGAACTGGGGGATCACGTCGCGGCCGTAGGCAGCGAGCGTCTCGTCCCCGCGCTCGGTCATCAGGTAGATGTCGAACTGGTCGACGCCAACCGACTCGAGCTCGCGCAGCTTCACGGTGATCTGCTCCGAGTTTCCCAGAACGCAGAAGCGGTCGCAGATCTCGTCGGTGACGAACTCGCCGTGCTTGGCACCGACGCGGCTGTGCTCCTTGTAGTCGTAGAACTTCCGCGCCTTGACGTAATCGGTCAGTGCGCTCGGGATCTCCTCCGAATCCTCGCCATAGCGCTCGATCAGGTCCATGACGTGGTTCGAGACCATGGCCGGGAACCAGCGCACCTGGTCTCGCGCCTCGGCGAGGTCGTCCGATACGTGGCTCGGGGCGCAGACGATGCACTTCAGCGCAGCCGGATCGCGACCCTCCTCTTCGGCGGCCCTGCGGGCGGTCTCCATGATCCACTTGACGATCTGCGGGTCGGCGAGCTGGATGATCACGCCGTCGCCGACGCGACCGGCCACGCCGAGCGCACGCGGCCCGTAGCCCGCCACGTACATCGGGATCTCCGGGAGCTCCTTGCGCACCCACGCGAGCTGCAGCTCCTTGCCGTTCCACTCGACCTGCCGGCCGTTCATGAGGTCCTTGATCATTACGAGCCGGCGCTCGAACTCATCGACCTTCACCGGCTTCAGCCCAACGACGCGGCGCGACGAGTCACCCCGACCTATGCCCATCACCATCCGGCCGTTCGAGACGTCGTGCATGGTCGCGTACCAGCTCGCCGTGATCGTGGGGTCGCGGATCCCGGGGTTCGTGACGCAGTGGCCGAGCTTGAGCTGCTCGGTCTGCGTCGCCGCGATCGCGAGCAACGCATAGCTCTCCTGCCAGAGGATGTGCGAGTCGTAGGTCCACCCGTACTCGAAGCCGTTCCGCTCGCCGTTCTGCAGCACTTCGACGAGCCGGGTGTACGGCGGGTCCGGCAGGGCGGTCACCCCGAAGCTCAGCATCGCTGCTCCTCCCCGGTCAGTGGCAGGGAATTGAGCATACCGCCCCGAAATCCGCCTGCGATGGCCTTCGCCTTTCTCGTTCTCGCGGTGGCCGCCGGCGGCGCGCTGCCGTTCCAAGCGGGGATCAACGCGCGGCTCGCGGGTTTCGTCGGGGGGCCGATTCGGGCCTCGATGATCTCCTTCGCCGTCGGGACGATCGTGCTGTTCCTGCTGGCCCTGGTGGCCACGCGCGGAGTCGTTGCAACCGGGCGGCTGGGACAGGTTCCGTGGTGGGCCTGGATCGGCGGGGCCGTCGGCGCAGGCTACGTGGCGTCGACCGTGGCCGCCGCGCCGCGGCTGGGCGCACTGAACCTCTTCGCCGCGGTGATCTTCGGACAGCTCCTCTGCTCGGTCGTCCTCGACCACTACGGCGTCCTCTACCCGGAGCACGGCCTGAGCGCCGGCCGCATCGCGGGCGTCGTCCTCCTGGGCGCGGGCGTCGCACTCATTCGGTTTTTCTAGACCAGTCAGCTCATGTACATCACCACCAGGCGCGGCCGCAGCTCGCCGTCTGCGTAGCGGGAGCTCGGCATGGCGGGCCCGCCCACGTCGTACGACTCCTGCTCGTCGACGAGCTTCAGCAGGATGCCGTCGTTCGCAGACTCCCCGGAGAGCCATGCGCCCACCAGCTCGGTCAAGTCCCACACGACCCACCGCGGCGTCGCGGTCGCGTCGAGCTCGGCGAACGCGACCGCGGGCCCGAAGGCGACCTCGCGCCTCGCGTACCAGTCGGCCGTGAAGATCGGCCGCGCCTCGATGCCGAAGGAGCTTCCGTCGCACGGGACCGTTCGGCGCCGCGGCGCGACACAGGTCCCGTCGTAGCGCAGCACGAGCTCCGCGCCGAGGATCGTCGCCGAGGGCGGGATCGCTTCGAACGAGAAGCGCAATGCGGAACGCCAGACCTTGTCGCCCGCCCCGCCGAGCTCGAGCCTGTCGAGGCGGTCGCGGTAGCAGCGCTCCTCCCAGTCGTAGCCCCAGCTACAGAGGAACGGCAGCGAGACGTCGTCCACGGGCGGGAGCACGACGGTCTCGTCGGCGCGCGCCGAGCTTGCACCGGCAAGCACCGCGATCAAGGCCACGAGAACTGGAAGCAGCTTCACACCCGCAGCCTGCCCACGAGATCGTCACGAGTGGGTGACGGCTTCGTGCCGAAAGTGTGACTTCGGAGGCCGCGCGGACGGGCCGGTCTAGCTCGAGCCGCCCGCGACGCGGGCGATCGCCTTGTCCGCGAGGCGGTCGAGGGCCCGCACCGACAGCTCGAGGTGTTCCTCCTTCGTGTCCTCGAGCTTCGTATGGGAGAGGCCGCGCAGGCTCTGCACGAAGAGCATCACCGTCGGCACGCCGGCCCGCGACACCTCGGCCGCGTCGTGCAGCGGCCCGCTTGGCAACCGGTGCGACTCGCCCGCGACCTCGCGAACGGACTCGTCGGCCAATGCGATCAGTGCCTCGTCGAAGAGGATCGGCTCGAGGTTCCAGATCCGCTCCCACTCGACCTCGACGTCGTCCTCCTGCGCGAACCGCCGCGACGCGGCCTCGGCGTTGGAGAGCATCTCCGCGAGCTTCGTCGAGTCGAGGTGCCGCTGATCCAGCAGGCACTCCGCCGTCTCCACAACCGACGTGACGATCCCAGGCCGCGTGACGACGCCGCCCATCGTGCAGACCGCGCCGTCGCCGACCCGCCGCGCGATCTCCCGGATCTCCAGCTCGAGCTTCGCCGCGCCGGCCAGCGCGTCCCGCCGCGTGTCCATTGGCGTCGACCCCGCATGCGCCGCCTGGCCGCGGAACGTCACCTGGTGCCGCTCGACTCCGAAGGTGCCCAAGACCACTCCCAGGGGCAGATCCAACGACTCCAGGACCGGCCCTTGCTCGATGTGCAGCTCCAGGTACGCGGCCGCCCCCTCGAGTTGCGAGCGAGCCTCCAGAGCTCGCTCCAGTGACACGCCGTGCTCGGCCAAGGCATCGGGCAACGCAACGCCCTCCGCATCGCGCCGCTCCCGCAGCTCGTCCTGGTCGGCCATCGACCCGGCCGCGGCCGACGAACCGAACAACGAGCGCCCGAACCGCGCGCCCTCCTCGTCGGCCCAGTTCACGAGCCGCACCGTGGCCGCCGGCTCACCGTCCTCCGCCAGCCGCCGCACGACCTCGACCGCGGCGACGACGTTCAAGGCACCGTCGAGCCAGCCGCCGTTCGGCACCGAGTCGATGTGCCCGCCGATCAGCACCGCCCGCTCCGACTCACCGCGCAACGTCCACCACTGGTTGCCGGCCTCGTCCACGACCTCCTCCAGCGGCAAGCCGTCCAGCTTCTCCCGCAGCCAGTCGCGCGCTCGCTCCCAGGTGCCCGTCCAGGCGACTCGCTGCGCCCCGTTCTCGTCGCCGGTCAGCTCCCGCAGCTCCTTCAGCTCCGCGACGGTTCTCGACGGATCCAGCGGCACGGCGCGACTCTAACCGCCTGCGGGGCTCCTTTCCGGGAGGCCCCGATTTCCTCTACGCTCGCAGCGAGCGCGAGAAGGAGGCCGGGATGTCAGTTCTGATCAAGGGCGGGCGGGTCATCACCGCCGCCGACGACTACGTCGCCGACATCTACGTCGAGGACGAGACGGTGTCGCTGGTCGGCGAGTCGCTCGACATGAGCGCCGACAAGGTCGTCGACGCTTCCGGGAAGTACGTCCTGCCGGGGCTGGTCGACCCGCACACGCATCTCGACATGCCTTTCGGCGGCACGGTCACGATCGACGACGTCGAGTCGGGCCAAACCGCGGCGGCCTTCGGCGGAACCACCTCTCACGTCGACTTCATCATCCAGCCGCAGGGCTCGAGCTTCGCCGACGCACTGGCGGAGTGGCGCTCCAAGGCCAACGGCAAGCAGGTGATCGACATGGGCTACCACATGGCCGTCACCGACCTGCACGAGGGCGGCTCGCTCGAGGAGCTGGCCTCGCTTCCGGACGAAGGGATCACCTCGTACAAGCTCTTCATGGCCTACAAGGGCGCGCTGATGGTCGACGACGAAACGCTCTTCCGGACGATGGAGGTCGCGGCCGAGACCGGTGCGCTCGTGATGGTGCACGCCGAGAACGGCGACGCGATCGACGTCCTCGTCAAGAAGGCGCTTGCGGAGGGTCACACGGAGCCGCGCTACCACGCGCAGACCCGCCCGCCCGAGACCGAGGGCGAGGCGACGAACCGCGCCATCCAGCTGGCGCGGGTGGCCGGGTGCCCTTTGTACGTCGTCCATGTCTCGTGCCGCGAGGCGGTCGAGCCGATCGAGCTTGCGCGCGAGAAGGGCTGGGACGTCTGGGGCGAGACGTGCACGCAGTACTTCTTCATCGACTACTCGTTCCTCGAGAGGCCGGACTTCGAGGGCGCGAAGTACGTCTACACGCCGCCGCCGCGCGACCGGGCGAACCAGGACGTGCTCTGGAACGCGGTGCGGACGGACGTTCTCTCGGCGATCTCGACCGACCACTGCGCCTTCCTCTGGGACGGGCAGAAGACGCTCGGCAAGGACGACTTCTCGAAGATCCCGAACGGCGGGCCCGGGCTCGAGAACCGGCTGCACATGATCCACGAGTTCGGCGTGCGGGCGGGGCGGATCTCGTTGAACCGGATGGTCGAGCTGCTCGCGACCGCGCCGGCGAAGCTGTTCGGCCTCTACCCGCGGAAGGGGACGATCGCGGTCGGCTCGGACGCGGACATCGTGGTCTTCGACCCCGAGCGCCGGTTCACGATCACCGCGGCGAACCAGCACTCGCGGACCGACTACAACCTCTACGAGGGCACCGAGGTGACGGGGTCGCCCGAGCTCGTGCTCCTTCGCGGGAACGTGCTCGTGGAAGGCGACGAGCTTGTGGCCTCGCCCGGGATCGGCCGGTACGTCGCGCGAGCGAAGTTCGGCCAGGAGCTGCGCGCGGGCCAACCGGTGGCCTGAGCGGCGGCTAGCCGGCGGCCCTCGCGGCCCGCAACCGCTCTCGCAGCAGGCTCTTCGCACGTGCGGGAGCGGCGATCGCAGGAGTTGCGCCCAGGTTGCCGTAGGTCACCGTGTACGACCACGTGCCCCACGTGACGGCGATCTCGCGGACGATGCCGTCGGCGCCGACGGTCACCGCCGTGCGGAGACGCGCGGACGGGTTCGCTGCCTCGTCGTCGGCGACGTAACCGAACGGGAGGACGCGGATCGCATGGCCTTCCTTGAAGCCGGTCTCTCTGGCGATCCGTCCGGCGGGGGTGGTGCCGCGGTAGACGGTCGAGCCGTCGCCCTGCTCTGCCGTTGTCAGACCGCTCGCCCTCATCGCGCCGACGATCCGTCGCAGCGTCGTTCCGCCGACGTCCTCGCGCACGGCGGCCAGGATCTCGACAGGTGTCGTTCCCGAGCCTGGGTCGATGCTCTCAACGGGGCCAAGCTCGACCCAACCTTCACAACACGGGTCGTGCCCGTACATCATCCCGTTCACGACGATCAGCGGAAGTCCGGATGAGGGCCCGCCGGGGCTGTTGTCGGTGATCTCGACGTCGTCGCCGTTCCAGCGGACGACCTTGTGCGCCCACAGCTCTCCGGCGTGGGTCATCCGCACAGTGGCGGTGCCGGACTTCTCGGCCGACGCTGCGGTCAACGTCGCTGCGTTCCTGATCGCCGCGGCGGCGTCCTCGATCCCCTGGCCGGAGCCGGGCGACCCGACCGTGACGAACAGGGCGGCCGCGGCCGCAACGCAAAGCGCGGAGCCGGCCGCGGCCGTGCGCACGAGCCGCCGTCGAGGGAAGGAGCTGACGACCACCGGTTCCGTACCGTCTGTGTCGACGCGCGCCCGCACGGCCTCGACCGTGGCGTCGACGCTCTCCCGGAAACGCGCCGAGGCGCGTGGGTTGGCCCTCCGCAGGGCTTCGAGGCTCTCAGACATGTTCAGGTCCCTCCTTGGCGAAGCTTCGTCGTGGCTCGACCGGGGCTCGCAGCTCGTCGAAGACCGCGCGGAATCGACGCCGCGCGCGGTGCAGACGGCCCCGTGCGGTGACCGCACGGCACCCGAGAACGGCGGCGATCTCTGCGGGAGACAAGCCCTCCCACTCCGCGAGCAGCAGAGCCTCTCGATCGACCGGCCGGAGGCGGCGAAGCGCCTCGTGCGCCAGCGTTGTCTCGCGATCGACCGTGTGAGCCCGCCGAGCAGCCGTGGCCTCGAGAGCCAGCCGTTCCCGTAGTGCAGCGTGCCGTCGTCTCGAGCGGTGCTGGTTCGCAAGCACCCGTCGCGCCGTGGCGTACAACCACGCGCGTGCCGCGTCACCCTCGGGCACCGCACCCAGACGGCGCCAGGCGGTCAAGAACACCTCGGCCGCGGCGTCCTGCGCGTCGCTCGCCGAGCCTCCTCTCCAGCTGCAGTACGCGACGATGTCCGTGCTATGGGCGGCGAACAGCGCGTCGAAGCGCTGCCTGCGCCGGTCCTCGCGGTCGCTCATCACCCGGTTCATGTCCGGCATGGTCGGATTCGTTTGACCCGGCGACGGCGACAGCTCCGACGTCTACCCCGGGGTCAGATCTTGCATTGACGCATCCTCCGCGAGATGCGCCGTAAGAGGTGCGTCAAGACTGTGTCGATTCGTTGCGCAGCGCGCGCCTGTTGAAAGGTTGGTGCACGTTTGTTACGCGAATGTGGCAGTGCAAGATCTGACCCCGGGTTGCGGCCGGCAGGGCCCGATGGGTCGAGCTTCTAACCCGGCGCGAGGCCGATCGTGTTCTCGACCGAGAACCACTCGCCCTCCACCGACTCCAGGCGCTCGGGATCGTCCGCGGACGTCCAGCTCGGCGCCGCCGATCACGTTCCGGCTCACCGCAGAGACCGTTCGGGGCGACGATTGCGGAGGAGAGAACGGCCCGAGCACGGTCGACTCG
>JBKPAM010000038.1:0-52970 GCA_046726435.1 Actinomycetota bacterium
GCCGGCGATCCCGCGAACACCTACTTCGGCTCCTACCGCGAGGTCTTCGCCCGCGACCTGTACGAGGCGTGGACAGGGCTCGTGGCTGACGGCGACCTCGCCACCGCCCGCGACGCGACCCTCTTCCTCTTCGAGCGGCAGCAGCTGCCGGACGGATCGATGCCGCGCAACAGCCTCGTCAACGGCAAGGTTGCGCCGGACTCGTTCGGGACCCAGCTCGACGAGTGCGCGTACCCGATCCTGATGGCGTACCAGCTCGGACTGCGAGGCGCGTCGCTCTACGCCGACCACATCAAGCCGGCCGCGAACTTCCTCGCCGCCCACGGACCGGCGTTCGGGGTCGAGCGGTGGGAGGAGCAGAGCGGCTTCTCACCGTCGACGATCGCCGCCGAGATCGCGGGTCTGGTTGCGGCCGCACACCTGGCGCTCGCGAACCACGATCGGACCTCCGCCGCGGTTTGGCTGGGGGTCGCAGACGACTGGCAGCGGTCGGTCAAGGGCTGGACCGTGACGACGAACGGCCCGCTCAGGCCGCGGTATTTCATCCGGCTGTCGAAGACCGGTGACCCGAACGCGGCGATCTCCTACAACGTCGGCAACGGCGGCCCTACGCTCGACCAGCGCACCGTGATCGACGCGGGCTTTCTCGAGCTGGTGCGTCTCGGCGAGCTCCCGTCGAACGACCCGGATGTCCTCGCCTCGCTGCCGGTGGTCGACGCCACGATGGACAGCACGACCGCGAGCGGGCCGGGCTGGCACCGCTACAACGGCGACGGCTACGGGGACGGGTCCGCCGATGGGCATCCGTGGGCGCCGAGCGGCAAGGGCACGGGCCACCTCTGGCCCGCGCTCTCCGCCGAGCGCGGCGAGCAGGAGCTGGTTTCCGGGGACAGGGCCGCGGCGGCAGCGCTCCTCCTCGGCATGAGCCGGTTCGCATCCGGGGTCGGCCTCATCCCCGAGCAGGACTGGGAGCTGCCGGATCTGCCGGCCTCGCCCTACGGCACCGACCCGACGGTCGCCTCGATCGGCTTCGTGAACGGCGGCGCGGCCGGCTCGGCGTCTCCGCTCACCTGGTCCGCCGCATCGTTCGTGCGGCTGGCAGCCGACCTTGCGGCCGGCAGGAACGTCATGCTCCCGCGCGCCACGCACGCGCGGTACGTCGCGCGCTCGCAGGGCGCAACCACGCTGACGGTGACGAGCCCCGCCGACAACTCGGCCGTCAACAACTCACCGGTGACGGTCACCGGCACGACGGCGCCTGGGAACACCGTGTACGTCGCGGCCACGAACACGGACGCCAACTCGGCGACCACCACGGCGGCGATCCACGCCGCGGCCGACGGCTCGTTCAGCGTCGACGTTCCGGTCACGGGCGGGACGACGGTGCTGAACGTCGTCGCCGTCAGCCCGAGCGGCGCCACGGCACACGCGAAGCGCACCGTGGTCTTCGACGTCGTGCCCGGAACGCTGCTGCTCGACGTCGGCGACCCCGACGGCGACGACAACGGCCCGGGCAACTACGCCTATCCGACCTCCGCCGACTTCCATCCGGGCGCCTTCGACATCCAGCAGTTCCAGGTCTACGACTCCGGGTCGGACATCACCTTCAGGCTCAAGACCCGGGACCTCACCCCGACCTTCGGCAGCCCGCTCGGCGCGCAGCTCGTCGACGTCTACGTGCACGTGCCGGGCGCCGCGCCGACCTCGACCGACGCCTCGTTCACCTCTCGCAACTACAGGATCGCGGACGCCTACGCATGGAGCCGGCTGATCGAGGTACAGGGCTTCGGCCAGCGCTACGTGGACGCGGCCGGAAACACGCTGGGCACCGTCTCGATCAAGGCGAACGCGATCTCCCGCTTCATCACCTTCAGCGTCGCGAAGGCGTCGCTGGGGAGCCCCGGCCCCGGCTGGGGGTTCACTGTCGTCCTCACCGGCCAGGACGGCTTCAGCTCCGACCTGGCCCGCGGCTTCTCCGCGACTCCTCAGGCGTTCCTGTTCGGGGTCTGCGCGGCGCCGAGCGACGATACGCACTGCACCTTCGACCCGAACGCCGTGCCGAAGGCGGTCGACGTGATCACGGCCCCCGGTGTGCAACAGTCGACCGAGCTCGACTACACGCTCGGGCCGGTCGTGCTCGGCGGGGTCGCGATCCCCTAGCGTCGTTACGCCCGGACCAGGCGGCGGCGAGGACGGGGTGCGCGGCCGGATCGCGCGGCCTGGACGGCGAAGCGGACCAGGGCACGCGGCATCTTCTCCGCGCGGGCGACCGTGTCCTCGAGCGCCGAGACGAACCAGTCGAGATCGTCCTCGGTGACGACGAGCGGCGGCAGGCCCTTGATCACGTTCAGCCCGTGCCCTGCGACCTGGCTCAGCACGCGGTGGTCACGGAAGAGCGGCACGACCACGAGCTGGGAGAAGAGGCCCGGTTGGATCCGCTCGAGCAGCTTCCACGTGCGCGACCCGCCCTCCGGCTCCTCGAACTCGATCGCCCACATCAGGCCGAGCCCGCGGACCTCGCGCACGACGGGTGAGCCCCCCACGAACGGCCGCGTGCGCTCGAGCAGCAAGTCCCCGAGCCGGGCCGAGCGCTCGACGAGCCCCTGTTCGTCCAGCTCCCGCAAGGTCGCGAGCCCCGCCACCATCGCGAGGTCGTTCGGCGCGAACGTCGAGCCGTGGCTGACCGCGTTCGGGAGCGAGTCGAAGACGCCGTCATAGACCTCGGCGCTCATCAGCAGCGCCCCGACCGGCACGTAGCCGCCCGAGAGTGACTTCGCGACGGTGATCAGGTCCGGCTCGAGCCCCCAGTGCTCCAGCGCGAACAGCCGGCCGGTGCGGCCGAAACCCGTCTGCACCTCATCGATGCAGAAGAGCGTGCCGTGGCGGCGACAGAGCTCCTGCGCCCCCGCGAGGTAGCCGTGTGCCGGCAGGTTGACGCCCTTGCCCTGCACTGGCTCGACGAGGAAGAGCGCGACGTCCTCGCGGGCCAGCTCGCGCTCCAGCGCCTCGAGGTCGTTCCAGGGCACGCGCTCGAACCCGGGCAGCAGCGGCCCGAAGCGCTCCGTGAACTCGGGGCTCGCGTTCGCGGAGAGCGCCCCGAGCGTGAGCCCGTGGAAGCCATGCTCGGCCGAGAGCACGCGCGACCGGCGCGTCGCCGCACGCCCCAGCTTGAGCGCGGCCTCGACGGCCTCCGCCCCGGAGCTGGTGAAAAGCACGCGCTCGACGCTGGCCGGCGCGCGGCGCAACAGCTCCTCGGCCAGCAGCGCCGGCAGCACGTCGACGCCGAGCTGCACCGAGCGGGGCCGCTCGAGCTCCAGCGCCTCCACCAGCGCCTCGCGGACGCGCGGGTTGTTCCGCCCCACGTTGAACATCCCGAAGCCGCCGAGCATGTCGAGATAGCGGTTGCCGTCGGCATCCCAGAGGTACGCGCCCTCGGCGCGGGCCCACCGGCGGTCGAAGCCGATCGTCCGCAGCAGCTTCACGAACTGCGGGTTGATCGTCTGCGCGTGCAGGTCGAGCGCCTCGGCGCTACGTTCCTCGACGAGCTCGCTCAGCCAGCCGCGCACGCGCCCAGCGTACCGGGCACGTGCGCCGGGTTTTGTCTCGTCAGGCCGCGGTGTCGAACGGAGCCGGCGGCGGGCCCTGGCGATCGAAGCCGCCGCGGAAGTGGCGGAAGCCGAAGCCGAAACCCTTGTGCTCGCGGAAGCGCTCGCGGAGCTGCCCGGTGACGAGGTCGTCGATGCGGGCCTGGAAGTCCTTCAGCACGAGCTGCTCCCTCGCCTTGGTCAGCCGGCCGTCCTTGACGGCGGCATCGAGCTTTGCCTTCACGTCGTCGAGGAGCGCAGCCTTCAGCCCGTCCACGGACTTGTGCTGGGCCTTGGCGATCTCGGCGAGCGTCTTGCCCTGCTCCAGCTGGTTGTGGAGCTGGGCCTCGGTGAGACCGAGGTAGCTCGCGGCCGAGCCGAGCCCGTGGAAGAAGAGCTGCGGTCCCGGAAAGCCGGGGCCGAACGCGGGTGGGCCGAACAACGGAAAGTCCCCGGAGTCGAGACGCTGCTTGAGCTCCTCGCCTTGCGCCTTCGTCAGCCGCCCGGCCGCAACGGCGGCGTCGATGCGGTCGCTGAACGCCTTCTTGATCGCCTCGGTGAGCCTGCTCGGCGACACGCCGAGGTTCTTGGCGGCGTCCTCGACGATCGCCTTGCTCTCCTCGCGCGGCGAGGGACGTGCGAGCTTGGGGGCGGCGACCCCGGCTCCGGCGCCTCCGACGAGGACAGCCGCCGTGGCTCCCGCGATCACTTTCCGTCTCATCGCCATGCGTCCTCCTTTCGCTCCGTGGTCCGAGTCAAGCAGCCGAACCTGAGAACACCCTGAGAACTCCTTAAGAACTTTGCGCCGGCTTCGCCCGGTGCAGCGACACGCGGTGGACGCGCAGCGCGAGCACGAACCAGGCCGAGCCCGCGTAGAGTGACAGCGCCCAGAGGCTCGTCGCATCGGTGCCGGCGGTCAGGCCGTGCACGAGCGCGAGGACCCACACGCCGAAGTTGAGGTAGTGCGCGCGTCGCCAAATGCGGTACGGGATCAGCTTGCGGTAATGGTTCGTCAGCGCCAGCGCCGCGAGCAGCTCGGCAGCGACCACGCCGAGAGCGACCGGAAGCGGGCGGTACGGCGCTGTGCCCGGCACGAGAAGCTGGCCGAGCGCGAACGGCATGTAGGAGTCGACGAGCAACGCGCCGCCGTGGATCAGGATGAAGGTGCCCGCGAGGATGCCGAGGAAGCGGTGCACGTCCTCGACCGCGAACCGCGGCCAGTGCTTCAACCGCGCACGGCCCGAGAGAAGCAGGCCGGCGACCACCGACGAGCTCAGTAGCAGGTACGCGAGCAGGCCGCCGGCACGGGCGACGTACCACGTCACGCCGCCGCCATCTCCGCCTCTACCCTCTCTCGCCAGGCCTCGCTGACAACGAGAGCGCTGCCACCGACGAAGCGACCGGCCAGTCCCCGCGCGTCGAGCCAGCCGGGCCCGTCCTCGCCGAGCAGGAACGCGGCCTTCGCAGCGACGTCCGCGGCCAGGCACGAGCCGGCCGCGACGGTGACCTCTTCCCAGCGCGAAACGGCCGGCCGGCCCGTGCGCGGGTCGAGCAAGTGGTGCTGGAGCCTGCCTCCGCGGAGCCAGCGCCGGTCCGTCGTGCCGCTAGTCGCGACGCCGCCGGCGAGTAGGCGCAGCGAGCCGCCGCGAGGCAGGCCGACGGTAGTCGCTCCGCGGGTCGCGACGTCCCCGCCTGCAGCGACGTAGCCGTCGCCGGAGATCAGGTCGAGCGCCGCATCGACCGCGAGCGCCTTCACGACGCCGTTGAGGTCCAGCAACGTCCCGGGCGGTCGCCAGAGCAGCCGGCCGGAGAGACGAAGCGAGCGCCAGCTGCCGGGCTGCGTCGGCCCCGGCGGGCGCGGGTCGTGCGAGGGGAGTGCGTCGAAGTCCCGGTCGTAGCCCGCAGCCTCGATCGCGCGACCGAGCGTCGGGTCGACCAGGCCGTTCGTCGCGGCCGCCGAGCCGAGCGCGTCGCGCACCACAGACGCGAAGAGCCTCGAGACGACGAGCACAGGCGCCTCGTCGCGGTTGACGCGGTTGAGCTCGCTCTCCTCGTGGAAGCGTGAGAAGACACGGTCCCACGTACGGAAGAGCTGCTCGATCGCCTCGAGCTGCGAGTCGCCGGCGCCGCCGACCACGACGTCGACGCCCATCGAGCGAAACGACCGCTGCTCAGGAGACATGCGTCTGCACCTGCGGCTGCGATCCGCTGGAAGGCGCCACCGAGCCGGAGCCGAAGTCGAAGCCGTCGTCGCCCGAGGGCGTGCTCGAGTCGCTTGTCGCGACACCGCCCGAGCCGCCGTTCGACTTCGAAGTCGCGGGGTGGGTCTCCTGCGCGAGCAGCACGAGGGCCAGGAAGGCCGCCACGGCGGTCACGACCGCCGTTCGCTTTGCGCCGGCGGCGCGGCGGCGGGCTCTTTCGATCCTGGAAGGTCGCGCCTCCACCGAAGCCTCAGCGCCTGATCAGCCGGCCGAGCAGCCCACGACGTTCCCAGTGGTCGGACGCGGCCTCCACCTCGGCGGCAGTGGGCGGGACGGAACTCGTGAACGGCATCCGCGGCTCCGGGTGGGTCTTGGTCGACTTCACTCTCACTCACGGCCTCCTTCGGGCTCGGGGTAGTTCGCTCCAGAGAACCAGCCGGCCGTGAGAGCAGCCTGAGAGAGGAGTGAGAAGTGGCTAAGAACGCGCGCACCGGCAAAGCCGACACGCCCTCTCCGGTCGGGGTCGCAAGCGAGCGCCTTAGGACTCGGGACGCCCGTTGAGGCGCAGCCGAATCAGCGTGCCGCCGCCCTCCGGTCGCTCGGCGACGACCGTTCCGCCGTGGGTCTCTGCGACCTGCTTCACGATCGCGAGCCCGAGGCCCGAGCCGGGCATCCCCCTCGCCGACCGGGCGCGGTAGAAGCGGTCGAAGACGAACGGCAGGTCCTCGTCGTCGATCCCCGGGCCGTGGTCGCGCACGGCGACCTCGCCGTCGCGCACGGCGACCTCGACCGTCCCGCCAGGCGGGCTCCACTTCGCGGCGTTGTCGAGCAGGTTCGCCACCGCCCGCTCGATCGTCGACGGCGCGCCGTGGACGAGCGACTCTTGGAGGTCGGTCGTGAACTCCACGCTCGGTCGGTTCCGCCGCGCGCGCTCGACCGCGTCGGCGGCGAGGAGGTCGAGGCGCACCTCGGCCGCGGGCTCGGCAACGGCATCCGGCCTGCTCTCGCGGGCGAGCTCGATCAGCTCGCCGATCAGCACCGTCATCTCGCCGATCTGCTCGACCACGTCCTCGAGCAGCCGCTCCCGCTCATCCGGCGGCAACTCGTTCTCGCGCGCGAGGACCTCGATGTTCGTGCGCAGGCTCGTGAGCGGTGTGCGCAGCTCGTGCGAGGCGTCGGCGACGAGCTGGCGCTGCGCACGGTTCGACTCCTCGAGCGCGCCCAGCATCGTGTTGAAGCTCGTCGCGAGCCGCCCGAGCTCGTCGTTGCTGGTGCCGGTGGACTCGATCCGCTGCGAGAGGTCACGCGTCTCGGTCACGGCCTCGGTCGTCTCGGTCAGCCGGCGCACCGGCGTGAGCGCCGCCCGCGAGACGATCAGGCCGAGCGCCGCTGCGACCGCGATCCCGCCGGCCGCGATCAGGATCAGGAAGAAGGTGATCCGGTGCAGCGTGCGGTTCACCTCCGTCAGCGGCCGCGCGACCTGCAGCGCGTACGGCGTGGCGGGAACCGTCAGTACGCGGAACTCGACGTCGCGGTAGCGCTTGGTGCTGTAGTAGAAGCTCGAGTTCCCGTTGGCGGCGGCGTGATCGCGCGCGGTGACCGGGAGCGTGGCCCCGACCTGCGAAACCGGAGGGCCCGAGAACGGCACGGCCTGCACGAAATCGCTTTCGATTCCGAACGGTGCGCCCGGGATGTCGAGTCGCCCGCCCTCGATGTGGATGGAGCCGGGCGGCAGGCTCGCGAGCTGCCTCGCCCGGGTCTCGAGCGCTCGATCCACTTGGGCGAGCAACTCGTTGTGTACGACGAGATAGACGACGACAGACGCAGCAACGACCGCGATGCCGACCGCCGCTGCGGCGACCAGAGCCAGCCGAGTGCGAAAGCTCACGCCTCGCGAAGCGCGTAGCCGACGCCGCGCACCGTATGGATCAGCCGCGACTGGCCACCCGCCTCGGTCTTGCGCCGCAGGTAGCCGATGTAGACGTCGAGCGAGTTCGAGGCGAATCCGAAGTCGTAGCCCCAGACGCGCTCGAAGATCAGCGAGCGCGTCAGCACCTGCCGCGGGTTGAGCAAGAACAGCTCGAGCAGCGAGAACTCGGTGCGCGTCAACTCGATCCTCTCGCCGCCGCGCCGCACCTCCCGCGTACCGGGGTCGAGCTCGAGGTCGGCGAAGCGAAGCAGCTGGCCCGAGCCGTCACTCGTCCGCCGGAGCAGCGCTCGCACGCGCGCGAGTAACTCCTCCAGTGCGAAGGGCTTCGTCAGGTAGTCGTCGGCGCCGGCATCCAGTCCCTCGACGCGGTCCTCGACCTGCGTCCGCGCGGTCAGCATCAGGATCGGGAGCCTGCTGCCCTTGCGCCTGAGCGTGCGGGAGACCTCGAGCCCGTCGACACCCGGCATGAGGATGTCGAGGACCATCGCGTCCGGCTCGGGCTCGGCCTCGAGCCGCTGCAGCGCCTGGGCCCCGTCCTCCGCCAGCTCGATCTCGTACCCCTCGAGCTCGAGCGCCCGGCGGAGCGACTCCCGTACGGCCCGCTCGTCGTCGACGACCAGAATCTTCACGTGCTCATTGTTGCGTCCGAAGCTGAGAACCGGGTGAGGAACGCCCTGCAAACCGCAGTTCTTAGGAAATTCTCAGACGACGCTCAGCTTTGTCTTAGAAGCGGGTGATCAGATGGACGCGTCATCGACCAAGGGATCCCCCATCCCCTTGGGGTGCGAGCGGCCCCGCCTCGGCGGGGCCATTCGTTTCTAGGAACCCTTTGGTTTCTTACGAACCTCTTATCAGCATCTCATCGCGGTCTTAGGGGAAATTGCTCTCATAGGACTTGCCAACAAACGGAAAGGAACTTCCCCAATGCCTCGCCGCCCGCACAGAACCCTCGCACTGTCTCTCCTAGCAGCAGCCTGCCTCGGTGCGGGCGGCGGGGCCGTCGCCTACGCGACGCTCTCCGACGGGAAAACCGTGGTCAAGCCGGTCACGGTCCAGCGCTCGGAAGCGGTCTCGAACTCTTCAGCACCCCTTTCCGTCAACCAGATCTACCGGCGCGCGTACCGCGGCGTGGTCGAGATCACGGTCACCATGAACGGCAGCACTTCGCCCTTCCCCGGCGGCGGCACCGCGCCGGCGCAGGCACAGGGCTCGGGCTGGGTCTACGACTCGGACGGCCACATCGTCACGAACGAGCACGTGGTGGACGGCGCGACCTCTGTGAAGGTTCAGTTCTGGAACGGCAAGACCTACTCGGCCAGCGTCGTCGGCACTGACCCATCGACCGACCTCGCAGTGATCAAGGTCGACGCGCCCTCGTCGGTGCTCCACCCGCTCACCGTCGCCGACTCGTCGAAGGTGCAGGTCGGTGACGGCGTGGTCGCGATCGGCAGCCCCTTCGGGCTCGAGGAGACGGTCACGAGCGGCATCGTCAGCGCCCTCCATCGCGCGATCGAGGCCCCGAACAACTTCACGATCAACGACTCCATCCAGACCGACGCCGCGATCAACCACGGCAACTCCGGTGGCCCGCTGCTGAACGCGCAGGGCCAGGTGATCGGCGTCAACGCACAGATCAAGAGCGACTCGGGCGGCAACGAGGGCGTCGGCTTCTCGATCCCGTCCAACACCGTTCGCTCGATCGCCTCGCAGCTGATCTCGTCCGGCAAGGTCGAGCACGCCTACCTCGGGATCGCGGTCGACTCGACCGCGAGCTCCGCGCGGGTCGCCGAGGTGAAGCCCTCGACCCCGGCGGCGAAGGCCGGGCTGAAGACCGGCGACGTGATCGTCTCCGTGGACGGCACGAGCATCGGCACCGGCGACGACCTCACCCGCGCGATCGACTCGCACAAGCCCGGCGACTCGGTGACCCTGACGTACCGCCGCGGCGGCAGCGAGCACAGCGTCGACGTGACGCTGGGCACGCGCCCCTCGTAACACGCGGCCGGCATTCGCGGGGGAGCCGGACTGGAGCTCCCCCGCGAATCCAGTCGAGCCCGGGTGGCTAGAGTCAGACCGTGGCCAGGGTGTCGGCGCAGGAGCTGGCCGAGCTCGCTGCGTGCTCGCCCGAGTACGTGCAGCGGCTGGCGGATCTCGGCCTGCTGGGAAAGGACGAGGACGACGGACTGTTCGCCTCGACAGAGGTCCACGTCGTCGGGCTGATGGCCGCGTTCGAGGAGGCCGGGATCTCGCTGGAGGACGTCGCCCGGGGTGTTGCCGTGGGAGAGCTGTCCTTTCCGCTGGGGCTCTTCCTCCCCGAGCCCCCACCGATGTCGGGCACGTACGCCGAGCTCGGGGAACGGCTCGGACGATCGCCCGAGCTGCTGCGGCGTCTCAGCAGCGAGCTCGGCCTGCCCGCGCCTCACGACGACCGTGTGCGCGACGAGGATGCCGAGGTCCTTTCGCTGCTCGTTACGAAGCTCGACCTCGCAGACGACGACGAGCTCTCGCGCTTCGCGCGGCTCTACGGCGGCAACGTGCAGCGAATGGTCGTCTCGGGGCTGCAGTTCTTCGACACCGCCGTGCAACAGCGGGTCGGGGCGCTCGGGCTGCCGAGCGACGAACGTGACCGCCTCGTCTACGAGCGCGCGGCCGGCTACACGGAGCTCGTCAGCAGCATCGTGCCGTGGCTTCAGCGCCGGTATCGCGAGCGCTCGGTGCTCGAGTACATCGTCGGCGTGACCGAGGGGTTCATGGAGGAGCGCGGGATCAGGCCTCCGCAACCGCGGCAGCCGCCCGCGATCGCCTTCCTCGACCTCACCGGCTACACCGCCCTCGCGGAGGAGCAAGGCGACGAAGCCGCGGCCCAGCTGGCCGCGAGTCTCGCGAGCCTGGTCCAGTACGCGGCGCAGGCGCACCGCGGCAGGCCCGTGAAGTGGCTTGGCGACGGCGTCATGTTCCACTTCGCCGACCCCGGCAGCGCCATCCTCAGCGGCCTCGATTTGGTCGAGCAGACCGAGCGCGAGACGTCGGTGCCGGCGCGCGTCGGCATCAACGCGGGGGCGGTGATCGCGCAGGAAGGCGACTACTTCGGCCGGACGGTCAATGTCGCCGCGAGGATCGCCGACTACGCGCGCCCGCGCGAGGTGCTGGTCAGTGAAGCGGCCAGGCGCGAAGCCGGGGTCGAGCAGGTCGAGTTCGAGCTCGTCGGCGACGTGCCGCTCAAGGGCGTGTCGCAGGCGGTGCGCCTGCATCGAGCCGTCCGCGCGCCGGCCTGAGCTCCGCGAGCCCGTACCGCGGCTGCTGCTCATAACTGCCCGCGCGGTCAACATCTTCAGGTAGCCCTCCGGGCCGACCTGAATCCGGCCCGGAGCACCGATGAGGATGTCGGGCTTCCCCTATGTCTTCTTCCCCTTGCTTACTTTCAGCCTCACCTTGGAGCCTGCGGCGAGTTTCTTGCCGGGCTTTGGCTTCTGGGAGATCACGCGGCCCTTCTTCACCTTGGCCGAGAACGCCTTCGTCACCTTTCCGACCGAGCAGTGCGCCTTCCTGATGGCCCGCTTCGCCGCGCGGAGCTTTTTGCCCTTCACCTTGGGAATGACGCACAGGACCTTGAACGTCGCAGTGACGGAGCGATTCGCGCTCATGGTCAGGCTGCAGGTTCCGGTGCCCAAGCACGCGCCCGACCAGCCTGCGAATCTGGAGCGTGCCGAGGCGAAGGCGGTGAGCGTCACGGCGGTGCCGTGCTTGAAGGCGTGCGCGCAGGTCGAGCCGCAGCTGATGCCGGCCGGGCTGGAGGTCACCGTCCCGGTCCCGCGTCCCGCCTTGGTGAGCGTGAGCGTCTTGTCGGGCGGAGGCGGTGGAGGCGGCGTGAAGACCGCCTTGATCGAAGTCACCCGGTAGGCGGGGTAGTGGCAGGTCGGGTTCGAGGAGCAGTACGGGCGTCCTCCTCGCCAACCGATGAAGCGAGAACCGGCGAGGGGTTGCGCGGTCAGCGTCGGCGTCTCACCCTGCTCGAACCGCGCACTGCAGATAGATCCGCAGGTGATCTGCTCACTCAAACGAGAGCGGCTCGAGGTCACCCTTCCCCCGCTCTTGGCATCGACCAAGACCCGGAGCCGAACCTTCTGGCGCGGCGGGACGACCTCCGGATCCTCTGTCGCGTCCTTGAACTTCGCCCCGACGACGTCGTTGCCCGAAAGGAAGAGCGTGCAGGTCGGCGAGGTTCCGGCCTCCAGGCAGGCGCTGTGCTGACCCGGATCCCCCGTGGTGAAGCCGCTCCAGCTGTCGAACTCGCTGGCGGGCGATGCGGTCAGCGTGACCGGGACTACAGAGAGAGCGTCGAAGTCTGCCGAGCAGGCTCCGGCTCCCGTCGACGAACAGCTGATCTGGCCGTCGGAGCTCGTGATCTTCTCTTCC
The DNA here is from genome assembly GCA_046726435.1 of Actinomycetota bacterium. GTDB lineage: Bacteria > Actinomycetota > Thermoleophilia > Gaiellales > Gaiellaceae > AC-32. Next base: position 12,132 of record JBKPAM010000038.1, read on the forward strand.
TGGGTGGGCGCGGGGCCAAAGGCCGGGACGATGCCAAGAGTCGTTGGCGTCCAGGTTGCCACCACCGAGCGATCCGAGTCCATGTTGACGACGCACGGGCCCGTTCCCTCGCACTCGAACACGCTCCACCCGGCGAACCCCGTTGCAGGGACCGGCGTCAGCGTCACGTTCTCCCCCTGCGTGACGGTGTAGAAGCATGATTTTCCTTGGTCCCGAGCGTTGCTCACGTCGCAGGGGTCGGCAGTGCCGGGCTGCGGGACCGCATTGGCGGACACGTCGACGGCCAGATCTTGGCGCACGCCGGTGCCTGTCAACTGGAGGGTCGTGGTCGCCGCCGGGCGTAGGCCCCGTGCCTGGGGCGCCGTCGAAGCCGCGGGCACGAGCACAAGCATCACGACAAGAGCGAAAGACCGAGCGAGACCACGCCCCAAACGGTTGAATCCGGTGGCGGCCGACGGCATCCAGGCGGCTCCTTGTGGCTGGTGCTACAAGTCCAGGATCCCACCGGCCTCCCGGGATGTCAATCGCACTTCGCGAACGCATCCTCCTCCCGAGCCCGAACCTGGGGCGTGACACGCGCCGCGGCCAGACAGACGAGCGAGCGGAGGGGGCGGCACTCGGCGCAGTCGAAGATCGTCGCTCGGCCGTCGGCGCCCGCAACCGCCAGGCGCCGACCCCGCGGGGCGAAGGCGGCGCTCTCGAGCTCTGCGGCCCTGGTGTGAAACGCCGTCACCAGATCGCCGCCGGGGACGGTCCAGACCCTCGCAGCACCGTCGTGACCGGCCGTCACCAGGTACCGCCCGTCGGCGCTGAACCCGACGGCGGTGACAGTGTCCCGGTGCGCGGCCACCCGGACGATGCGCCTCTTCGAACGCAGATCCCAAACCCAGACCGCCCCGGTGGAGCCGCCGGCGGCAACACGCTGGCCGCTCGGGTCGAACGCGACGCTCGCCAGTTCACCCCGGCAACGGAACGCTGCGACGAGCGAGCGGTCGCCCACGCGCCAGACGCGCACCTCGTCGCCTCCGGCGGCGGCGAGCAGCGAGCCGGACGGCGAGAATGCGACACCATCGTCCCTGTCGGCAAACCCTCCGCGTGCCATCACGAGCTTCCGCTGTCTCCAACGCCAGACGCGAACGACGGGACTACCCTTGGCGCCCGCCTGGCCGGCGGCCGCGACGAGCTGTCCGTCGGGCGAGAACGCCGCGTCGAGAAGCGGCGTCTCTACGGGCCGTCGGAGAGTCGACAGGAGCGCCCCCGAGGACGACTCCCAGACCTTCGCAGTCCCGTCAGCGCCAGCCGTCAGGACAAGCCGCCCGTCGCGGCTGAACTGCGCGCTCTCGACCCAATCACCGACGCGACGTCCATGGCCCAGGACGTGCAGGACCCGGCCTCGCTGGAGGCGCCAGATGCGGGCTGTTCGATCCTCGCTTGCCGTCACAACGCGTTCCCCGCTCTGGTCGAAGGCAACGTCGTGCAGCCGTTGCCTGTTTTGACGAGGGAGATCGACCAGAACCGGATCCGCCGTCGTCGACCAGATTCTGATCGTGCCGTCTTCGCCGCCCGTCACGATCGTCTTGCCGTCCGCCGCGAAGGCCGCGCTGTGCACGATCCCGTTGTGGCCGCGGAGCTCGGCGAGCTGTCTTCCCGTTCCCGCGTCCCAGATCGCCGCGGTCTCGTCGTCGCTCGCGGTGACGAGCAACCGCCCATTCGGGCTGAATGCAACGCTCTCGATCGCGCCCGAGTGCCCATTGAGATCGACTGAGCTGCGCGTGCGGACGTTCCAGATCCGAGCGCGGCCGCGCATATCCCCGGTCGCAACGTGGGTACCGTCGGGACTGAGGGCGACTGCCCACACCTCCGCGCCGCTCGACGGAAAGACCCGAGCGCGCTTCGAGGGCAACACCCTGACGATGGCTCGCGTACCACCGGCCGTCGCCAGTCGTGAACCGTCGGCACTGAACGAAACCGCCGTCACGGGTGACGGCTGCCCGGTCGGCTCGAGGACGTCGATCGACGCGCCCCCGTCCGCCCGCCAGAGACGGACCTTCCCGTCGAAGTCTCCGGTCGCCACGAGCTTCCCGTCTGGGCGGAAGGCGGCCGCAAGCGGTCCGCCCTTCCGGTCGAAGGTCGCGAGCGGCCGTCGGCTGCTCTTCGATGTCGACCAGATGGCCACTCCCGCCCTGCCGGCGCCGAGCAAACGGGTGCCGTCGGGACTGAACTGGACGACCTTTGCCGGAACGCCTTCGAGCCGTCGTGTCCCAGCGAGCTTGCCCGTTCGAAGGGTCAAGATGTGGATGCTGCCGTCCCCGAGAGCGGCGGCGACAAGCCCGCCCTTCGGATCGACATCGATGTCGGGAACCGGCCGGCGCGCATCGATGATCGCGCGCAGGCTTGAGTTACGCAGGGCCTGGCGTAGCGCGTTCTCCGCCTCGGTGGTAGACGCTGTTGTGGCGGCGCGGGCCGCAAGAGCGAGGCTTTGCTCCGGATCGGTGTCGAGGGCGACGACCGCTTCGGCGGCGAGCTGCCGCGAGGTCGCGAGCCTCGCCCGCTCGTCGGCGTGATTCCGCTGGATGAAGGCGTAGATCGCGGCGAGGCCCGCGAGAACAGTCAGGAGCGTGAGCAGGCCGATCGCACCGCCGACGAGCTGTTTCGTGCGGCGGCGCTGGCGGGCGTCCTCACCGACGATCGCATCCTTGTCGGTGCCGCGGATCGCCGCCGCGAGCGTGGCCGCGCCGTCGACGAACCGCGGATTGCGCGCAAGGCCCTCGTCCGGCTGCACGCCCGTGAAGTCGACCCACAGCGGCTCGGCGTCGAAGACGTGCCTCAGGCCCGGCGGGATCGCATTCGTCTGCGACCCGTCGAAGTCTCCGTGCGCATCATCCCAAGCGATCGCGCCGGAGGTGAGCGCTATGAACAGCCGGTCGGATGGCTTGCCCGCGCACCAGGTCCTGACCTCCCGGTCGACCCAGGGGCTGGCGGCGGCTTGTGCGGAGGCAAGGAGGACGAAGCTGTCAGAGCCGGCGAGGGCGTTCTCGATCTCTGCGCCGAGATCCGACGCGGCCACCAGGTTCGTCTGGTCGCGGAAGACACGCGGGGGCCACCACTGCCACCACTTGTAGATCGGGCGGGCGATCCGGTTGAGGATCCGCTGGAGCTCTGCCGCGAAGACGCTATCGCCAGCGTGACTGTACGAAATGAATGCCTCGTACTGCCGGGTTCGGAGCGCCACCGGTCAGGGCGTCGCGCCCGCTCACCCCGCTTCCTGGTTGGCGTGCGGTTCCGCCGCCAGCTGTCCCCACTGGCCGCGCTCTTTCTCGAGGATCCGCTCGACGTCGATGACGTAGCCGGAGACCGCCGACTGGGCCTCGGAACGAGCGCTTCGCGGTGGCTGAATCCGACGCAGGTTTCGGGCGGCGTCACGCGAGAGCTTCGAGACGCGCTCGAATGCGTACAGCCCGTTGTAGGCCGAGAGAACGGTCGTCGCAGCGGGCAGAACGGCGGCGAGGACTGCCCAGACGAGCTTGCCCGCGATATCAAGGCCGGACAAGACCGCGACGACACCCGCGATACCGAAGACAAGCGCCGTGATCAGCAGAAGCTGCTTGTGCGCGGCCTCGGCTCTCGCCGCAACGTGCTCGTGATAGCGGCGCTGATCCTCGACCCGTGCCAACCTGTACACCTCGAGAAACTGCTCCTCCCGCGAGCTCATGTCGAGTCTCCCGCCGCGATCCCGTCGACCTGACGGCGAAGGCGAGCTAGGCGCTCGTCATCGTCATCCGTGTCGTAGGGTCGAACGCGGCCGAGAAAGAGGAAGTACTCGCCCCGCAGCCGCTCCGCCTTGAGCCGGCTCGTGAAGTAATCACGCTGGGCGTCCCGCCCGCGGATGTACGAGACTGCACCGGCGAGCGCGCCCGCGACGAGCGCTTCGGCAATGCCGATCGTGGTCACGCCTCCGCCTAGCGCGGCCTGCACGGCTCCGAGCGACGTCGCTGCTGCACCGCCGACGATGACGTACAGCTGCCCGAGCCGGAACGTGTTCTCGGCGCGAATCGCTGACTCGTCCAGCTCGTAGAAGTCCGGCAAGAGCTCGCCCTCGAGGATCTCGAAATCGGCCCCGAGAGCCGGCACTGCATCTCGGAGCTCGGACCGGACCAGGGGATGGCGGCGGTACCGGCGCCCGCGCGGGCGGGGAAGCGAAGCGAGAAGAGCGGGCGTCACAGCGCCGCCTCGGCTTCGGTCAACCCGAGCCGCTCGCGCACGCGCTCAGCGAGCGAGGCCTGCGGCTCAGCCAAGTCGAGGACAGTGACGAGCCCACTCGCAGCAGCTTCCGCGGTCCGAGGGTCGATCGCGTCCGCAGGATCGTTGGTGGCCGCGCGCGCGAGCTCGTCCGCGAGCCGACCAGTGCCCGCAAGTACGAGGACCTCTCTACCTCGGCGGACCTGCTCGAGCACCTCTTGCCTGGCACCTTCGCCGCCGCCGGCCAGAATCGCGACCGACGGACATCGGGCAGCAAGCGTTGCGGCAAGCGCGATCAGTGCTCCCGTCTCCGTGCCCCACTCGGTGCCCTCGACAAGGAGGAAGTGCGTGTGGTGCGGCTCGAGCTGGACCAGCTCGTTCAGCGGGAGCCGAACGGACTCGTCTTCCCCCCGCCCAGGCCAAGTGACGGCGCCGACCGGGGCGACACCGACGCAGGTTGTAGTCCGCTCCTTCGCGAGGGCGCGGCCGAAGAGAGCGAAGATCCCGGCGTCCGTGCCGCCGGTGATGACGGTTAGCCGCGCAGCTGCCGCCAGGCGCGCGAGGCCGTCCCCCAGACTGCCGCTGAGAGCAGCCGCCACGCCGGGTGGTAGCTCAGTCGTGCTCCCACCCAGGACGATGAGTCCACGGGGCGGCTCAAGCTTTAGCGCAGCCGCCACGGCCGTGCCAGAGACGGTCGCCGGAGCCACCACGGCCAGAGCGCTGCGCCCGCCCGGGAAGATGATCCTGTGTCGCGCGAGCCCGCTCGGGCCGCGCCTAGCCGGCAGGGCACCGGCTGCGTTGTCGGTCATGAGCACCTACCGGCCTCGTCCCCACCAGAGTCTACGAGTCAACCGGGCTCGCGAGAAGAAGGCGACCCGGCGACGGGTGCACTGAGCATGGTTGGCGCATGGATGCCTTCGAGAGCCGACGCCGCACCCGAACCTGGACCCGTTCACTACAAGCGTTGGTCAAGGTCGAAGCGGGTCGCACCTAGTCGTGTGAAGCCGCTGTGAAGCCGCATCGCTCCGAGGAACCTTCACGGCCGAAGTGGCGTCCGAAGACCTGGAACGACAGGACGTCGACCCCTCGTAGACCGCGCCGCGCCGAGTGGTGCTGTTCAAACCAAGCGCAAGCGTGTGCCCTCAGATGTGCATTCTGGAGTCAATGTGGGACGCCGCGCCTTAAGACGCCGTCACGGGCGCCTGTTGCTGTTTTCGGCGAAGAAAGAGCAGCCTCTGCAGATTCTCTTGAGTCGTCACTAGCGTTGAAAGAACGAGAAAACGCGAGCGCGGCCCACTTCGCTCTGACTGAACAAGCGGCAGCCGTTCGGCGGCCAGGCGGGGCTCCTGCGGCTGAAGCCACCAAGTGTGCGAGGCCGCGTGAGGGCGCGGTAAGCGTCTCTACTATGGGAGTCGCGCCCCCGTAGCTCAGTGGAAGAGCAGCGGTTTCCTAAACCGCGTGCGCAAGTTCGATTCTTGCCGGGGGCACTCTCGATTCCCTACTAGAAGCGACCGGTTTGCAGGAAGGCCAGCGAGTCCCGACGGCGCAAGGCGGGGGCGCAATGGTGGCCCTCGACGGTCCGGGCAGTGCTCCAGCGACAGTGCGCCGACGACTCACTCGGGAAGTTAGCCCGGCGCTTTACCAGTCCGGCGCGTAGCTCCACTCTTGCCATGCCGGGAACGCCCGCTTGAAAGCCGGCATCAGCCGCGCACCCGCGACGGTCACTGAGCTTTCGTGGGACGCATAGATGAGCCAGTCGAACGAGCGATCCGTCCAGAAGCCCTCGGCGCCGGTGTAGATCGGCTCGAATAGCTCGAGATCAAGTTCACAGTCCGCGTCCGTGTCAAGCTCCCGCAACTCCCACAAACGCGTCACGCCGATTGCCGCGAGAACCTTACGAAGGCGCGTCTGGGTCTCGGGGTCGAAGAACGGCTCGGCGCCAAGCGCGAGGGCGTCGAGCGGCGGCTCGGCGATGTCGGGGCGATCGAGCGGATACCAGTAGAAGCCTTCGAGGCCCCATCGCGTCTTGAGCTCGCTCCAAATACGCTTGCTCTCCTCCGCCGACAGCGCTCGGCGGAACGGCAACGGCTCGACCTGGGCGAGTTCGTCCTCGGATAATCCGCGAACGTACTGAGCGAACAGCCTCCGCTCCTCGCCCATCGCTTGTCGTTCGACTTTGCCGTTCGGAGGTCCGGTGAAGATGCTCTCCGCGGTCTCAGCCGCCGCGGCGAGAAGCTCTCGGGCGTCGCCGAGCGAGGCGAAGTCGGCAGGCGTAAACGCCTCGACCGCCCACTGGATCGCCTGGAGCACTTGGTAACGCGGAAACGTGTCCAGCGCGTCCGCCGAGTAGGAATAGGTCGTGGGCTCGCGCACACCTCGCCGCCGTCGCTCGGCTGCCTCCTGCGCCTGGAGAGCTGCGTAACGGTCAGTCCACAGGACATCGCGATCGGCGCAGTAACGGCGGGCGGCGGTATGGAGAGCCTCAGTTGGAGACACAGCTGCAACGGTGCGACGGGAAGGTCATCTTCGGTGTCATGGGACACGGCGCAGCGGACCTGAAGTGCACGAGCGGCCGGATTGTCGCGCCGACTGTCGCGCGGCGCTGCGGTCTTCTAAGAAGAGCCTGGTAATCGCGAGGGTTGCGCAGCCCCAGTCGATCGCTTCCTAAACCGCGTGAGCAAGCACGATTCTTGCTGGGGCATCACCGAAGCCCGGCAATGGAGCAGGCGCTGCCAGGGCCGTCCTTGAAATCGGCGGGCGCTCATCCTAGGCTCGAAGGCTCACTGCGGCTGGCCGTGCTGGCGCGAGGATCGCGGCTGCCGTCGGGGGAGAAGGGAGTCATGATGAGGATACTGGTGTGCATCGCGGTGGCTGCCGCGGCGCTCGCAATTCCGGCGCTTGGCCTCGCCGCCTCGCCCCCGCAGGCGGTGATGACGGGGCTCGACAACCCGCGCCGGACTCGCTTGGGGTCCGGAGGGCGGGCTCTACGTAGCCGAGGCAGGGCGCGGCGGATCAGGCGTCTGCGTACCGGCTCCGGACGCGCCGCCGCCCGCAGCACGCTGCTACGGCGCGACAGGTGCCGTTTCGCGACTCTGGCACGGCGTGCAGGAGCGAGTCGTCGCCGGGCTGCCGTCGGTCGCCTTCCAGCCGGCGGGCGACACGGCGGCCGGCCCGCAGCACGTCTCGTTCCAGGGACGCGGTGGGCTGTTCGTCACGATCGGATGCGGCTGCAACAAGGCCACTCCCCCGGGCGAGGTGCTCGACGGCCTCGGCTTCGGCTACCTCCTGCAGGTGTCGGCGTCGGGCAACACGAAGACGATTGCGGACATCGCCAGCTACGAGGCGAGCGCGAATCCGGATGGCGGGCTGATCGACAGCAACCCCTACGGGCTACTCGCGCTGCCCGGCCACCGTCTCGTTACGGACGCGGGCGGCAACTCGCTGCTCAACGTCTCGGCGAATGGCAGCGTGGCGACGGTCGCGACCTTCCCGAAGGCGCCGGTGCCGGGCCCGGCCGGGGCACGTGACGCCGTGCCGACGGATGTCGTGGTCGGCCCCGACGGCGCGTACTACGTCTCGACGCTGACCGGTTTCCCGTTCATCGCGGGGACCGCGTCGGTCTATCGGGTGGTTCCCGGCCAGGCTCCGGCGCTCTACGCGTGGAACCTGACCGCGCTGACGGACCTCGCGTTCGGAGCCGACGGGTCGCTGTACGTGCTCCAGCACGGCTCGCCGGGCATCCCGCCGTTCGCAGGCCCGGGGGCTATCTGGCGGGTACCGCCGGGTGGCGGCGGCACATCCACGCTGGTCGCGGGCGGCCTGCCCCGCGCGACCGGCCTCGTCGTCGGCGCCGATGGTGGGCTGTACGTCTCCGTCAACGGGGCGTCGGCGGGCAACGGCGCGGTCTGGCGAATCGAGCCCTGAGGTAACTCCCATGCGAGGTGAGGCGGCGTCGCTTCACCCTAAGAGAGCGAGCGAGGTGCGACCGGCTAGGCCGCACCTCGCTCTCCCGGGATTCAGTTCGTCGGCTTGAAGGCGTGGTTCAGGCCGTAGTGTGCGACCTTGCGTCCGAGATGGACTCCCACCTCGGCGGAGCGGCGATAGTGGACACCGCCCCAGACGCGAGCGTTGATGACCTCGTCACGGAGCTGTTCCGCTGTTTCGAAGTGGTGCACAGTGTCGAAGTTCCCGGGCGCGCCCGCCGGGTCGAAGCCGCGGATGTCCAGGTCGATGTGATCAGTGCCGAGGAACTCGCTGAAGACCTCTGCCATTGCGGAGGTGTTCGTACCGTGGGCTGCCGGATACTCCGGATGGTTGGGCGTCGTCACCAGAGGCCGCCAACCGGGCTCTTCGGCGGTCGCAGGATTGCCGTCGTCGAACCCCGGCAGGGGACCGAAGGCGTCTGCCGTCACCGCTGAAGGATCGATCGCAGTCACGGGGCGCCAGAAGAGGAGCCGGTACTTCGCGTTCAGCACCGACATCAGTGCATCGGCACTCACGGTGTTCAGCATCGCCAGCAGCCGTGCGCTCTCGACTGTGTCCAGTGCTCGGGTGATGGCGAGGTCACGACCGGCCCGGTTGAACTGCCGGATCACATTCGCCGTGTAGAACAGTGCAACCCCAGTCTGGTCGTCGGTACGGAGCGAGTTCGTCGCCCGGCCGTACGCCTTGACCTCGTTGAACTGCCGAACCCACTCCATGCTCGAGAGCGGAGGCGGGGGCTCGGGTCGAAACTGTCCCGGGCTCTTCAGCAGGAACGGCTGCACGTCTCCGAGCCAGGGTGTCTGCGGAACTGCGAACGGTGGAGTGAGACGCCAAACCCCCCGGCCGGGCTCCTTGGTCTCGAACACCGACGTTGTGCCGACCGGTGTCATCCGTCCATCGCCGGTGCGCATGGCGATGATGCTGCTCGCGGACGCCAATCCGACGCTCGTCCCTTTCCCCCCGTCGGCGGTACATCCGTTCAGGTTCGAAAGAGCTTCCGAGTAGTACCCGTCCAGGTTCGACACCAGTGCGGGGAACGCCGAAAAGTAATGCCGCAGCGTCCGGTACGCGGCCTCGACGACGGCGCAATCGACCGAAGCTCCCGGAGGTGCGGTGATCGCCGGCCCGTATGGTTCGTAGCCGCCTCGGATCGCAACCACCGCGTCATAGACGGCAGCCGACGTGTAGGCCATGTAGATCTCGCCTTCACCCTGGAACGCTCCGGACCCGAGGACGGTGTCCTCGGCGATCTTGTTCCACTGCAGAACCGTGCTCGGCAGAGACGGAAGGACTGCACGAGCGTCGCGGCTGGTCGTTGCACCGAACGCAGCGACCACCACGAGGCCGACTAGCAGTCCCAAGAGTCGTGCGCGGGACGACTTCAGCTCGTGTCCCGTCCGTACAGACACGTGTCGTTCCGACTTCATCTCCTCTCCTTCTTTCATCTTCCCTCCCCGTCTGTTTGACCTGTGGTCTTGCGAGGGATCGCGGTCGGTGCTCCGTCGTCCAGTTCGGACCGGAAGGCGAGCAGCAGCGCCTCTTCGCGCGAGAGCGCCATTCCGTGGGCCTCCGAGGCGTGGCGCTGGACCTCGCCCAACAGCCCGTCCTCGTGCTCGGCGCGAGCTTCGAAACCGCAGTGGCAACGAATGACCCTGTCCACGATCCCTCGCAGCGAGGTCTAGAAAAGTGCCGCTAAATCGCGGCAAGATGCCGGCAAGGGAATGGCTAGACGTTGACGCTCAAAGTGTTTCTCGCCGGTCGGGTCGCGCTCGAGAGCGAAGGGGTTGTGATCGACGAGGGGCGCTTCCCGGGCGACAGGGTCGGCTGCTGTTCGCCTATTTGGTCGCTGAGCAGGGCAGGCCGGTACCGCGGGACGAGCTCGCGGACGCGCTCTGGGGAGATGCACCGCCTGCGACCTCGGACAAGGCACTGACCGTCCTCGCGAGCAAACTGCGCGGCGTGCTCTCCGAGGGGGGTATCGACGGCGGGAAGGCTCTCACCAGCGCGTTCGGCTCATATCGCCTGAACCTGCCGGATGGGACCTGGGTCGACATTTTCGCCGCTGGCGAGGCCCTCCGAGAGGCCGAGGCTTCTTTGGCGGCAGACGACCTCGATCAGGCTAAGGCGGTCGCCATGGAGGCGGCGTCACGGGCCCAGCCGTCCTTCTTGCCAGGCGAGGAAGGGGCGTGGGTCGACGGGAAGCGGCGTGAGCTCGAGGACATCCTCCGGCGCGCGCTGACCTGTCTCGCCGAGGCCTCGCTTCGCTCGGGCGATGCGGCCGAGGCGGCGAACTGGGCGCAGGAGACGATCGCCCTGGAGCCGTATCGCGAGACGGGCTACCGGCAGCTAATGGCGGCGCACGCCGCTGCCGGCAACCGCGCCGAGGCGCTCCGCGTCTACGAGCGGTGCCGACAGTTCCTTGCGACAGAGCTCGGCACCTACCCCTCCCCGGAGACCGAGTCGATCTACCGTGAGCTTCTCGAGGCGCCTTCTCCCGGGCCCGGAGCGGCGGCACCCGAGACTGCGCCTGTCGCGGTCGTCGAGCGCGAACGGCCGCGCGCCGCGTCGCGGCCTCCGACGGCGGCGCCCGGGTACCCGTGGCGGAGGCGCAGGGTGTCATAGGTGCGCTCGCGGGTCTGATCGCCGCCGTAGCGATTCCGCTCTTCGCACTCGGCGGCGGAGCGGATCGAATGGACCTCGGCGATCCGAGCAACAGCGTCGGCGTGCTCGATGCAGGCTCGGGCGCCGTCAAAGACGCCGTCGAGCTGCCAATGGCGCCGACGGCGGTCGCGGCCGGGCTGGGATACGTTTGGGCGGCGAGCGCCGGCGCCAATGCCGTGTTCGCGATCGACCCGGAGACGAACACGCTGCGCCAAAGGATTGCGGTCGGCAACACGCCCGGTGGAATCGCCGTCGGCGGTGGCTACGTCTGGGTGACGAACAGCCTCGAGGGGACCGTTTCACAGATCGATCCCAGGGCGCTGATCGAGCTCCAGAAGATCCGGGTCGGGAACGGCCCGACCGGGGTCGCCTTCGGCGGCGGCCACGTGTGGGTGGTGAACACGACCGACCACACGATCTCGAAGATCCGCGCGCGCACCGGAAAGCTGCTGAAGACATACACGACGGTCACGGATCCCGGAGCCGTCGCTGTAGGCAAAGGCGCGGTCTGGGTCGCGAGCAAGTCGAGCGGCTCCGTGGTCAGGCTGAACCCGCGCAACGCTCAGCAGCTCAAGAAGATCGTCGTGGGCGGAGGCCCTACCGCAGTCACCGTCGGACTCGGCAAAGTCTGGGTGGCAAACAGCGCGGACCGGACTGTGGCGCAGATCGACCCTGCCTCCGAGAGCGTCGTCGATGTGGACAAGGTCGGCGCAAATCCGAGCGGTCTCGGGGTCGTCCGAGGCGAGGTTTGGTCGACGAACGAGCTGGACGGCACCGTCTCGCGCATCGATCCGGCGACTGACCGGCCAACGACGGTTCGGCTCGGAGGCCGACCGACCGCAGTTGTAGCCGCAGACGGGATCGCCTACGTCGCGCTGCGACCGGTTGGAGCGGCTCACCGCGGGGGGACCTTGAGGGTTGCGCTGCTGAACATCGATCCACTCGGGACGACACTCGACCCCGCGCTTGCATCTTTCGACATGGCGCGGTTCCTCTCTTTGACGGGCGATCGACTCCTTACGTATCGACAGGTCGCAGGGGAGGCGGGGAACGAGCTCGAACCCGATCTCGCGGTCGCGATGCCGTACCTATCGTCCGACCGCAAGACTTACACGTTTCAGCTGCGGCCAAACGTCCGCTATTCGAACGGTGAGCTGGTGAGGGCGACTGACGTTCGTCGCACCTTCGAGCGGCTGCTCAGGCTCAGGGGGGCCGAGGCCGGGTTCGATGAGCTCGTCCAGCTCCACGCGATCCGCGGAGCGCAGTCCTGTGATCGGCGGCGCTGCGACCTTAGTGCTGGGATCGTCGCCGACAATGCCGCCGGAACGGTCATGTTCAGGCTGAACACTCCGGACCCGATCTTCCTGCACAAGCTCGCCGCGACGACCGCAACCATCATCCCGGCCGGGACCCCGTTGCGCGAGGCGAAGCGGCGGCCGATTCCCGCTACGGGGCCGTATCGCATCGCCAGCTTTGACCCGAATCACTCGGTCCGGCTCGTCCGCAATCCACGTTTTCGCGAATGGTCGAATGCCGCCCAACCGGCGGGCTACCCCGACGAGATCGTGGGTGAGGTCGTGCCCGCGCAAGAACAGCCGATCGCGCTTCGTCTACGCGGGCAGAAAAAGCGGATAGCCCTCGTCGAGCACGGGCAGGCTGACCTGACGTCGAGCCATGGCGCCGTCCCGTTCCTTCCGGGTGTCTCGGCGCCATTCCTGCCCTTGGTCCACGGTCATCCAAGACCCGTGACCTTCTACCTCGCGTTCAACGTCAAGCAACCGCCTTTCGACGATCCCAGGGCGCGGCAGGCGATCAACTATGCGCTCGACCGGGACAGGGTCGCGCAGCTCGCGGCGGGGGAAGACGAAAACCGGCCGACGTGCCAAGTGATTCCCCCGAACTTCCCAGCGCATCGCAGGTACTGCCCGTACACGCGCGACCCGCAGGCCGAAGGAGGCTGGACGACCCCCGACCGCGGCCGGGCGACCCGACTGGTTGAGGCGTCGGGCACGGCGGGGGCGCCAGTGACGCTCTGGGTCCCTCGCGACCCGGCCGGCATCGGCCTCGGCAAGTACTTGAAAGAGCTCCTCGACGGGCTCGGCTACCGCGTCCGCCTTCGTTCCTCCTTCACAAGACGGATCGTCTGCTCGGGCTCGCCCCGTCGCTGCGAGCGGATGTCTCCGGCCGGCGCGTACTTCACGGCGTACTTCACTGCTGTAGCCAAGCGGAAACCATTGCCGGAGATCCTCTGGAGCGGTTGGGCAGCCGACTACCCTGGCGCCTCGAACTTCATTCAGCCCCTGTTCTCGTGCCGGGGCGATTTCAACATCGGGCACTTCTGCGACCTGGCGCTCGATCGACGCATCGGCCGCGCGCTACAGCTCCAGCAGACCGACATAGCGGGAGCGAACCGGCTCTGGGCCCACCTCGACCGCGTGATCACCAACAAGGGGGCCTGGGTCCCGCTGTACAACGTCTACGGGGCGGACCTCGTCTCTAGGCGGGTTGGCAACTACCAGTACAACCCGTGGTACGGAGCGCTGCTCAGCCAGTTGTGGGTCCGATAGATCGGTTCCGTTCTTGGCACGGATCCTCACTGCTGAACGCAAGCGCCTCTGGGTAAGTGAGAGCCGTTGCGACGGCCTGCCCGTAGACGCCGGCCCGCGCCATAATCGATGCATGGCTGAGGATCAGGAGATGCTCGGCCCTTCCGGATCAGGTCGCGAAGCCGAGCGTGAGCAGACTCGGATCCTCACGCTGCAGACCGCGACGGAGGAAGTGCGGGCCCGGATGGTCGACGCTACGCGGCCTGCGAGACCGGCTCGAGCGATTCGAGGAGAGCGCCGGGGAGGTACTGGGCTCATCTGTCGACCGCCGATTTCCTGAACAGCTCGTTTGCCTTCGCGGCGCTCGCCGTGCTCTCCGCGTTTCCATTCCTTGCGGTCACCTCGTCCGTAATCGGTGGAGACATCAGAAAAGCGATCGTCGCCCGGATGGGATTGAACGCCCAAGCGACACACGATGTGGACGGGTTGATCGCCACGGGCAATCAGGCGGTCGCCACGCTCACCTGGTTCAGCGCCATCGTGCTCGTGCTGGGAGGGATCGGGATGGCGTCCACACTCTCTGTGTGGTACCACCGAATCTACGAACGGACTCCGCCGAAGGGGTTCCTCCGGCACCTTGCCTACCAGTCGCAGGGGTCGTGGCGTTCACCCTCTACATCTCGTTTCAGGTGTGGCTCTTCGACGAAGCGCGGCCAGCGGGCGGTCGTGGTCTGGTCTTCCTGCTTACGTTCGTGACCGGCGCGCTCTTCTGGTGGTGGTCGTCCTACATGCTCCTGTACCGGCAAGTGCCGCTGCGGCGAATGTTCCCTGCCGGCGCGGCCACGGGAGCCTGCGTTACCGGTCTCGGAGTGTTCTCGTCGCTCTTCTTCTCGCATCAGGTCACTTCGGGACAGAGAGCTACGGCCCTGCCGGTGTCGTCATCGCGCTGATCACCTTCCTCGTCGGCTTGGGTGTCTGTCTCCACGCGGGGGCGGTCTTCGGTCGAATGTGGAACGAACGACAAGCCGAGCCGCGCCTCGCTCGACACCCGACCCGGCTGAGACTCAGTACCGGCTCTCGGCCATCCTCTTGATCGTCTCGCTCGCCTCCTCCCAACGGACGATCACGGCATAGAGGACGATCGCGTTCAGCACGAGCCCCGTCAGGGCCCACAACGGGTATTGCGAGCTGCCGACGAAGCCGAGCTGCACGAGGAAGTTGATGCTGCCCGCGATAATCGTGAACCAGCGGGCCCAGTTCGCGCCTGCGAGCAGGCCGAAGCCGGCGCAGCCGACCACGATCCCCCAGATCAGCGTGATCCAGCCCCAGGTCGTGGTGTCGAAGACGATGATCTGGTTCGGAGTCAGGGCGTAGTACTCGCTGCGGACGATCGCGATCAGCCCCTGGAAGAAGTCAATCGTCGCGATGAGCAGCATCAGGATTCCGGCGAGACGGATCCACCCTGCCCAGCGTTCGGCTGCCGACATTCGACGCTCCTTTCGCGCTGTGTCGGCGTGCGCTTCGTCACGACCGGGCGCGTTTCCTTCAAGTTGACGTCACGCATCAGCGATGTTAGCGTTGCTTACATTGTGAGTGGTACTTACATCGCCAGGGACTGGACGCAGAGGGATATCCCGGACCAGACAGGACGGACAGCCGTCGTGACAGGGGCCAACAGCGGCATCGGGCACGAGACGGCCCGAGCCCTCGCCCGGCGCGGGGCCCGGGTCGTGCTCGCGTGTCGTGATCGAGGCCGCGCCGAGGTCGCGGCAGATCGCATCGAAAGCGAGCTCCCGCAGGCCGACGTCCGTGTTCTCCTGCTCGACCTCGCCTCGCTCGGCTCGGTCCGGCAGGCGGCCGGGGAGCTGCGCTCCGATTACGACAGGCTCGACCTCCTGATCAACAACGGCGGCGTGATGGAGCCTCCCTACGAGCGAACCGAGGACGGCTTCGAGCTGACCTTCGCCACCAACCACCTAGGCCACTTCGCGCTCACCGGGCTGCTGCTCGACCGCCTGCTCGAGATCTCCGGCTCACGGATCGTGACCGTGAGCAGCGAGGGGCATGCGCGCGGCGTGATCGACTTCGATGACCTTCAGTCCGAGCGCGGCTACAGCGCCGATAACGCCTACTGCCAGTCCAAGCTGGCGAACCTCCTGTTCACGTACGAGCTCGACCGCCGACTCGGGGCTGCCGGCGCGCAGACCGCGGCCCTCGCCTGCCACCCGGGCATCGCCCTGACCGGCCTGTACAAGACGCGCTCGCGACTGGAACGCGCGCCGCTCAGTCCGAGGCTCCGGTTGATCAACTCCAGGTTCGTGCAGAGCACGCAGATGGGCGCCCTTCCGACGCTCCGAGCCGCAACCGACCCCACGGCGCGAGGAGGCGAGTTCTACGGGCCGCCGGGTCGCGGGTACACCGGCTACCCGGTGCGGGTTCGATCGAGCGCGCGCTCGTACGACGAAGGGACCCAACGGCGCCTCTGGCACGAGTCCGAACGGCTCACAGGTGTCACCTACGCCGTCTAGGAGGGACCGGTATCACCACGGCGACCTCCGCGCCGCGCTGGTCGATGCCGCGATCGACCTGATCGGCGAGCGCGGCGTGCGCGACTTCTCCCTCGCTGAGGCGACCAGACGCGTGGGCGTCACTGCCGCGGCGCCGTACCGGCACTTCGCCGACCGCGACGACCTGCTCGCGGCGGTCGCGGTTAGCGCGCTCGAGACGTTCGCGGCCATGCTCTCCGCCGAGAGAGGCAAGGAGGGAACGCCGGAACAGCAGCTCGCCGCGATGGCTCGCGCCTACGTCCGTTTCGCCGCCGAGGAGCGTCCGATGTTCGAGACGCTCTTCAGCGCGGGCATCGACAAGAGCCGCTACCCGGAGCTCAAACGGGCCTACGAGCCCATCGACGTGTTCTTCGACCTCGTGGCCGAGGTCTGCGAGGGCGACGCGGCCGCGGCCGACGCCCTGGCCGGCGCCCTGGAAGCAACCGCCCACGGCCATGCCGCACTGCTCCTCGACGGGGAGTACGGCGAAGGCCCCGACGCCGTTCGGACCGCCGCCGACCGGGCAGCCGCCGCCACCCTCGGCCTCATCGAGGGCCGCAAGGCGCTCAGTACCTAGCCGGAGGCGGCCCTGGAGATCAGATCGGCGGTCTGCTCGGCCGAGAGGACGTCGGTGTTGAGCACGACGTCGTAGTCCGTCGGCCGCTCTTCGTCGACGGCGTAGAAGCGCCTCAGGTAGTCGCGCCGGCTCGCGTCCGCGTCCTTCACGGCGCGCGCACCCTGCTTCTCGTCGAGCCCTTGCTCGTCGCAGACCCGGCCGGCCCGTGTCTCCGCTGACGCCGTGACGAAAACGCGAAGCGCGTCAGGGCCGGTCGGGAGAGCGCGCGAGGCGGCGTGCGCGACGATCACGACCTTCCCGCGGGCCGCCGTCTGCTCGATCGCCTCGCGGACCAGGGCGCGCACCTCGTCCCTGGTCGGCTCGTCCACGGTGTACGCCCGCGCGCCGGTCGCCCAGGCCTCGCCGCCGCCCTGCGCGATCACGTCCAGCACCCGCGCCGCGAGCGACTTGCGCCGCTCCTCGTCGGCCACGTCCGCGGGCTCGATTCCTCCCTTGGCCGCCGCACGCGCGACGATGTCCTCGTCCACGTAGAGGAAGCCGAGGCGGTCGGCGACGAGCCGGCCGACCTCCTCTCCGCCCGCACCCGTCGAGTGCGAGATGCAAACCACCCTGCACGGCACGGTTTTTCGGACGCTAGACAGCGGGCCGGTTGCCGTCAAGCCGGCGCCTCAGTGCCGTAGCACCGTTCTGAGGACGAACGCCAGGTTGGCGGGGCGCTCGGCCATGCGGCGCATCAGGTATGGGAACCACTCAGGGCCGAACGGAGTCGCGACGAGCACCTTGTAGCCGCGGGCAGCGAGGTCCCGCTGGAGCTTCGGCCGAACGCCGTAGAGCATCTGGAACTCGAAGCGGTCTCGCGGGATCCCCTCACGCTCCGAGAAGGCGATCGCGTGCTCGATCAGCCGCTCGTCGTGCGTCGCGACGCAGGGGTAGGCGCCACCCTCGAGCGCGCGCTCGAGGAGCCGGACGTAGGCCGCGTCCACGTCCTCCTTCGCCGGGTACGCGACATCCGGCGGCTCGAGGTAGGCGCCCTTGACGAGCCGCAGGTTCGGTCGGAGTGGCAGCAGCTCGTCGAGGTCCTGCGGCGTGCGATAGAGGTAGGACTGGAGGACGGTGCCCACGTTGTCGTGGCCCGACGACCGCAGACGCCGGTAGATCTCGAGGGTCGGGTCGACCCAGCGCGAGGCCTCCATGTCCATCCGGACGAAGTTGTCGAGCTCGGCCGCACGCTCGACGACGCGCTCCACGTTCTCGTGGGCGACCTCTTCGCCCAGGGCCAGCCCGAGGTGGGTGAGCTTGAGGGCGACGTTGACCCATAGGCCCTCGTCGTGGATCCGCTCCAGGATCCGGCCGTACTCGTCAGCAACCCCTGCGGCATCCTCCTCGCTCGCGGTGTCCTCGCCGAGGAGCGTCGTGTTGGCCGCGAGGCCTTGCTCGTTGAGGCGCCGCAGGACGGGGACGGCCTCGTCGAGCGTCTCCCCGGCCACGAAGCGGGCGGCCCCCAGCCGCATCCCGTGCCTGCCGACGAACCCACGAACCTCGCCGTTCTGGGCGGCGGCCAGGATGCTCTTGCGCAGGAGCGCGTTCGCCGTGTCACGCACGGCCTGGGAGTTTGGCGCAAGCCGCGGGGGCGAGCGGGCGGCCCGCCCCCGCGATTGCAGGCTCAGCGGACGACGTCGACGTCGGATGCCCTGAGGAAGGCGATCCGGTGGTTGAAGGAGATCTCGTAGAACTTCGTGTCGCCCGTGAACACCTGGTAGGTGTCGAGCGCGTCGAAGGTCGTCGCGTCGTAGTAGTCGGCCCCGACGAGATCCTTCGCCACGTACACCTGTCCCGCCGAGATCGTGTATCCGAGCGTCGCCGTCGAGACGTCCTCAGGGTAGGCGCGCCCGTAGACGGGAATCGAGGTCAGGCCGGCCCTCGGCGTCACGAGTGTGCCGCCGCCGGGAACGGTGTTCTCCCCGTGCGGGTCCTCGAACCACGCCTTCTGGCCGCCGTACCAGATCGCGACCCAGTCGCCGGACCGGTCGGCCACCGCGAAGCTCTGGCCCGTGACGGCCTTGTCGCCCCAGTCGTTCGCCTGCGTAGTGCCGACGCCGTCCGGCTCGAGGTTCGTGCCGCTCAGGAGCGGGTCGGAGACGAGCGGCGAGCTCTCGCTCGGCGCGGTGTGCAGGTAGACGAAGTTCGTCGGCTGGGACGGCAGCGTGCTGCAGGAGCCGGCGTCGCAGTAGGTCACGACCGGACGATTCGTCGCGAAGTTCGGGTCGATCGTGACGATGCGACGCTCGCCGCCGCTCGGGTTGATCGGCGCGCCGACGAGGGCCATGAAGTGCGCCCAGTCGAAGTACGGGCCGGGGTCCCAATGCATCCCGGCCTGAAAGACGGCCGTCGGGCCGGGCACCTGGTCGTGGCCGATGAGGTGCTCACGGTCGAGCGGGATGTCGTACCGGTCGGCGAGGTACCGCGTAAGCCGAGCGAGCGAGCGGTACATCCGGTTCGTGAACCAGAGGTTCCCCTCGGTCGCGAAGCCCTCGTTCTCGATCCCAACCGCATGGCTGTTCACCCACCAGTTGCCGGCGTGCCAGGAGACGTCTGCGGTCGGAACCATCTGGGTGACCTGCCCGTCGGACGACCGGATGACGTAGTGCGCGCTCACGTAGGCGAGCGGGTTCTGGAACAGGGCGATCGTCGGGTCGTAGGCGACCTCGGTGTCGTGGATGACGACGTAGCGGATCGCCAGGCCGTCGTCCGGCCGGGTGGCCAGGTCGTAGTTGCCGTAGTCGCCCGGATCAGCCGAGTTCTGCGCATAGGCGGCCGGGACGACGCGGCAGGCGAGGCCGTTCGGACACTCGGCACCCGTAAGAGCCGCGTTGCGAAGATGCTGCGAGCCCGACGCTGCCGGCGAGACCGCGGCGACCTTCCCCGAAGCCGGTGGCGAGCCCGCAGACGCCGTAGCGGCGACGACCAGCGCGGCCGCACATGCCGCAATTGCCGCAGGCAACGTGCGATGCATGGTGAACCCCCCTCGTTTGCTGGACGTGCTGGAAGCGCCGGAGTATAGGAAACGCGCGGCTCAGGGCCTGCCGCGAGCCTGGATTCGGTAGACGACCCCGCGGCCCCAGTCGGCCGCGAGCAGTCCGCCCCGGCGGTCGACCAGCAGAGCCAGCGGGTGCGCGAAGCCCGAGGCGAACGACGTCACGCGGCGCGCGGTTCCGTCGCGTCGCAGCTCCACTCGGACGACCCGGCGACCGAACTGCCTGCTCAGATACTGGCCCCACTCGGCGACGAACAGGTTGCCGCGGTAGCCGCGCGGGAAGGTGCGGCCGGTGTAGAAGGCGAGCCCGTCGGCCGAGGCGTGCGGCTCGAGGTACGCGGCCGGCTTGGCGACTCCGCGGCAGCTGCCGCTCATCCGTAGCGTCTGCGCGTTGGGCCAGCAACGCGGCCAGCCGTAGAAGGCGCCTCGGCGGACGACCACCACCATCTCGGCCGGCTCGGGGTCGATCCGCGTGCCGAGGTCGTCGGCGCCGTTGACCGAGGCGTAGAGACGGCCCGTGCCCGGCTGGAAGGCGAGGCCGTAAGGGTTCCGCAGCCCGCGAGCCACGACGCGGAGGTCGCGTCCGTTCGGTCTCAGTGACAGCACCGCGGCGCTGCGCGGGTCGCGCTCGCGGCACACGTCACAGGTCGAGCCGCTTCCCCAGTAGAGCCGGCGGTTCGGGCCGAGAACGACGTTGTCTTGCTGGTGCTGGCCGAACGGAAGCCCCTTCACCACGACGCGGCGCGCCGCGAGTCGCCCGTTACGCAGGGTCAGCCGCTCGAGACGGCCCTGCTCCGAGACGAAGATGCTCCGGCCGCGCCACGCGAGCCCGAGCGGTGTACGCAGTCCACGCGCGAGCGCCTGCGGATGTGTCGTGCCCCGTCGGATCGCGACGAGGCTGCCGCCCGTCTGGGTGACGTAGATCCGGCCGTCGGGGCCGTACGCCATCGCGGTCGGCTGAGTGAGCCCGCTCGCGAACGTCTCGACCCGGAAGCCGGCCGGGACCTTCACGCCGGGCGGAGCGCCGGCCGCCGGCGCGCCGAGCGCGGCTACCCCCACGAGAACCGCGACCGCTGGCCTCACGCGACGCCTTTCGGGTCGAGCGCGCCTCCACGCGCAAGGAACGGGGTGGTCTCGCATCTGTCCCTCGTGTGCCACCACGAAAACCACCCGATCGGAGCATGTGCCGCCAGGAAAACCACCCGATCGGGGTATGCGTCCTCAGGAAACCCACGGCAAGCTTGGTCGGACCGATCTGGGGAGGGTGAGTGAAGGCTTTTCGCGGCGTCCTCGTGGCCGTCGGATTGGGAGTAGTCCTCGCGGGCGGAGGCCAGCTGACCGCCGGCCGCGCCGCGCCGCAGGCTCCTCCGCAGCTCGACGTCGAGATCGCCATCGACGGAACCGCGAGCATGGGGAGCGCGATCGCGGAGGCGAAGAAGAGCGGTGTCGGCATCACCGACGGCCTGGTCTCGCTCCTGCCCGACACGCGGTTTTCGGTCGTGGTCTTTCGCGACCACGGCAACCCGGCGGGCGAGTACGCGCTGCTGCAACCGTTCACGAGCGACCGCGAGCAGATCAGGCAGGCCCTGAACAAGATCACCGCGACGTTCAATCCCGACCCGAACAACACCAAGGCCGAGTCGTACAACCTCGCGTTCAGGAAGAGCTACAGCGACCAGCAGATGGGCTGGCGCCCGTCCGCGAGGAAGATCGTGCTCGTGCTCGGCGACGCCCAGCCGCACGGAGCCGGCAAAGACGGGCTCCCCGGGTGCACGGACCGGACGCAGGACCCGGAGAATCTCTCGACGGCACGTGAGCTCGCGAACATGCGCGCCGCCGGCCGCACGCTCGTCATGGTCCGTGAGCACTCGAAGGAGCTCTCGGTGTCGCTCCAGTGCTACCAGTCGATCGCAGCGGGCGCCTATGCCGGTGGGCTCGCGCGAGATGCGGGCAGCGACGTGGTCTCGACCATCGTCGAGCTCGTTCAGGGCGCGTTCGCTCCGCTGACGTTGAAGCCGGATCTCGGCACGGCCCTGCGCGCCGGCCGCATGGGTTACACGTTGAGGCTTCAGAACCCGAATCTTCTACCTCTGACGGTCAAGTCGATCAGGATCGACCTTCCAAGCGGATTCCGCTACGTGCACGGGACGACGACGGGAATGACTCGAACCGAGCCGGCGACCTCGGGGAGAACGCTGACCTGGACGCCGGCGAAAACCGTTCGCGCGGGTCGAGATGCGCGACTCCACGTATCGGTTCGGACGCCGCGCGGACTCGGTAAGTACCGCAGCGTGGCGCTTGGCTCGGTCAAAACGGCGGCTGGAAACGAGCTCGTCGCCCGCGCGCCGACCGCGTTGCTTCGCGTGAAGAAGCGGATCAGCACCATCGCGTTCCGCTTCCAGACACTTTCAGCACTGACCCCGTCGGTCTCGGGAAGCGCGCGCGCACGCTTCGGCGCCCGTCTCGGCGCAGCTTCCCGCACGGTCTCGGCGCTCGGTTCGATACGCGTGCGCAACGGCCGGGCACGCCTCGTCCTGAGGGCGAAGAGCCTGCGACTCCAGCGGCTCGCGGCGCCGACCCGGGCGCGCCTGACTCTGCGCGTCCTCTCGGCGCACGGGCTCAAGGGCTGCCGGGCTGGTTCGCGCGCGACGCTTCTGGTCGTCTACTCGCCCGACCTGCGCGCGGACGAGAGCGTCGGCTCGTACCTGAAGCTCTCGCTCCCGCGGGCGTGTGGAGGCACCTCGAGACGGCCGGCCGAGATCGCGGCCTTGAACAGCTGAGCGTCTAACCCGCACGGATCCACTAAGGCGCGCCGCTCCGCGGCCGATGTGACGTTTACGATGCCCGCCTTGCATCTTTCGAGCGATGCGAGCTCGAGTCGCCGGCGCGACGCCGGGCTCGGCGATGAGGTCAGCCCCGAGCTGGTTCTGGTCGATCCTGACCTCGCGGCCAGAGCGCGCGCCCACCTGCCGTGGCCCGAGCCGACGTTTCCGCGCCCGCGACGCGCGGCCCGAGTCGTCCCGGTCGCCTCACCGCCGGCCGCCGCGGAACCGCCGCCGGCGCCACTCCCGGAGCCGCTCCACTTCGGCCGCCGGCTGGTCGCGGCAGCCACGCTCGTGCCGGCCCTGGTGACCCTTGCGCTGATCGCCGAGTTTCTCGGCCGCTCTGCGAGCCCGCTGGGCGCGACGACAACGACCGCGAGCTCCCCCGCGACGACTCGGCACGCCACGACGCCCGTCACGACGACCACCGCGACAACGCGCTCGCGGCCGTCAACGGCTCGCCCATCGCGAAGCCACACTCGCAAGCCGGCGGAGCGACGCTCACTCCGGCGCGGGCAGCGCCCCGAGGGGGTCGTCGCGCAAATGGGGAACACCCCCGGATCGACGGGTGCGCGGGGTGCCCCGACGAGCCGGAAGCGCAAGGGCCAGTACTGCTCCGTGCGCTGGGCCGGCGAGGGCCTGACCCTCGTG
This sequence comes from Actinomycetota bacterium, assembly GCA_046726435.1. Classification (GTDB taxonomy): domain Bacteria; phylum Actinomycetota; class Thermoleophilia; order Gaiellales; family Gaiellaceae; genus AC-32. Next base: position 35,192 of record JBKPAM010000038.1, read on the forward strand.
TACGTCGCGCGCGTTCCGAAGAACCCCTGCACGGACGGCCGAGTCGTGGGTGGCTACGTGACCGGGCCCTCCTGGCGCACCGCGGCGGGCCTCTCCGTCGGCTCCTCCCTCGCCCGGCTCCGCCGCCTCTACCCGAATGCGGCGCCGACAGGCTCGGGCTGGTGGAAGCTGGGGACGATTCGCCGCGGCAAATCTCGGCGGATTCCGCTCCACGCTCACGTCACGGACGGACGCGTGGACAAGATCCTAGTCAACTGACTCCCGCCGCTCTGCGGCGAACGACCCTGCCGAAATCGGCCGAATTGGTCTTGAGAAATCCTCAGAAAGTTGTAGCCTCCGTCAGTAGAACACGCGTCTTCCGTGGCGTTCGGGGGACGCTGCGGCCAGAGACCTGATCGGGGAGAGGAGAGCGGCGTGAGGCGGTCGATACCGTCCGCAGCATTACGAGGCGGCCCGGGGCGGATGCACCCGCGCTCCGGGGACACCGGCGCATGACCGTCACGCCCTCCACCGTGCGAGATTCGAACGTCCAGCAGCCCGAAACCCGGTGGACGGTGCCGTTGGCAGATGTCGTGGTCGACGCCGAGCTCGAGGAGGCGGCGATGCAGGCGGTTCGCTCGGGGTGGTGGAGCATGGGGCCGCGCGTCGCCGAGTTCGAGAGCGCGTATTCGGAGTTCTGCGGCGCTCGATTCGCGTTCGCCGTTGCCAACGGGACGGCCGCTCTCCACCTCGCTCTGCTCGCCGTCGGCTGCAAGCCGGGCGACGAGGTCCTCGTCCAGTCGCTCAACTTCGTCGCAGCCGCTAACAGCATCGTGCACACGGGAGCGACACCCGTCTTCTGCGACATCGAGGGGACGGGCAATCTCAACGTCGCCCCGGAAGACATCGAAGCCGCGATCGGGCCTGCGACCAAGGCGATGATCGTCATGCATTACGGCGGCCATCCCTGCCGGATGGATGAAATCCTCGAGATCGCAGAGCGCCACGGCGTGACCGTGATCGAGGATGCAGCACACGCGCCCGGCGCGACCCTCCGAGGCCAGATGTGCGGCACGTTCGGCGCCATCGGCTGCTTCAGCTTCTTCTCCAACAAGAACCTCCCGGTCGGCGAGGGGGGCATGGTCGTGACGAGCGACGAGACGCTCGCGCAGCGCATCAAGCTTCTGCGCTCCCATGGAATGACGACCCTGACGTGGGACCGCGCCCGCGGCCACGCCGACAGCTACGACGTGGTCGCCCGCGGGTTCAACTACCGCCTCGACGAGGTGCGCGCGGCGATGGGTCTCGTCCAGCTCCGTCGGCTCGAGGAGCAGAACGCCGCTCGAGCGGCGATCGTCGCTCGTTACCGCAACGACCTCGACGGGGTCGGTGGCATCGAGGTCCCGTTCCCTCCGACCGAGGACGCCAGGCCCTCGCATCACCTCGCGGTCATCGTCCTTCCGTCGGACCGCCCGCGAGCACAGTTCCGGGCGGGGCTCGCCGTGCGCAGGATCCAGACGAGCGTCCACTACCCGCCGATCCACCAGTTCTCGGCGTATCGCGAGCTCGGCGAGCGCCGGCCTCTTCCGCACACGGATGCGGTCGCCGACCGCATCGTGACCCTCCCGCTGTACCCGCACATGAGCGATGAGGCCGTCTCCGCCGTGACGCAAGCGGTCACCGAGGCTGCGCAGTGACGACGCGCGCGGGACTCCGTACGTGCCTCATCGGCTGCTCGGTGTTAGCGGTTGCGGCCGTCCTGCTCATCGGGGCGTCCGCTCAGGCCGGAGCAAGCACGTTCGGAAAGACCACCGTCGGCGCCACGACCGTCTACGCCTCGCCGGACTACAAGTTCGTCAGCTCCTTCACGCTGCCCGTCGACGCGGACGTGTCGAAGCTGACCGTCAACGTCAAGGGAAGCGGAACGTCGGGCGCACAGCCGATGCGTGGCGTGATCTACGCCGACTCCGCCGGCGTGCCCGCCTCGCTGAAGGCGACATCGACCGAGGTGACCGTTGCGTTCAACGCTGCGAAGGGATGGGTCGACCTTCCCTTCGGTTCATCGGTCCGGCTGACCGCAGGCACCTACTGGCTGGGCATCCACAGCGGTCCCGGAACCGGGGACGCCCTCATCTACTACAGCTACGACACCGTGACGAGTGGACTGGACCAGCGCAACGACCCCTACTCCGACGGCGCGTCGAGCCCGTTCGGCACGCCGACGGTCAAGGATCGCCAGATGTCCGTCTATGCGACCTACACGCAGGCGCCGCCGACCAATACCTCGCCGCCGACGATCTCCGGCACGGCGCAGGATGGGCAGGTCTTGAGCGCGGAGAAGGGCACCTGGACCGGTTCGCCGACCTTCACCTACCAGTGGCGCAGCTGCAACGCATCGGGCGGCGCCTGCACCGACATCTCAGGGGCGACTGCCAGCGCCTACACAGTGGGCTCGGCCGACGTTGGAAGCACGTTGCGCGTCGTCGTCACAGGCACGAACGCGGGCGGCTCGACGAGCGCATCGTCGGCGCAGTCGGCGGTGGCCAGCGGCGTTGCCCCGGCAAACCAGAGCCCGCCCGCGATCACGGGCACTGCACAGCAGGGACAGACGCTCACCGCGAGCCCCGGAACCTGGACCGGCTCGACGCCGCTGACATACGGGTACCAGTGGGCGCGCTGCAACTCGGGCGGTGCGAACTGCGTCCCCGTCAGCTCCACGACGCCGACCACGTACACGCTCAGCTCACTCGACGTGGGAGCGACGATTCGCGTCGTCGTCACGGCCTCCAACTCCGCGGGCTCCAGCTCATCGACGTCGGCTGCGACGAGCGTGGTCGTTGCGGCGGCCCAGGCGCCCGTCAATACGGGGCTGCCGACGATCTCCGGCACGGCGCAGGAGGGTCAGACACTGAGCGCGAGCACGGGGACGTGGACGGGCACGCCCCCGATCACGTACGCGTATCAATGGACCCGCTGCGACTCGGCCGGCGCGAACTGCACGAACATCGGCTCCGCGACCGCGTCTACGTACACGCTCGTCCAGGAAGACGTGGGAGCGAGGATTCGCGTCGTCGTCACCGCCTCCAACTCCGCGGGGCCCAGCTCGGCGACGTCGGCTGCCACTGCAGTCGTCCTCGACTCGGGGGGACCGGCTTCGCCTCCGGTGAACACTGCCCCGCCGACGATCTCGGGCACCGCGCAGGACGGGCAGACGATCCACGCAAGCACCGGCTCATGGACCGGGACACCAGCGCCCACCTACGCGTTCCAGTGGGACCGCTGCGACTCGGCCGGAGCGAACTGCATCGACATCTCAGACGCCACGGCGGCGGACTATGCGGTCGGCACCGCCGATGTCGGCTCGACGCTGATGGTCGTCGTCACCGCCACGAACTCCGAGGGGACCGCCGTCGCGACGTCCACGCCCTCGGGTGTGGTCGCCCCAGCGCCGACCCCGCCGACCAATACCGATCCGCCGACGATCAGCGGCACGGCCGAGGACGGGCAGACGCTGACTGCGTCCACCGGAGACTGGGACGGCACGACCCCGATTTCGTACGGGTACCAGTGGCGCCGGTGCAACACGTCCGGCGCGAACTGCGCAGACATCACCGGGGCGACCGCCTCGACGTACGTCGCCATCCCGGCGGACGTCGGATCGACGCTGCGCGCCGCGGTTACTGCGTCGAACGTCGCCGGTTCCGCGACTACCGCGTCGCCTCAGACCGACGTTGTCGTCGCGGCGCCTCCGGCCGAGGTGTCGTCGCCGACGATCAGCGGCACGGCGCGGGAAGGCCAGACGCTGACCGCGAGCCCTGGGAGCTGGACGGGGACCCCGCCGATCTCGTACACGTACCAGTGGCAGCGCTGCGACATCGCCGACAACAGCTGTGTCGATCTCGACGGTGCTACCGACCAGACGTACGCGCTGACTTCAGCCGACATCGGGACGGCCCTCCGGGTCGAGGTCGAGGCGACGAACGACGCAGGCTCGACCATCGCGGGCTCTGCCCTCACCGCGATCGTCACCGCTCTCGCCGGTCCGCCGAACAACACGTCTTTGCCGACCATCGGCGGCATCGTGCAGGACGGGCGGACCTTGACCGCGACCAACGGGGCCTGGACGGGATCGACGCCGATGACCTTCTCGTATCAATGGCAGCGGTGTCATGCCGCCGGCGACAGCTGCGTTCCGATCGCGGGTGGAATGAATCAGACCTACGGCCTGACGTCGGCGGACGTGGGCTCGACGATCCGAGTGCAGGTCACGGCGAACAATGCGGGCGGCTCGGCGCAAGCGACGTCCGCTGCGACGGCCGTCGTCGCCGCCACGCCGCCCAGCATCGCCGTGCCCCCGACGATCAGCGGCGTCGCGCAGCAGAACCAGGCGCTGAGGGCGAGCATCGGAACGTGGGCGGGAACGACGCCGATCTCCTACGCATATCAATGGCGCAGGTGCAACGCGAACGGGAACAGCTGCGCCGATATCGGGGGTGCCACGGCCAACATCTACACGCTCGTAGCCGCAGACGTCGGGTCGACGATCCGTGTGATGGTGACGGCCTCCAACCCTGCCGGTTCGAACTCGGCGACTTCGGCGCAGACGGCCGCGGTCACGCCGTCCGGCGCGGGAAGCTCCACGTTCGGCAAGACCGCCGTCGGCGCGACGACCACCTACGCCTCGGCCGATTGGAAGTTCGTGAGCAAGTTCACGCTCACTGAGAATGCGAGCGTCCAAAAACTGACGGCCAACGTCCTCGGGAGCGGCTTGAGCGGCGCGCAGCCCATACGCGGCGTCATCTATGCGGACTCGGCCGGTAATCCCGGCGCCTTGAAGGCGGTCTCGCAGGAGGTGACGATCGCCTTCAACGCGCCCCGAAGCTGGGTCGACCTCCCCCTCTCGACGCCGGTCTCACTCAGTCCGGGCAGCTACTGGCTCGGGCTGCATGCAGGCGCTCCGGCAAGTGGCAACGCCCTAACGTACTTCGCTTACGACACAGTGACCGCCGCGGGCCGGCAGAGGAACGACGCCTACTCCGACGGCGCCTCCGATCCGTTCGGCACGCCGACGCCCAAGGACCGTGAGCTGTCGGTCTACGCGACGTACTCGTCGACGTCGCCGACGCCGCCGACGAATACCGCGCCGCCTGGTATCAGCGGTCAGGCGGCGGTGGGCTCGACGCTGAGCGCCGGCACAGGCACGTGGAGCGGCTCGTCGCCGATCTCCTTCGCCTACCAGTGGCGCCGTTGTGACACCTCCGGGGCGAATTGCGTGGACATCGTTCCGTCCGCAAGCTCGACCTACACGCTGACGTCAGCCGATTTCGGCTCGACGATCCGGGTTGTCGTCACCGCTTCGAACCCAGGCGGGACGAGCTCGGCGACCTCCGCCGCGACGGACGCGGTTCAGGCAGCGCCGCAGACCGACCCGGTCGTGATGGCCGCCGGCGACATCGCGTGTGGCGACGACAGCATCGGCGGCGGCTGCGCGCAAATGGCCACGTCCGACTTGCTCGTGGCGCAGAGCCCGACCGCCGTTCTGACACTCGGCGACGACCAGTACGAGTGCGGAGAGCTGAACAACTTCCAGGACTTCTACGGGCCCAGCTGGGGACGCGTGAGGCCGAAGACGTACCCGGTGCCGGGCAACCACGAGTACGAAGTGAGCGACGATCCGAGCGACCCCTGTCTTGCGTTACCCACCGGCGCGCCCGGGTACTTCGGCTACTTCGGCGCCGCCGCGACTCCGCGGGACCCGAGCTGCACCGACCACTGCAGCGGCTGGTACAGCTTCGATCTCGGCGGGTGGCACCTGATCGCGATCAACTCCAACTGCGACGAGATCGGCGGTTGTGAGACGGGCTCGCCGGAGGAAACGTGGCTGCGCGCCGACCTGGCACAGACGAACAAGGCGTGCGTGCTCGCCTACTGGCATCATCCCCGCTTCACCTCGGGTGGACATGCAACCGACCCGACGACAAAGGCGATGTCCGACATGTGGAACGACCTGTACAACGCTCACGCCGACCTGGTGATGTCCGGGCACGATCACGACTACGAGCGCTTCGCGCGGCTCGGGGCCAGCGACCCAACGAGCTTCGACCCGACCCTTGACGCACAAAACGGCCTGCGCGAGTTCATCGTCGGAACCGGCGGTCGCAGCCACGGAACCTTCCCGTCGACGATCCGCACCGGCAGCGAGGTTCGAAACAACACCACCTACGGCGTGCTCAAGCTCACGCTCCACCCGACGAGCTACGACTGGCAGTTCGTACCGGCCGGCGGCGGTACCTTCACCGACTCGGGCTCGACCGCCTGTCACTGAGTGCGCTTCCGGGCGCACCACACCCTCGGCGCCGGAGCGGCGGTGGTCGCGCTGGCACTTGTGGGCGCGTCGGCGTGGGCCTCGGTCACCGCTAAGACCGCAGCGAAGCGCCCGAGGCCATCGGCCGCTCATCCGTGCGGAGTGCGCCTGCGGCCTCCTCGGGTCTACTCGCACATCGTCTGGATCGTCATGGAGAACAGGCCGTACGGCGATGTCATCGGCTCACCGGACGCGCCGTACGAGAACAGGCTCGCCGCCCGCTGCGGCGTCGGAGCGCGCTACTTCGGCATCACGCACCCATCGCTCCCGAATTACATTGCCGCCACGTCAGGCCGCACGTACGGCATCGGTGACGACGACCCGCCGTCTACGCATCCGCTCGGGGGCGCCAACCTGTTCTCGCAAATCCGCGCCGCAGGCAAGACCTGGCGCGCATACGAGGAGGGCGCACCGGGAAACTGTTCGAAGGAGTCGAGCGGCACCTATGTGCCTCACCACAATCCGCCGACCTACTACACGACGATTCGCGCGGACTGCGCGCGCTGGGACGTTCCCCTGGGGAGCCTCAACGGCGGGAACCTCGCGCGCGCCCTCGCCTCCGGGTCGTTACCCGCCTTCGCTCTCGTAACGCCCGATATGTGCCACGACACCCACGACTGCTCCGTCTCGGACGGCGATCGCTGGCTGGCGAAGTGGTTTCCGCGAATCGTCAACAGCCGCCCCTACCGCGCCGGCACCACCGCCGTCTTTCTCCTCTGGGATGAAGACGACGAGGGGCACGACAACCACATCCCGTTTATCGTCGCCGCGCCTTCGGTCCGCGGGGGAACGGTCGTGAGCGCGCGCCTGAATCACTACTCGCTCTTACGCACGACGGAGCGGATGCTGGGGCTCCGCGAGGCGCTCGGCAAGGCCGCCGCTGCCCGCTCGATGCGCGGCCCGTTCCATCTCTGATCCATGGCACGCGCCCTTCGCTCCAGCGGGTCCCGCGTCCTCTGCTACCACGCGATCTCCGATACGTGGGAAGATGACCTGGCCGTACCGCCGCAGCGCTTCGAGGAGCAGCTGACGAGCCTCCTCCGACGCGGTTACCGCCCGGCCACGGCAGCCGACGCGGCTCGACAGGCCCCGCGCTCGTTTCACGTCACCTTCGACGACGCCTTCCGCAGCGTCGCAACCGCGATCCCCACACTCGAGCGGCTCGGAGTTCCGGCGACCGTCTTCGCCTGCGCAGCGTATGCCGACGAGGGCCGTCCTCTCGACGTTCCCGAGCTTGCCGCCGAGGCGGCCGCGCACCCGTCGGAGCTCGCGACGATGGATTGGGATGGTCTTCGCGAGCTCAGAGAGCGCGGAATCGAGATCGGGTCGCACACGATGACGCACCCCCATCTGCGCCTACTCGGAGACGCCGAGCTGGGGCAGGAGCTTCGGTCGTCGAAGGAACGTCTCGAGGACCAGCTCGGTGCGCCTTGCAGGTTCCTGGCGTACCCCTACGGGGAGCATGACGATCGCGTTCGCGCGGCGACACGTCGCGCCGGTTACGAAGCCGCCTTCGAGCTCGGCGGCTGGACGAGCTTCGACACGTACGCGATCCCTCGTGTCGGAATCTGGAGGCTCGACGGCCGGCTGCGTGCGCTCCTGAAGACGTCTGCAACCGCCGCGCGCCTGGCACCGGCGCTGGCGTCGGCGAAGCGGCGCAGGGGGTCGTCGCGCCCGACCGCGGCAGAGCCGGCGCCCGAAAGGAGCAGCGTCACCGGGCCGGTTCGACGAGTCTCGATCATCGCTCCGATGCTCAACGAGGCTGCCCATATCGACCACTTCGTTCAGGACCTCGCGGCGCAGGACTACGCAGGCGAGATCGAGTACTTCGTCGCCGACGGCGGCTCCACCGACGGCTCGCGCGAGCAGCTCCTTGCCGCAGCCGAACGCTCCGGCCTCGGCATAGCCGTGATCGACAATCCCGGCCGTTGGGTCTCGCCCGGCTTGAACGAGTGCATTCGGCGCGCGAGCGGCGACCTGGTGATCCGGCTGGACTGTCATACGCGCTACCCGAGCGAGTACATACGGCTCTGCGTGGAGGCCGCGGAGCAAACGGATGCCTCGGCCATCGGCGGCCTCGTGATCCCGACCGGCAGGACGCCGATGGAGCGCGCGGTCGCATGTGCGACGGACAGCCCGTTCGGCGGCGTGCACTGGACCCGCCACGACCGAAAGCTCGAGGTCATCGAGGACGTGGACAACATCTACTGCGGCGCCGTGCGCAAGGAGGCGTTCGAGCGTGCCGGGCTCTTCGACGAGACGCTCATCCGGGGCCAGGACGACGAGTTCAACCTCCGACTTCGCCGCGCGGGCGGAAGGCTCGCTTTCGACCCCCGTATCCGGCAGTACTACACACCTCGCGGGTCGTTCCGGAGCCTCTTCTCCCAGTACCGCCAGTACGGCCAGTGGAAGGTCGTGGCGATGCACAAGCATCGTCAGGTCATGACGGCACGAAGCATGGTTCCGCTCGGCTTCGTCGCCTCGCTCGCCCTCCTCGGAGCCGCCTCCTTCGCGTCGCCGCTCGCACGCCGGGCGCTCGGAGCGGAGGTTGCGGCCTACGCGGCGGGCTCGCTCGTCTTCGGGGCAGCCGGCATTCGGCGCCGGCGCGAGTCGTGGTCGCTGCTTCCACGCGTGGTCGCGTCGTTCCCGACGTTCCACCTGGCGTACGGCATCGGTCTCGTCGAGTCCGCGGCCCGCGCGGCGAGTGGCCGCCCGCTGCGGGCGCCTCTTCCGACCACCTCGCCCGAGCCCGAGCGCGCGGCGGGCTGAAGAGCGTCAAGTCCCTGCGACGAAGGCCGCGACCCTCTCGGCCTCGACGTCGAGCGTGCGTTCCCTCGCCAACTCGAGGCCCCGTGCCACCAGGCGCCCGCGCAGCGCGCCGTCATCGGTGACACGCGTGACTCCCTCGACGAGCGCCTCGAGGTCGTCGGGCGGAACGAGCCAGCCCGCGTTGCCGTCCTCGAGCGCCGCCGCCACACCTCCGACGTTGGTCGCGACGACCGGAATCCCGCTCGCGTTCGCCTCGATGAGCACCTGCGGGAGCCCCTCCGTCCGGGAGACGTGTACGAACGCGTGCGCCCTGCGGTACAGCGCGAGCAGCTGCTCACCGAACGGCACGTAACCGCGCAGCTCGACCACCCCGTCAAGGCCCAGCTCGGCGATTCGATCTCGGATCTCGCGCTCGAGCGGTCCGCGGCCGACCCAGACGAGCCGGTACCTGCCGGGACGTTCGTCTTCGAGGCGGCGCATCGCGTCGAGCAGGAGCATCGGGTTCTTCTCCGTGTCAAGGCGCCCGACGGTCAGCAGGTGGATCGGCCCGGACCAGTCACGGTCGGGCGGCGACTCGACCACGCTCGCGGGTCGCATGAGCGTCGCCGTCATCGTCAGCCGCGTCCCCTGCTCGCCGCCGTAATGCGCCGCGACGGCAGTGCCGACCACCGTCGTCGGTAGCCGCCGCGCAAGCAGGCGGTACGTGACGTCGAAGACCCAGATCGCGCCGAGAACGGGCGTCCAGGCACGGTTGGGAAGACGGTGACGGTAGTAGCCAAGCGTGTCTTGCCGGACGCCGAGCACGACGCGCTTGCGCTTCAGCGCCCCGACGAGGACGAGCGGGATCGCGAACGGGTGCGGTCCGAAGGCCCAGACCACATCGAGCCCATCGACGCCGCGCCAGAAGGCCGAGATCGTCCCGGGCGCTGCGCGCAGGACCTCCGTCAGACGAAAGAGGCTCGAATAGTGCGGGAGCTCGATCAGCTCGACGTCGGGCGGCAGCTCGTAGTCCGAGGGCGGTGCCCGGTGGAGGGTCCGGCCGAAGACCGCTCGCCCGGCAAAATGCCGACCGACCTCGGAGGCGAACAACAGGAACGCACGGTCGACGCTGATGCGGCGATGGCCGTCGCGTTCGTCGACGACGAAGACGTCGTCGACGTAGATTCCGAGGCGCTGGGTCAACGTAGAATCGTGGAATCGAGCCGTCCGGCAACGATGTCAGCCTGAGCTCCGGCACCGACCGAAACCGCCCGGCGGTTGCGCTGACCGTCGACGTCGAGGATTGGTACCAGTCGTGCATCGACTATGACGCGCCGATCAGCGAACGCGTGATCGGCAACGTCGAGCGCGTCCTGTCGCTCCTCCGTAATTGCGGAGTAAAAGGGACGTTCTTCGTCCAAGGAATGGTGGCGGAGCGGTTCCCGCAGCTGCTCGGGACGATCCTAGCCGAAGGGCACGAGATTCAATCGCATGGGTACAGCCACCGCCCGCTCACGCGCATGACTCCGCAAGAGGTTCGCGAGGAGCTTCGCCGAGGCAAGGCCACGGTCGAGGACGCGGCAGGCCGTCCGGTGAGCACGTTCCGGGCGCAGGACTTCTCGATCGTTCAAGAGAACCTCTGGGTGCTCGAGCTCGTGGTAGCGGAAGGCTTCACGGTCGATTCGTCGCTCTTCCCGCTGCGGACAAGGCGCTACGGGATCGCCGGCCTCGAGCTCGGCCCCCACTACCGCACCCTCGACGGGGACACCACGCTGCTCGAGGTCCCGGTTGCTGCGCTCGACCTCGGGCGCCTCCGGATTCCGGTCGGCGGCGGCGGCTACTTCCGGCTCCTGCCGGCAGAGGTTCTCCGGAGGGCGTTGGGAACCATTCTCCGCCGAGGCCGTCCGGCCGTCTTGTACTGCCATCCGTACGAGTTCAACGACACCGAGCTGGCCGACTACCGCGGCGTCGTGCCGGCCTCGTACCGCCTACAGCAACAGCTCGGACGCGGCGCTTTTCCCGGACGGCTCCGGAGGCTGATGACGACCCTCCCGTTCGGCCGCCTCGACGAGGTGCTGGCCGCGAACGGGTTTGCCGCTCCCGCGGAACGAGGTGCCGCCTAGGACCACCCGCGGCGGGCACTGAGCGCCCGCCAGACGACATCAGACGCCTCGGCGACGGACTGCTCCGGTTCGTCGGCCGTCGACACGAAGGCGGCCTCGCGGTCGGCGAACGTGGACCTGTACCCACGGCGCCAGCGTTCGAGGCGGTCAACGGGGTGCTCGGGCTTGCGGGCATAGAGCACCTCGGCCGGTGCGTCGAGAACGATGACTGCGTCAGGCGCAGGCGTCAGCCGACCCACGAGGATCCGCTCCAGTGCCCCGCCTGCACGCGTCCGCTTCGGCTGGATTGCGAGGATCTCGATCGGATGCCGGTCGCAGAGCACGATGTCCCCTCGCCACGCAGCGGCGTAGCCGCCGATTAGGCGCAGCTCCATCCGCACGAAACGGCGGAGCAGGTAGGCGGACTCTCGCAGCGGCCCGGCCGGGCGCTCGGGCCGCGGTGGCTCGGGCAGCGGCGGGGACTGGCCCTTCGTCCGCCGGCTCCTGATTCCGAGATAGACGACTCTGACGCCGAGCGGGATCTCCTCGAGCAACGACTCGACGATCGTTCCCTTCCCGGCTCCGTCGGGGCCCAGGATTGCGACGACCGGCCCGATCCTGCGCGCAGCCGCGGGAAGCCGCCGCACCGTGGCCGCCCCGAGCCGACCGAGCGGGCCCGTCGACCGCCCCGAAGATGCAAGGCGCACGTCGATCTTCAACCACCGGCCGCCCTCGACGCAGACGTAGAAGCGATGTCGGGTCCGGCCCGGCGCCGCGACTCGACGGAAGCCGGTGCGGCGGAGTATCTGGTCCGCCTGCTCGCGACTCTCTCTGGCGAGCTCGAGGTCGAGCTCGCGCGGTGCAGGCGGGCCGTCGGCGGGCTTCCATCCCTTCCGGATGGTGTACTGGACGCCCCCGGCATCGAGAGCTGCCAGCGCGTCTGTGTAGGGACGAATCGGACGTTCGGAGGTTGGCTCCGGACGCAGAAATCCTCCTGAAAAGTGAGTACGATGCTTTCGAGAAGCTACTAAACCTGCGTTCCCTTGTCGTGCGGCGCTGAGAGGGCGCGCAGACCACACTGTTGCGGAAATGAGCGATCGAAACGACGGCGGCGCAGCCGACTTCCAAGCGACGGACGACAGCCCGGACGCACGCTAGCCATGGCCGTTCCGAGTCATCCGGAGGAGCTCCTCGCCGCCTCTCGCCGCATCGACTGGCGGTTCCTGCTCCGCGACTCGACGCTGGGCGAAGTCCTCTACGTCGGGCGCCGGAACCAGGCGCTCATCGAAGCGTGCACTGCATTTGCCGAGCGAGTCTCGATCCTGGATCCGCTGACTCCCATGTCTCCCCAGACGGAAGCGGATACCGTCGTAGCCGTCGATCCGCGGCTCGATGAACTGCGCATCGCAACCGAGCGGCTGCGGGGAGGTGGCTCGGTGTACGCCGAGTTCTCGGGCTTCATGCCGGCGGCCATGAAGCACACTCGACGTCCATCGCTGTCGCGACGGGGAGCACGCCTTCTCGTGCAGCTCGGTTTCCAGGATGTGTGTCGCCACTGGCACTGGCCCACGTTCGAGGCTTGCACCGAGATCGTTCCGCTTGCCGAGCCGGAGGCGCTGCACCATTGGCTCGCTCGACGCCAGGCCGATGGAAGCGTGGTGAAGAGGATCCTCGCCTGGATCTTCGTTGCGCTGCGGGTTCCGACGTTTCTCGAGGTCGCAACGAGTGTCGTCGGGCGCCGGCCCGAGGTTCTGCGGCCCGTGTCGCGCCCGCTGCGTCCACAAGCGGTGAATTTGTGAACGGTCAACTTCGGAAGCCGTGGCTGGCGCTCGACCAGCTCGCGGTCGAGGGACCGGGGCCTGCCCTCATCCGCGCCGCGACGTATGTGGCGATACCGGCCCTGGCGGCGCTCGCAGCGGGCGTAGCCGCCACCTCGAGCCACCACCTCGCGCTGATCGCGTTCATCACGGCCGTCGTGGGGGTCACGTGGCTCGTTCTCGCGCCGGGCGAGCGGAGGATGCTGCTCCTTGCCGGCCTCGTGATCGTGGTCTTCAACGAAGGCATCTCGATCGGAGGGATCTCCGCCGACCGGCTCGCGTCGCCGATTGCCCTCCTCTTCATCGCGGGCGCGTTCGTCGTCGGCGATCGGCTGCCGTTCGGAACGCCGCTCTATTGGGTCACGCTGTACGCGCTCTGGGCGGTCGCGAGCGGGCTGTGGACCACCAATGCCGGGCGCACCTTCACCGTTCTGCTGTCGCTTTCCACCGCGCTCGTGTTCATGGCCGCGTTCGCGATGTTCGTGAAGTCGCGCGCCGTCCTCGAGTGGGTGTTGTACGCGATCGTTGCGACCGCGTTCGTAGTCGGCATCATCGGCTCCGTGACCTTCCTCCAGGGGACCGTCGAGCGTAGCCGCGGCACCGTCGGCGACTACAACTTCTTTGCCGCGTACGAGCTCTTCGCGCTTCCGCTGGCGATCGCGCTCCTCGGTGCGATCCGCAACATCTGGGCGCTGCTCGCGGTCGGTGCGGCGGTCCTCGCGATCATTGCCGGCATCCTCACCACGCTCTCGCGCGGCGGTGCCCTTGCGCTCGGCGTGACCCTGATCATCATCTTGATCTGGCCGGCATGGCGCCTGTTCCCCACACCTGGATACAAGGCGACGCTCATCCTTGTCGCGGTGCTGGGCACCGTCGCGATCGTGACCGTGCCTCAGCAGAAGGTTCTCCCTCGGCTGACATCCGTCTTCTCGCAGAAGGACACCGGCTCCGGCCGCGTCAACGCGTGGCTCGCGGCCCGGACCTCGATCAAGGAGCGACCCTTCCTGGGCCTTGGCTACGGCGGGTTCGAGCCGGCTGCCAACGACCTCATGCGCCGAACCCCGGGGGTCGACCTGGTGGACTTCGACCTCAGGCAGAAAGGTCTCGAGCCGCACAACGTCTTCATCGGCACAACGGCGGAGCTCGGCATTCCAGGGCTCGTGTTCTTCGTCGGGATTCTCGTCTCGACGGGCGTCGCCTTCCGGAGGAGCGCGCGGCGCGCACGACAAGTGGGCTCGTTCTTCCTCATGCGCGTGTGCAATGCGCTGATTCTGAGTCTGATCGGATGGTGTGTCGCCTCGATCTTCCTGTCGTCGGAGACGAACAAGCCGCTCTGGGTGATGATCGGGCTCGCGCTCGCGCTGCCCTCGATCATCGAGCGTGAGGCCCGCGAGGCCTCGGTCCCGCCGCGGGAACGCTGACGCGACAGCGCCGAGGCGGCGTCAATTCGAGTAGAAGTCGGCGTACGGGTCCGCGAGTAGGCCGCTCGTCAGCAGTGCGATGACCTCATCCGTGCCGACGGGTACCGACCACTTGGCCGCGAAGCCCAGCCCCTGCTTCACCTTCTCGAAGCTGACCCGGTAGTCGCGGGGATCTTCGTCCTTGTGCACGAACTCGACCCGCGCTTGCGGAAAGCGCTGCAGCAGAATCTCGACGAGGTCGAGCTTGCGGTAGTTCTCGTTGGTATCGCCGACGTTGAAGACCTCCCCGGCGACCGTCTCGGTCGGCGCAGCCAGTGCAAGGAGGACCGCCTGGGCCGCATCGCGAACGTGGACGTACGGCCGCCAGAACTGCTCGCCGTAGACGAGCAGCTCCCGATCGAGCGCGACCTCCCGGGCAAACTCGTTCACCGTCAGGTCGAAGCGCATCCGCGGGGAGGTCCCGTAGACCGTCGCCAGACGGAGACAGCAGCCGGCGAACCCGTTCACGGACCGGTGGAGAACCGCCTGCTCGGCCGCGACCTTGGTCTCGGCGTACAGCGAGATCGGCGCCAGCGGAAAATCTTCGACGGCCAACGCGTCGTCGCCCAGCCGTCCGTAGTTGCTGCACGTCGAAGCGAAGACGAAGCGCTCGACGCCGGCAGCCCCGGCATCGTCGAGCAGGCGAGTGGTCGCCTCGAGATTCACTTCTCGGGCGAGGTCGGGCTCCCGGGAACAGGCCGGGTCGCCGACGATCGCCGCGAGGTGGACAACGGCATCGACGCCCTCGAGAGCAGCACGGCAGGCGTCCTGGTCGCGTACGTCCCCATGCATGAACTCGAACTCCGGGTTGCCCCAGACAATGAGGAGTGACGGCACGCTGCCATGCAGGAGGGTGTCGAGCACGCGAACCCGGTGGCCGGCGCCGAGCAGCTCGTCGACGACGATCGATCCGACGTACCCTGCCCCACCCGTGACGAGGATCTTCGACATAAGCCCTTCTTTTCTCCTTGCCCCCAGACGGATTCTAGGGACGTTTCGCGGCAGCGCTAGACCGCAGGACCGGCGCATTGTCGAGCGCCGGGGATGCCTCGGACATGCCCAACAGGCTGGTCCGGCACATACGAAGGTCCGCCCTCTGGAAGAGAAGGCGTCGGTACTCTATCGTGAGTCGAAGGGATGACGGCACGCTGGCAGTGTCGTCCAGTGGCCGGGGACACACAGCGAGCGGAGAGAGTTGATGCAAAGATCTTTCGAGCACGATCCAGCGCAGACGCCGTATTCGGGGCTCGTTTCGTTTGCGCACACGGTGCGTCGCAATGCCTGGCTCGTCGCTCTCGTCACTGTCGGCGCCGTCGCTGTGGCCGCACTCATCACCTCGCATCAGCGGTCGATCTACCGTGCTTCCCAGCAGCTCGTTATCTGCCAGGGGTCGCCACGGCCTCAGGATTCATGCGTTTTCGTTTCCGGCAACGACACCCAAGCGTGGGCGCAGACGATGCGACAAGTGATGAAGAGCGACCCCGTTGCTCGCAGCGTGATCAGGGACCTCAGACTACAAGGGACCTCGCCTCAGAAGCTGCTTTCGGACCTCAACGTCACGTTCGCGCCCGACAGCGCGGTCCTTAACCTCACCTATGACTCGCCGAGCAAGCGGGCCGCCGTGGTCACGCTCAACGCCGTGACAGACGAATTCACCTCGCTGATCAACCGGACGTTCAATCCGTCGGGACAAGGCGCCAAAGCGAATCCGGTCTTGCCACCGGTGACCCTCCGCGCCATCGGTCCAGCTCACCTCGATCCCGGTCGTGTCTCGCCGCACCCGAAGACGACGCTCCTGTTCGCGGCCCTACTGGGACTCTTCGTCGGCGGCATCCTGAGCTTTCTCCGCGAGCGACTGGCGAACGTCATCCGAACCAGGGCGCAGGCGGAGCAGTCATTCGCAGCACCAGTCGTCGGCTCGGTGCCGAAGTCGATTCAGCGTCTCCGGAGTGCCGCCGCCATGAACGGCCGGCCGGGTGACCCGCGTCTCGTCGACTCGATCCGCCTCCTGGCGATGAACGTCCAGCAGGGCCAGAAGCCCGCCGCCGCACAGACGATCGTCGTCACGTGCGCGGATTCGGAGCCTGCGAAGGCGAATCTCGTGGCACATCTCGGGGTCTCGCTCGCGCAGACAGGCGAGGACGTGCTGTGCATCGAAGCCGACTTGCGGGACCCGCAGCTGCAGCGATACCTCCCACTCGATCCCACCCGGGCGGGGGTTGCGGAGCTCATGGCCGAGGACATCGATCCGGTCGAGGCTTTCCAGGAGCTGCCGCTCGTCGAGACGGCGCTCAACGGGGGTGCGGGCGTCCAGCACGGCACGGCGGCCGACGTGGAGGCGAGCGCTGCCGACAGAAGCCCTGCGAGCAAGAAGGGGCTTCCGATAGAGGTGTCGCCGTGGCATCCCACGACGCCCCGCGGCCGGCTGCGCGCCATCGGGGCGGGTCGTGAGACCGACAGCCCGGCTCTCGCCACCCCTGACCGGATCAGCGAGCTCTTCATTTCCCTCGAGCAGGAGGCCGCCTACGTCATCTTCAACGCGCCGCCGATCCTCAAGTCGCCCGAGGCCCTTATGCTCGCGCAGCTCGCTTCCGGGGTCTTGGTCGTTGCAACGGAAGGTCGAACCACAACCGACGACGCGGTGAGGGCCGGCGAGACGCTCGAGCGGCTCAGGGTGGCGAAGCCGGGGATCGTGCTGGTCGGCTCGGGCTAGGCGTGGGGCGATGAGCCGGCCACCTTCGCGCCGACGAGCCTGATCGTCGCCGCGATCTCCGCCCAGGCCGGCCCGAGATCGTCTCCTTCGAACGCGTCGTAGCCGTCGCGAGGGTTCACGAGGCGCAGCGCGGCGGTAATGGCCTCAGCCCGGCCCGGCGCCGGCAGGAAACCGTAGCGCCGGCGAGCGCGGAGGACCGAGGCGATCCAGACCACCTCGAGCTGAAGGTTGCGCGAGCGGACGCCTACACGGTAGGCGGTGTCGAGGCGTTCGCTCGCCGGCGGCCCGACGAGGTACAGATCGGCAAGCCGCGCCGGAAAGTCCATTCCACTCTTGACCGCGAGCGGCAGCGACCCCCACACGCGCCCGTTGATCTCCATGAGGCGCGGGCCATCGCGACCCGTCTTGAACTCGACCATCGCGAGCCCGGTCCAACCGAGGGCACCGAGGAAGCGCTCGGCGTAGTCGTAGAGCACCGGGTCGAGAGCGACGCTCTCGCGGAACGAGCTTGGTCCGCCGGTGATCGGCACCTCGCGCAGGCGCCGGTGCTGGAAGGCGGCAAGTATGCGACCCTCGTGAGCCAGAACTTCGACGCC